>JAURQI010000075.1 GCA_030836155.1 Crocinitomix sp.
CTACTCAAACTTAACCTGTTCAAAAGGATTAAATTCGTTCATCGGGTTCACTTCTTTCACCGTTTGGTCTTCAACTCTAAAGGTACGAGAAGGAAATTGCTCCATAATCGATATGTCGTGTGTTGCCATTAAAACAGAAGTTCCTTCTTTGGCTATGGCTAATAAAACACCCATGATTTCTTGTGAGGTTTCTGGATCTAAATTTCCCGTTGGCTCATCCGCTAGAATGAAATCTGGTTTATTAATCAATGCTCTGGCAATGGAGACACGTTGCTGCTCACCACCTGACAATTGATGGGGCATTTTATCACCTTTATGATCTAGACCAACTAGGCTCAACACTTCTTCGCCACGTTGCTGAATTTCTTTTTTGTTTTTCCAACCCGTCGCGCGCATGACAAAAATCAAATTGCTCATCACAGAGCGGTCTGATAATAGTTGAAAGTCTTGGAAGACAATACCTAATTTACGGCGAAGAAAAGGAATCTTCTTTCGATTCAAATTCTCGAGCTGAACATCAGCAATCATTCCTTGTCCAGCTGCTAGTGGAATCTCGCCATAAAGCATTTTTAATAAGCTACTCTTGCCAGAACCAGTTCGCCCAATCAAATAAACAAATTCCCCTTTTGCTAATTCCACGTTGACGTTTTTTAAAACAACAACATGATCTTGATGGATTTCACCATCCTTAATCCATAGAATATTGTTTCTTGATTGTATGCTTTGTTCTGTTTCACTCATGCTGTTTCAAAAATAAGTTAAAAAAATAAGATGACGTTCTTAGAATCCAATATTGGTCCGGTAACTTTTACACCGTTTCGGGTTAAATAGTAAGAAAGGGTTGCTAATCTTAACAGAAGCGCGTTTATAACTTTCGCAAGAGCGCCCCTTTTTCCGCTCCTTACCACTTAATTTTATGCGTTAAATCACGTCTGAACGAATCAAACGTGAATTTTGATGGTGTTGAATAAAACAACGAAGTAGCCCATAGGGATGAAAATGAGAAACTTTATATTGAAATATATCGGGTTGATGATGATGGTCTTAATGTTTATGACAGGATATACACAGACCTCTGATAAATACGAATCCAAATACGTACGCTTTTATCGTGCTGAAGACCTTTATGAAAAAGCAAAATATAGTGCTGCTCATGAAGAGTTTAATGCCTTTATGGAAGAACTTCAGGATGCGAATGATCCGTTATACGTGAAGTCAAAATATTATATGGCCTTAAGCGCCTTGCATTTATATCATGCAGATGCTGAACGTTTGTTATTAGGTTTTCTAAAAGAGTATCCCGAATCAATTCATCGCCAGACGGTATACTTAGAGCTGGGAAATTATTATTATCGAAAGAAAAAATACAAATCAACCATCGAATGGTTGCGCCAAATTGATGTCTACGACCTATCAGAAGATCAAAAACAAGAGTATTATTTTAAATTGGGTTATGCCCATTTTCAGGAGGACGAATTAAAAAAGGCCCGTGATGCTTTTTATGAAATCATCAATATCGAAGGGCAATACCAAAGTCCTGCTTTATATTATTATTCGCATATCGCATACACGGAAAAAAGCTACCAAACCGCTTTGGAAGGTTTTACGCGACTGAAGGATGATCCTAATTTTAAAAATGCGGTCCCCTATTATATTGCGCAAATCTACTACCTCCAAGGTAAGTATGAAAAGTTGTTAGAATATGCACCAGCTCGCAAAGATTCAGCAGATCCTAAAAATGCAATTGGGTTAGCGCACTTAATCGGTGACGCCTATTATCGCATCGGAAAATATCATGAGGCTGTTCCATACCTCGAGGAGTATAACAATAAAAGTGCAACAACACGGGATGAAGACTACCAATTGGGATATGCTTATTATAAAAGTGAATTGTACGAACAAGCCATTCCGCTTTTTGATAAAGTAGCTAAAAAACAAGATAAATTGGGGCAAACGGCCCTTTACCATATTGGAGAATGTTACTTGAAGCAAGAAGAATATTTCTATGCACGAAATGCCTTTGAGCAAGCATCGATCATGCCGTTTGACGCAGAAATAGAAGAGGATGCTTTATATAACTATGCCGTACTTTCGTATAAGCTCGATTATAATCCCTTTGATGAAGCTGTCGAGGCACTGAACCTCTATCTAAAACGTTATCCAAAATCACCCAGAAATCAAGATGTTTATCAATACTTGGTGAATGTGTATACAACCATGCGTAATTATAAATCGGCTATTGAGGCGATTGACCGTATAGAAGATAAGGACTTCAAAATGAAGAATGCTTTTCAGATCATGGCCTATAATTATGGGGTTGAATTATTTGAAAACGGTGAAATGCCAGCTGCTATAGAGGCATTTAAATTAGTAAAGCGTTATCCGATTGATCAGAAATTAAATGTCTTAGGATTGTATTGGTCAGCTGAGGCAAATTATCGCATGGCGAAGTACCCAGAGGCAGTGGTAACGTATCGCGCATTTTTGGACGAGCCGGGAAGTTATACACACAAACGTCACAATGATGCATACTATAATATTGCTTATTGTTATTTCAAACAAAAGGACTACCTAAGTGCTATTCAGAATTTCCGATCATATGTGCAAGCATCTGATGGAACGGATAAGAAACGCTTGACGGATGCGTATTTAAGAATTGGTGATTCATATTTTATGTATCGCGCAAATAAGGACACCAAACCAGATGATAATCAAGCGGTAAAATATTATCAAATGGCAGTTGAAACGGGCGGCGGACAGTTGGATTATGCAAAATACCAAATGGGTCTTTCGTATGGTTTCTTAAAGCGTTATACGGATAAAGCTTCTATCATGCTCGATATTGTCAATAATCATTCAAGTTCTGTATTGGCTGTTCCGGCGCTTTACGAGGCGGCTGAATCTTATCGTTTGATGCTGGATGAAGAGGATCCAACGCATAAGGTCAAGGCGATGCGTTATTATAATCAATTGATTCAAGATCATCCAGGACATTCAAAAGTGGTGCATGCCATCTATCAAATCGGTATGTTGCACTTTATCGATCAAGAATATGAACAGGCAGAAAAACAATTCTTAAAGGTAATTAATGAATACCGAGGTTCAGATCTAGAAATTTCGGCTTTAGCAAGACTCGAGGATATCTACACAGCACTAAATCAGCCTGACAAGTATTTTGATTTGCTCAGTTCTCTGAATATGGACATTGATCAGGCTAAACAAGACAGTATTGTCTTCACAGCTGCATTCCGTCAATATTCGGATTCTGTATTTGATGTGGCTGCAAGTTCATTTAAGAAATACCTTGGTCAATTTGCACGTCCAAAATCTGAAATTGAAGCGCTTTATTATATGGGCGATTCGTATGGTGAACTGAACAATGAGGTAGAACAAATTGCTGCATTCAAAAAATTATTGGCCAAACCAAGTAATCGCTTTACGGAGCGTGCAGCTGATTTGGTTTCTGCATACGAGTATGAGTTGAAAAATTATGCGATTGCTAGCGAGTATTATGAAAAACTAGAGAGTGTTGCTTCTTATCCGGGCAGTAAATTAAGAGCGAGTATCGGATTGATGCGCTGTTATACCTTTACGAATGAGTTGGGTGCAGCAAAGATATACGCGTTGCGTGTACAAGACAATGATCAAGCATTGGAAAATGTCAAGATTGAAGCCCATTATGTGATTGGTAAGGCTGAGTTAGAAGCAAGTAATTACGAGGTGGCCTTAGAGGAATTTCAGCATGTTGCAGATGAAACGTCGAGTGCCTTGGGTGCTGAGTCGCATTACAGTATCGCGTTGATTTATCATTTGCAAGAGGACTATAAAAAGTCAGAAGAGATCGTCAGAAAGATCATGAAAGAACGCGCCGGTTATGATTATTGGATAGCAAAATCTTTAATCCTCCAAGCGAAAAATTCAATTGGTATGGATGATTATGTCCAGGCAGAGTTTACGATTAATAGTGTTTTAAAGGGATATGTGATAGAAGATGATGGAATCATTGATGAGGCCAACCTCGTCATGGACGTCATCACGGAATATAAGAATCGTGAGAAAGACTTGGGACCAGATGTTGATAATACAATTGAAATAGGAAATGGAGAGTAAGTTGAGATTAAAATATGGTCTATTGGTGTTGCTATGCACTTTCATGACGACTTCTTGGGCGCAAGATGAGGATGTTTACACGAACGTATCAGAAGCGATACGAACGATTTCTCCATCTTATAGAATCGCGGATAAACCATCGGTTGTTGATACGGTAGTGCCGATTCCGAATATCAATTATCCACTATTGTCCCGTACGATGGCAACGGAGATTTCGATTGATCAAATAGAGGCGTCAAAAATCCGCATCGTACCAAAATTGGATAAATTGTATCCGGGCTATTTGCGTATGGGTATTGGTAACTATGCTAATCCATTGGGTGAATTCTATTATAATTCGGTAAGAGATAGACGGACGGCTTATGGTGTTCATGTTAACCATAATTCAGCTTTTAGGGATATTCCAAATTATGCACCAAGCACATTCGACGATACAGAAGCAAAAGTGTTTGGTGAGTTTTTTATGTCGCGTTATAAAATTGAAAGTCAAATTGATTACCTCAACAATGGTTATCATTATTATGGTATTGTCGATTCTACCGATGCGATAAGCAGTGATTCGTTGCGCAATCGTGTGCAAGGGATTGCTGGGAATTTCAGTTTTTCCAATTTCGAAAGACGGGATAGTGCCAAGTTGCTCTATACCATTCACACTTCTTACGATTATTTCCACGAATTTGATCCGGATGACTTAAATCTGAATGCCAGAAATACCAATTTCATTATTGGAACAGAGATGGCTTATAAATTAAAAACGCAGGTTTATACCGCAGCATTAGCTGTGAAGTATAACAAGTATAAATTCGGGGTTGGTAATCCGAGTGTGCCAGCTGATTTTTGGTATAATGAAAACAATACCATTATTCAATTAAAGCCGGTTATCTCCTCTTATGGTCGAAAATGGAAAGTAACCTACGGGGTTGATTTGAACTTTGACATTGTCAGTGAGGAAGCGTTTAAAGCGGTGCCGATCATTGAGGGAAAATACAGCTTATTCAATGACATGTTTATTCCATACGCCGGCATTGGTGGTGGGGTAACGCAAAACACGTTTAAAACATTAAATCGCTTTAATCCTTTCATTAATTCTGAATTGAACTTGGTTAATACGAGAGAGTTGAAATTTTATGGAGGTATTAAAGGAACATTGTCTAAGAAGTTGTCATTTGATGTCCAGGTGCATTCGACTAGTTTTTCAGAAATGGCACTATTTGTAAACGATACAACTCCTTCAATCTGGTCTAATTTTTATCAGTTTGATGTCATTTATGACGATGTAAACGCCTTTGGACTTAATGGAAGTATTTCTTATCAGTCTGGGGAGAAATTGAAGGTTGACTTAATTGCTGCCTATAATCGTTATTCAGCGATAGACGGATTATATGTTTGGAACTTGCCAGCAATTGACATTGCATTGCGTGGATCTTATAACCTTTATGATAAGATTTATGCAAAAGCCGACCTTCAATTATTAGGTGGAAGAAGAAGTCCTGAGGGCCTTTTCGTTACCGATCCAACGGATGATGATTATAACCTAGGATTTGTCGCAGATGCGAATCTCCATTTAGAATACCGATACAATAAACGTACGTCCGTCTTCTTGCAGTTCAATAACCTCGCTGCGCAGAAGTATTTCAGATGGAACCGTTATCCGGTTCAAGGATTTCAAGTACTGGGTGGATTCACCTACGGATTCTAGTTAGGCGAAGATCATTCCTTCAACAATTTATCGTAACTTCATGCGTATAATACAAGCATGCGTATTTTCCTGAGTTTCATATTGGTTTTTAGCACCCTGATTTCATTCGGTCAGAACAGGAAGTTTGTGACCAAAGATTCGATTGCTGGAAAGTTCTCTAATTTTTCAGTTGACAATTTTGGACGGGTATACCTTTGTCAAGAGGATGTTATCTTGCAATACTTCGGACCAATGGACACCATTTATTCAACGTCCTTAAAAACGATGCGACCTACGTCAATGGAGAGTACCAAGTCTTTCAGGACTTTATTATTTGATCAAGAGCGCTCGGTGATTCATTTTTTAGACAATACATTAACGGATATTCATGGCGAAATTGATTTGGTGAATATCGGTCTGCAACAACCCATACTCGTCTGCGAATCATTTGCTGGCAATACATTTTGGGTCTTAGATGGTGGTCTTATGAATCTGGTACGTGTTAATAATGAATTAGAAAAGGTGTCCCAAACAGAGAACTTGTTTAACCTATTTGAAAATGGTCTTCAACCCACGCAGATGTTTGAAAGTAATGACTACCTCTACATCTTAGTGCCCGGCGCTGGAGTTGCTATTTTTGATGTGTTCGGAACTTTTATTAAAATGTATTCAACAACAGCAACACGCATTGGAGCAATGAGTAATTATCTTTTGCTCATGTATGAAGACCGAATTGAAGCCGTTTCCAATCTCGCGTTCATGGACGTTGATTTTGTTTATCCGCTTCCAAAAAATGTGACTGACTTTATGTTTTCGAATCAGAAAGCCTATTTTTTGACAAAATCTAGACTCATAATCGGAGAATATCAGCGCAAATAATAAATAAGCTTCACGTTAAATAGTTACCGTTCCTCTCTTTTAGGGAGATTACTTATATTTGTCCGAAGCGCAGTATTCATTCATAAAAGTTTACCGCCCAAACAAGATTAAATGAAGAAATTTTTTCGGTTCTTTGTCAGTAAACAGTTTCTGCTCAATGTAGCAGCTATTCTGGTTATTTGGATCATTATTGTGGTCGGTGAAATGTGGTATCTGAAAAGCTCGACCAGTTTTGGTGAGAAAATCGAAGTGCCTACTTTCTATAAAATCCACATGGACGATTTGGATGAGTTTATCGGTGATCGCAATATTAAGTATACGATTCAAGATTCGGTGTATATGGATAATTGGCCGAAAGGCACGGTGTGCTGGCAATATCCAAAGCCAACGGATTCTTCTGGTATGTTTGTCAAATCCGGGCGAGAAATTTTGTTATCCGTCGTGCCGATTAATCCGCAAATGGTTAAAATGCCAGATGTGGTCGATATGTCCCAGCGTATGGCTGAATCAAGTCTCGAGGCAATCGGAATCCGTTCAAAAGTAACGTATCAGCCGGCGATTGAAGGTAAAGGGTTTGTGTTGAAACAAATGTATAATGGTCAAGAAATTCCTGCCGGAACGGCTGTGCCGAAAGGGACGAGAGTGGAATTGGTTGTGGCGCAAGGGAAAACTGGAGAAACGACCTCATTGCCAAATCTAATAGGTTTAACAATAACTGAAGCGCGCGATCGTTTATCTAATTTGACGTTGTCTTTATATCCAGATTGTGCAACCTGTTCAACAGAAGATGAATTAATGAATGCAGTCATCCATGATCAAAACCCAAGAGGTGGAGAAGGGGTGAATGTTTCAGCCGGAACAACCATTACAGTCTGGGCAACTAAAAGTCAACCTCAATAGTGTTGAAAGAAACCAACCATTGTTGTAAAAGCGACGTGGTATAATCATGTCAAGAGCGATCGAAATGAATAAAAGCCTTCTACTCATAACATTAATGACTTTCGCCAGTCTTTTTTCAATGGCCCAGGAACGCATTAGTCCTTTATTGGTTAATGGGTCAATTGCGAAAGAAAGAGGTTTGGCAGTCAAAACAACAGGCGTTAATTCCATTGACAGCTTGGTCTTATTTGAGTATGAAACTTTGGATGTAAAGCATGCTTGGGATGATTTTTCATTGGACAAGTTTCCACAGGAAATTGATTATGATGAAGGTGGGATATCAGAAGAACTCTTTTACCGATTAATGGATGAAACAAATACGGTTGCATTTGATGCCGACGCCATTTTTTGTGATTCAATTTTTGCAAGACATGATACCGTTAAAATTGACGAAGGTGTGGTGTTGGAAACGGCAACACATTACCCATTTACACCGATCAATATTTGGGTAAACGACTTAGAATTTTACCCAGTAGTTGGAGTTGTTGAGACTAACGTTTTTGAGGAATGTTACGTCCTTATTGATACCTTAATTGACGGTGTCTTAGATGATGATCAAGATACATTATGGTACACAGGACCAGGTCAGCCAACCTATTGCCAGGATAGTGCACGTGTCTTTACAAAAACCGTAACGGATACGATGACGCTTTGGACAGATAATTATGCATGGCGTAATTATTCTTTTGCTTATCAACCATGGTCATTGGGTGTTGCCACTTTGGATGGTGTTGATGAAAATGGTTGGCCTTATCAATTTGGTGATGATGGCGCCTTTGGTGTTGCTGATTATTTAACTTCTAGGCCTATAGATCTTTCTGGTTTTTCAGATGGCGACTTGGTATTTTTAACTTTTATTTATCAAGCCGAGGGATATGGAAATATGCCCGACACGTTTGATAGCTTAGTGGTTGAGATGTGGGATGTCGATTCGGAAACATGGTATGGAATCGAAGAATGGTATGGATTGCCTGATGAGGTTGGTCCTGATTCTTGGGATACAGCGCGAATTCAAATCAAGACAGGCTATTTCGATGATGGTTATCGCTTCCGTTTTAAAAACTATGCATCCCTTTCAGGTGCGCTAGATCATTGGCATGTAGATTATGTCAGCGTTGCTGAGGATTTTTCAGGTGAGATAACATCCTTTAAAGATGTGGCCATATCAGAACCTATACATACCATTCTTAAAGATTATACAGCCGTACCTTGGGATCATTATAAAAATAACACCACAGGCAATGAGCATATAGCCGATGATATCAGTTATACCGTATACAGCAGTATCCCTGGTCCGGATGCAACCAATTTTGCCTTTGGAAATTGGGAGGTGCAACGCGCTGGAGCGCTCGAAGGAGGTCCGTTTGTGATTCCTAATACATCGACTCCAGACGCCAGCTTTGGAGCGGAAGAGTATAATGTATGTACATTTGGCGGAGCAAGCGATTTTTATTATGACTTCGGCCTTGCCGGTGATTCTGCCATATTTGATTTGACGTTCAGTTTTACCTCGAGTGCAGGTCTAGATCGTAACATCAATAAGTACAATGATACCACACGTTTTACGCAATCGTTTATGAACTATTATGCCTATGATGATGGTTCTGCTGAAGCGGCATATGGCGTTGAGGGGATTGGATCATTATTGGCTTATCAATTTGAGTCATACCAAGAAGGAGCCTTGACAGGAATTCTGATGAATTTTGTTCCGTCTGTAAACGATATGAGCGGCACACTTTTCTTTTTAACTGTTTGGGATGATAATGACGGTGAGCCAGGAGAAATTATATACCAAGACAACTTTTTTAATGCCCACATGCCAGAGTATGCCGGTGCGCAAAACGCATTCCGTTATTATGAGTTTAACAATAACGATTACCTGCCTTTTGCAGACAGTAGTTATCTACTAGTAGGTGAAAAATATTATGTAGGATGGCAGAATATTGAATCAGAAAGTTTAAACATCGGTATGGATGCGAATATCGATAACGGTGATAAAGTCTTTCGAAACACGTCAGGATCGTGGTTGACATCTGCCTTCGAGATTTCATTGATGATTCGTCCGGTTTTTTCAACAAACCTAGATTATACTTTGTCAGAAGAAGAATTAAACCTTGATACAAAAGAAATTATCTTATATCCAAATCCGGCTCAAAACCTTGTCAATATTGATGGTTTAGACGGGTTCTTTACCGTGGCAATTTATGATTTGAGCGGAAGAAGGGTTACCTTTGCTGAAAATGAACATACAATAGACGTAAACCATCTCGATCCGGGTGTATACTTGGTCGATATCAGAGATGAAGATGGAAATTCGTTGTATGCGAAGAAATTGGTAAAGGAATAATGACAACAGAAGAATCAGATAAGGATCAAATCACAGAGCAAGAGATTGACGATAGTCGAGAGGATCTTTTTGAGCATCATAAACTGATTGCGGATATCGGTCAAGACGCATTGAGAATTGATAAATTCTTGATGACGCGGATTCCAAATGTATCCCGAAACAGAATTCAAAATATTGCCAAGGCCGGTACTCTTTTTGTTAATGGCAAATCCGTTAAATCAAACTATAAAGTCAGACCAAAGGATGAAATATCAGTGGTTTTGCCTTACCCTGTTCGAGAGACAAAATTAATACCAGAGGATATTCCCATTGAAGTGGTTTATGAAGATGATCAAATGATTATGGTCAATAAACCAGCGAATATGGTGGTGCATCCAGGATATGGAAATTACTCTGGAACCTTGTTAAACGGATTAGTCTATCATTTTGAAAACCTCCCTCAGCGTGAGGACTATTTTGGACGTCCGGGATTGGTTCACCGTTTGGATAAACATACTACAGGAATCCTTGTCGTAGCGAAGACGGAGCAAGCGCTTACTTGCTTGGCGCAACAGTTTCATGACCGTACTTCAGAACGTGTATATCACGCCTTGGTTTGGGGAGATGTTGAAGAGGATGAGGGAACCATTACGGGGCATATTGGGCGCTCTAAAAATAATCGAAAAGTGTTTCGAGTTTATGAAGAAGAGGAAGAGTATGGCAAACACGCGGTAACACACTATAAAGTGCTTGAACGGTTCCGTTATGTAACATTAGTAGAATGTCACCTCGAAACGGGGCGAACACATCAAATTCGTGTCCACTTTAAGCATATCGGTCACCCTTTATTTCATGATTTAGAGTATGGTGGAGACAAAATTTTAAAAGGAACAACATTTACGAAATACCAACAATTCATTAATAATTGCTTCAAGCTCTTGCCAGGTCAGGCTTTGCACGCAAAAACACTAGGAGTAGATCATCCAATAACAGGTGAGCGCGTATTCTTTGAATCTGAATTACCTGAGGGATTTTTGAAACTATTAGAGAAATGGAGAGTATATAGTAATAATAACGTTAATATTTAAACAGTTTAAATGCGTATTTTAACCCCTTAATGCGTCATAAAGTAAAATTAAATACTTATTTTCGCCTCTTACAGTAACAAGCTTATATCATAAAAGTAAACTATATGAAATCACTTAAGTCTTTTATTTTAATCGCTGGATTAGTTGCATTTGGTGCGACTGGATTTACTCAAAATACAGAGCCAGTTGTACGAAGCTATTCAGGTGAAGCCGTGAATCTTTGGAAAGCAGGAGCTTATTCTGAAGCAGCTGAGGCATTTAAAGTTGCAGCTGAGAAAATCAGTCCGAAAAATGCCAAGGCACGTCAGAAAAAAGCTTATTTCACGTTCATGGCAGGTCGTTGTTACGATATGCTAAGTGAGCATGAAGCGGCTGAAGAGCAGTACGAAAAAGCAGTTTTATTGCGTTACCAAGAATGGGAGCCTTTGGTTTACATGTACTTGGCCGAAATGGAAATGGCACAGTGTAAGCATAACGAAGCCAAGGAGAACTATGAGAAATACTTAAAGTTAGACCCTACGAATGAAATGGCAAAAACACGTATTGCATCTTGTGATTATTATAAAGAAAGCACGGACAATCCGACTAAGCACTTGGTAAACAACGTGACTAAGTTGAATACAAATTCATACGATTACGCAACGGTAATGGACCCAAGAGGAAAAGAAATGTACTTCACCTCTTCTCGTTCTGGATCTACAGGTGAAGGTGCTGACCCAATTACGGGTGAGAATTTCATGGACCTTTGGGTGTCAAAAATTGATCGTAAAGGTAACTGGGGACAACCTACACCTATGGAGTCGCCAATTAATTCAATGGACAGTGAAGGTAGTATTTGCTTTGATGCTCGAGGAAAAGCTGCTTGGTTTACGCGTTGTCCTGTAAAAGAAAAAATGAATTTAGGTTGTGAAATTTACATGTCAGAGAAAAAAGGAAAGACATGGGGAGAGCCTAAATTACTGGAACTGAAAGATCATGATTCAACAAATGTTGGACAGCCAACAATTTCTCCTGACGGAAAAACGTTGATTTTCGCATCAAATATGGCCGGTGGTTTCGGTGGTGTTGACCTTTGGATGTCAACTTACGATAAGCGTTCTGATACTTGGACTTTACCAGTAAACTTAGGTGAAGATATCAATACAGCGCAAAACGACATGTTCCCAACTTGGGGACCGAACAACGAGCTTTATTTTGCATCTGATGGACATGTAGGTTTGGGAGGTTTAGATATCTTTATGGCTGACCGCGTTGGAGAAGAGAATAAATGGGAAAATCCAACGAACTTAGGTTACCCGATGAACTCTTGCCGCGATGATTACCATATCATTTATACGGAAAAAGATAAAGTTGAAAGAGGTTATATCTCTTCAAACCGTAATGGTTCAAAAGGAAGTAACTCTCAGGATATTTGGGATTTCTATTTACCACCTGTATTGGTTGACGTAATGATTCTTGTTTCAGATCAAGAAGAAGGTTACCCAATCGAAGGAGCAAAAGTGAAATTGGTTGGTTCTGATGGATCAAGCTATGATTTAGTAACAGACGCTTCTGGTCAAATAAACTTAGGTGCTAAGCCTGATGGTGAGCGTTATGTAGAGCCTGGTGCTACTTGGACCTTAGAAGTAGACGGAATCGAAAAATTATATTTAGGGGCTAATGATAATTTTACTACGGAAGGTATCGAGACCAATACGAGAATCATTCGTGATTTGAAAGTATTGAATATCGAGAAGCCATTACGTTTGCCTGAGGTTCGTTATGCACTCGGTAGTGCAGAGCTTCTTGTGGATACATTAAATGAAGATCCAAATCAAATGATCAATTCAAAGGATAGTTTGAACTATTTATATGATCTATTGATGGAGAATCCAAACTTAATTGTAGAATTGATATCTCATACGGATTGTCGTGGTTCCGATCGTGCAAACATGACGTTATCACAAAAAAGAGCCGAGTCTTGTGTGAACTATTTGGTACAAGAAAAAGGTATTCCTGCTGAGCGTTTAATTCCTCGTGGATTGGGTGAGTCAACACCGGCAACTTTAAAAGAAGTTGGTCCTGGAGGAGACACAACGTTCACCAAGTTAGAATGTGATCTGATTACAAAATTACAACGTTCTGAACCAGCAAAGTTCGATTATTACCACCAATTGAACCGTCGTACGGAATGTGTGATCTTAAGCTTTGATTATGTGCCGACTGAAGCGACTGAAGAAGAAGAAGAAGGAGACGGCTCAGACAACTAGCTAGAAAAATATTAAAATGTTAAGCACCTTTTCACGGAAACGTGAGAGGTGCTTTTTTTATTTGAGTTAATACCATATTGATGAGTGACCAAAGATATAATTCAAGAGGCGTGTCAGCCTCAAAAGAGGATGTACACAATGCAATCAAGAACGTAGACAAAGGTTTGTTTCCACAAGCTTTTTGCAAGATCGTTCCCGACCACCTAACGGGCGATGAAGATTATTGTATTGTAATGCATGCAGATGGGGCCGGAACAAAAAGTTCCTTGGCTTACATGTATTGGAAAGAGACAGGAGACGCTGCAGTCTGGAAGGGCATTGCACAAGACGCTTTAATCATGAATATTGATGACCTTTTATGTGTTGGCGCAACAGAGAATATCCTGCTCTCATCGACTATTGGTCGGAATAAAAATAAGATTGATGGAACGGTGCTTTCTGAAATTATAAACGGAACAGAAGAGCTTTTGGCAGATCTCCGAAAACATGGCGTGAATATTAATTCAACCGGCGGAGAAACAGCTGATGTGGGTGACTTGGTCAGAACGATCATTGTCGATTCAACAGTTATCGCTAGAATGAAACGTTCGGATGTGATCACCAATAAGAATATTCAAGATGGTGATGTCATCGTCGGTTTAGCTTCTTATGGACAAGCCAATTACGAGACGGAATATAATGGAGGAATGGGCAGCAATGGTTTGACGAGTGCACGTCACGACGTTTTTAATAAATATCTCGCAGAAAAGTATCCAGAAAGCTTTGACCCTGAAGTGCCGGAGGATTTAGTTTACAGTGGTTCAAAAAAACTGACCGATCAAGTGGCAAATACACCGTTAGATGCAGGGAAATTGGTATTGTCACCAACACGGACATACGCGCCTGTAATTAAAGCTTTATTAGATCAGCATAGAGCTGATATTCACGGTATGGTGCATTGCAGTGGAGGTGCACAAACTAAGGTGTTACACTTTGTGAAAAACTTGCACATCATTAAGGATGATATGTTTGAAACACCACCTTTGTTCAAATTGATTCAAGAAGAATCAGGCACAGATTGGAAAGAAATGTACAAGGTATTTAATATGGGTCACCGTATGGAGATTTATGTTAAACCTGAATTAGCACAAGAGATTATCTCAATCTCTGAATCTTATGGAATAGAAGCAAAGGTTGTTGGCAGATGTGAGGCCAACGATGGAAATAAGCTGACGATTCGATCGGAATACGGAGAGTTTATTTACTAAGCAAAAGCTTCAAACCAAACAACTATGTTAGGATTTATCATTTTCGGGACAAGAGGGGTACGCAGTACTGTCGAACAAGGTCAATTTTATTGCCCACAGTGCGACGGACAAAAACCTTATAAACTGAAAAAAGTAACCCAGTTTTTTACCCTGTATTTTATCCCGTTAATTCCACTTGGATCTAAAGGAAAATATGTGGAGTGTCAAAACTGTAAGAATACCTATATCGAACGTATTCTGGAAATGAAACCGACCATTGATGTAAGTGAACGTCCTCAGCCAAAACCACAAGTTGAAAGCAGACCGCGAATAGATAGTAACCCTCAAACAGAAACGGTAGAGCAAATACCATCTTACGATACATCGGCAGATGATGAAAAACCTCGTCAGAGGCAAGAAGAAGAGTTGATGCCCGCAAAACAGCGAGCAATCAAAAAACTATTGATCATGATGATTTTAGCCGACGGGGTAGTCGATGATCAAGAGATTTCTGTTTTTCACAAAGTATATAAGGATATAACTGGAGCTTATGTGGGGAATATTTATCACGAAATTGATGTCGTGAAAGGAAAAAGAGAGAAGCCAGAAGAATACTTAAAAAGTGTTGCCACTTTCTTGAACGAAGAAGGCAAAAGGGATGTGATTAAGGCATGTATGATGATTGCAGCGGCGGATGGAGACATCGATCCAAGTGAGCTGAAAATGGTTAAGAAATTTGGTGAAGCCTTAGAAATGAGACCGGCTGAAGTCAAAGCTATCATTGATCAAGTTATTATTCCGGCTTAAAAAAGAATTAGAGTTAAGATTAAACGTAATGAGTGATATATTAAAAAAACTAGAATCGATTGCAGTCCGCTTCAATGAAGTAGGTCAACAAATTGTTGATCCCGACATTATTGCTGATATGGATCGGTACGTGAAGTTGAATAAAGAATACAAAGAGCTCGAAGAAATTGTTCAGGTATATAAATCCTTTAAAAACGTTGTCGATAACATTGAAACGTCTAAACAAATGCTGGAAACCGAAGAGGATCCAGAAATGAAGGAGATGGCCAAAATGGAGCTGGATGAATTGTTGCCGAAGAGGGAAGAGATGGAAGAGGAGATCAAGGTTATGTTGATCCCGAAAGATCCAGAAGATGACAAAAATGTAATTGTTGAATTGCGTGCCGGAACAGGTGGCGATGAGTCATGTATTTTTGTTGAGGATATTTACCGAATGTATTCCATGTATATCAAATCGAAAGGTTGGAAGATGGAAGTAGTGAATACCAATGAAGGCGGTACGGCAGGTTACCGCGAAATTTCATTCGAAATCGAGGGAGATGGGGTCTACGGAACGTTAAAGTTTGAATCAGGCGTTCACCGCGTGCAACGTGTTCCAGATACTGAATCGCAAGGCCGTGTGCATACTTCTGCAATAACAGTGGCAGTTATGCCAGAAGCCGAAGATGTGGATGTTAAATTAAACATG
Source organism: Crocinitomix sp. (assembly GCA_030836155.1). Lineage (GTDB taxonomy): Bacteria > Bacteroidota > Bacteroidia > Flavobacteriales_D > Crocinitomicaceae > Crocinitomix. The sequence goes on from JAURQI010000075.1 coordinate 15,991, forward strand.
GCGGATGTCAAAAAAGATACCTACCGTGCATCTGGCGCAGGTGGTCAGCATGTCAACAAGACGGAGTCAGCTGTCCGTTTAACGCATATCCCGACGAATACAGTAGTAGAATGTCAGGATGGGCGATCACAACACAAGAACTACGAAAAGGCCTTAACGGTGCTTAGAACGCGTCTGTATCAAGCAGAATTGGAAAAGAAACAAGAAGCGCGTTCAGCACACCGTAAATCATTGGTTTCAACGGGAGACCGGTCGGCAAAGATCAGAACGTATAATTATCCGCAAGGACGAATTACGGATCACCGAATCAATAAAACAATGTATAACCTCTCTAGCTTTATGAATGGGGATATTCAGGAAATAATTGATGCCCTAAAGATTGCCGAGAATGCAGAGAAAATGAAAGCCGGAGATAATTAATTAACCCAAAGCATGACACACCAAGCACTGGTCGATCAAATCAAAAAAAAACAATCCTTTTTATGTGTAGGGTTGGATGTGGATTTAGCTAAAATTCCAGCTTTCTTATTGGATTATGATGACCCAATTTTTGAATTTAATAAACGCATCATTGATGCAACCAAAGACCTTTGTGTCGCCTATAAGCCTAACATTGCATTTTACGAATGTCACGGAAGTAAAGGTTGGGAAGCCTTGGAGAAAACAATGAATTATATTCCCGATGAGATTTTTACCATAGCTGATGCTAAGCGAGGAGACATTGGAAATACTTCGCATTATTACGCGAAAACATTCTTTGAATATTTAAACTTTGATGCCGTTACCGTCGCACCGTATATGGGAGTGGACAGTGTAACACCATTTTTTGAATATGAGAATAAGTGGGTCATTCTGCTGGCATTAACCTCTAATAAAGGAGCCTTAGATTTTCAGTTTACTACTGATATTAAAGGGGAAAAGCTTTTTGAAAAGGTGTTAAAAAAATCAGCTGAATGGGGAGACGAATCAAAACTGATGTACGTGGTTGGTGCAACCCGCTCCGAGGCCATTGGAGATGTTCGCGCTTTAACCCCGAAACACTTTTTCTTAGTACCTGGAGTGGGTGCGCAAGGAGGTTCGCTCGCTGATGTCGCCAATTATGGTTGGAACGATGATTGTGGCCTCTTGGTCAATTCTTCGAGAGGAATCATCTATGCAGGTAATGAAGAAGACTTTGCTGATCATTCCAGAAAAGCTGCTCAAAAGCTTCAGCAAGAAATGAAATTGGTGTTGCAAGAAAAGGGTTTTGTTTGAAAATAATTGACTTGCATAAAGGCAAATTGGTTAATGAATAAGTGGTTTTGGTTTGGTGTTTTTACAATCCTCACCGCTATCGCAACCTATCAAGTGTTGACATTTTCATTTCTACAAAATAACGTAAAATATTGGACTTACATTGCCGTTGAAAGTCACACGATACCAAGATTGCACACTCATGATCTGTAAATGGAATTCGGTAATCAGATGTCCCCTCTTTTTTAATCTAGAAGGGTTTTTATCAAGGCATATAGCTATAATCACTCCAACCCATAACGCTCATGATACTTATCTGATAACTGCATCTGGTGATTATCCAGCACGATAAAATTTCCCTTGACCATTGCAATCGTGACATTATTGGAGCGCATATCCAGTGCATTTCCATCCGAAACAAATAAAGTAGCGTCTTTACCTTTTTCAAGGGAACCAATGCGTTCATCAACACCAAGGATGCGGGCCACATTTAAACTGACCGAAGCGACAGCTTCCTCTTCCGTTAAGCCATAAGCCCATGCCGTACCAGCAAGAAATGGAATGTTACGCGCATTCATGACTTCCATATCCCCAGCTGCTTGAATGCAATATTCAACTCCCGATTGCTGTAAGCGTTTTGCTTTGTGAAATACAGCATACGTCAAGTCGTCTTCAAATTTTGGTAGGCTGTGCGGTCGACCTAACATTATAGCGATCTTATTTTCTTTTAAACGATCCGCTACCAAATCAGCATCATACCCGCCAACAATGACCGTATGTGCCAATTTGAAATGGCGTGAAAAATCGACAATATCATTGATTTCTGGAGCATAATCTGCATGAATATACACCCTTTGTGATCCGTCAAAAATACCACGCATCGCGTCTAGTTTTAAAAGCGGTTGCTCCGGTGATTTGTTCTTCGCATAAGCAGCCGATTCCTCAAAGAAATCATAAATGCGCTTTATCGTTTCATTGTACTTTTTATTTTCTTTACTTTCACCGGGTTCCGCCCACCATCCGGTGCTTTGATGTTTTCGAGGCCAGTTCATATGGATGCCATCATCAGCTTTATAAGCCGCATCTTCCCAATTCCATCCATCCAATGCCATAACTGAGGACGTTCCCGAGATCAGGCCTCCACGAGGAGTAGATTGCGTCACAAGAACACCATTCGTGCGGACAGTATACATGACTTTTGAATCGGTATTAAATGCAATTAATGAGCGTACATTTGGGTTGATGGTTCCGGTCTCTTGAAAATCTCTTGTAGCTCGAACAGCATCAATTTCAGTTAAGCCCATCGTTAAATTAGCACCGATAAATCCAGGATAGATATGCTTACCCTTGATAGAAATAATGGTATCCCAGTCCGTCTCATCCAACTGATACGTTAATGCATTTCGGACAAATAGAATTTTTCCCTTTTCAATGGCAACTGAAGCATTCGCTATCATTTTACCATTGCCAATATGAGCGGTTCCGTTTTGAAAAAGGATGCGTTCAAATTTTTGTTTCTGCGGACTAGGAACTTGTCCAAAACTAATCGTTCCCATCATTGCAATAAGGACCAAAAAGGGGAAACATGTTTTATTATTTTTAATGATATCAATCATAATCTACAATTCAATTTTACCATTCGATGGTATCACAATGATAATGTGGATGTTTTCGTTCAACAGGTTGGCGCGTGGCCACTCCCTTTTTCTGTTCTTCCATCATTTTTTGAATGATGCGATTACGTTCTTTTTGATCACGTTCGTACAGTCTGACGCTTCGGTTAATGTCATAGAGCAATAATCCGTCAACAAAGGTTTTCTCTGCTTTTGCTTGGATAGAAAGTGGATGATCTGACCAGATAACAATATCGGCATCTTTGCCTTCTTTCACACTTCCCATACGATCGTCTAAATGCAATAATTTCGCCGGATTGAGCGTCACCATCTTTAAAGCATCCTCCTCGGAAATCCCACCGTACTTAACAGCTTTAGCCGCTTCTTGGTTTAATCGTCTTCCCATTTCAGCATCATCAGAATTAATAGCGGTTACTACGCCCATTTTATGCAGGATTGCAGCATTGTAGGGTATCGCATCGTTCACCTCGAATTTATACGCCCACCAATCAGCAAACGTTGAAGCACCAGCTCCGTGTTCTTTCATTTTTTCAGCCACTTTATATCCTTCCAAGATATGGGTGAACGTATTTAATGTGAAGCCCATTGAATCCGCCACATGCATGAGCATATTAATCTCACTTTGAATATAAGAGTGACAGGTGATAAAACGTTCTTTATTCAAGATTTCAGCCAATACCTCTAGCTCAAGATCACGACGTGGTGCTGTGGTAGCCAATTTCTTTTTATCGGAAAGGGAATTGTATGCATTCCATTTTTCGTCATAAACACGGGCGCGTAAAAAAGCATCATAAAAAACCTGTTCTACACCCATCCTTGTTTGTGGATAGCGAATTGTATTTTGATCTCCCCAATTGGATTGTTTGACATTTTCTCCTAAGGCAAATTTGATAAAACCAGGCGCGTTGTCAATCAACATTTCTTCAGGTGTAAATCCCCATTTTAACTTAATCAAAGCCGAGCGACCACCAATTGGATTGGCAGAACCGTGCAATAATTGAGAAGCCGTTACCCCACCGGCCAACTGACGGTAAATATTGATGTCATTCGAGCGAACAACATCGCCTATGGAAACTTCTGCCGTAATGCTTTGTCCAGCTTCATTTACGCCTTTGCTAATCGCTATATGAGAGTGTTCATCGATGATGCCAGCTGTGACGTGTTTTCCAGTAGCATCTATTGTAATGGCATTATTAGGGATACGTGTAAAATTACTATTGACAGATTTTATCTTGCCATCTTGAATCAATAAGTTGGCATTTTTAAGAACGCCAGCTTCTTCATTGGTCCAAATTGTGGCATTTTTGATAAAGTAGGTTTGGCTTTCAGGTAAGGTGTCAAAACCATAAGCCATATTGGGGTAACGCAAGGATGCTAATGCGCTGGTGTCTATCTTTAATTTAAACTTCTCCTTCTTCTCTTTAAATTTTTCATTGCGAATGGCACTCCAATCTGCCCATTCACTATTCGGTAGTCGTACACGACCGTGAAATGCACCAAGTGTTGGATTATAAGTACCACTTAATTGTAGGACACCATTATAATTCCCTTCTTTTTCAAGAAAGGACATACTCAATTGCAATTCATTAAATTTTAAATGTGTTTTGATATTTACGGTGTCGCTTGTTTTCTGTCCCGTAATAGAATCTGTTTTCCAAACGTATGTTTCAAGCTGACCAGTTGGTTTTTCAACAGAACCTTTAATGTCCCATTTATAAACCACTTTATTAATGTTTAGATTATAAGTTCCACGGATATCAACGCGACCAATATCTTTGATTCGTTTTCGATCGCCACGAATCCAATTTTCATACACTTCACCATCTTCAAAAAGATCACCTTTTACCACTAAGAAATTCGCGATTTTTCCGGCTTCTAATGTTCCGATTTGCTCCGATGCGCCCAAAAATGCTGACGGATTGGAAGTTAGAGCACGCAAGGCTTCATTTTTAGGTAAGCCGTGTTTGATCGTTTTTCGAATTTGATTAAGAAATGATGATTTATCCTTTAGGCCGTCCGTTGTAAAACTGAATGGAACATTGTTTTTGTTCAGGATATATGCGTTGTAAGGACGTAACTCCCAATCTTTTAACGTTGCTATAGAGACAAATCGCGATAAATAAGGATCTGTCATATCAAAAGGCTTTGGAAAGTGAACAGGTATGATCAATGCGGCTCCTGTTTTTTTGATTTCCTCCACACGTTCAAATGCATCACCTCCACCTTTAATCACTAATTGCTTAACATGATCTAAAAGACCGGCGTCCGATGCTGTACGGTAGATCCGTATGATTTCTAATTTATCTTTCGCTTCAAAAACCTGCGGAAGCTCTAAATTCTCCCATGCTTTTTCAATAGAGACATTATCCAGTTGCGTTGGGTTCTTTTCTTTTTGACTTTGATACCAAAATGCGTCGTAATAAAATTGTTTGATCAAGGCTATCGCTCCCATCTGTGAGCTCGGATAAGTTTGGCGTGATGCACCTTTCGAAAAAGAATAGTGATTTGCGGCCTGAGACCGGATGACTTGCGCTTCTTTTTTATCACCAATGGTTAGAAAAACAGATGTACCGCGCAGAATGCCGTCGGCAGAATGAGTAGCAACCGCTCCAAAACCTTGTTCGATAAATTTTTCACGCGATTTAAAAAGCTCTTTTTTATAACGGGTTACTGCATCTACTTCTGGATGAATCGCTTGATTCCAATAATAAGGTCCTTCTTTGAGTGAATTTAATTGTGGGCTTTTGTCGACTGGTTTATAGGTTAAGGCTTCAACACCATCAGTAGCATACATGTCGATAAAGGATGGATATAAGGTATAGCCTTTCATGTCGATTTTTACAGCATCTCTCGGCGGAATGATGGCCAGACCAACTTGTTGGATGATTCCTTCTTTAATAACCATTGTTCCACGCTCGATTACTTCGTCTGCACTCACAACAATATGGGCATTCATCAACGCGATAGTCTGATTCTCGGTATGCACACCATTTTCTGGCTCTGGGATTTGTGCATATGCTTGGCCCCAGCACAAAGCGATAATCGTAATAAGCAATTGCAATTTTGACATAGAAAACCTTTTACTTTCCTTTCGTTAAAGTTATGAAAACAGTGAACGACTGCGATTAAAACCTTAAATTTGTGTAAAAATACGGAATTATGGAGAACATTTTAATACCCGCACACTCTGGATGGCGTTGGATCGTACTGATATTATTGATAGCAGCTGTTGTGAAGATGAATATAGGCTGGAAAGGCAAGAAAAACTTTACCGCTGGAGACAAGAAGTTAGCGATGTTTGCCATGATTGCTTATCATATTCAATTCTTAGTGGGTTGGATCTTATATATTGTTAGTTCAAAGGTTAAATTCTTTGGTGGTATGATGGCGGATAAGATGTATCGCTTTTTCACCGTTGAACATTCATTAATGATGACAGCGGCAATGGTTTTAATAACGATAGGTTATTCAAAATCAAAAAAAGCACATAACGATACAACCAAGTTTAAAAGACTTGCCGTTTATTACACAATCGCATTGGTACTAGTACTAGCATCGATTCCATGGCCTTTTCGTGAAGCCCTTGGTGGAAAATGGTTTTAATTAGATAGATAAAGTAGAGAGGGATATATGTCGACAGGATTTTCACAAATAGAATCGAAAGCAGAAAATGCCGTTTTGATTGGTGTCATTAGTGACGATCAAACCGAAGAACAAGCAAAGGAATATATCGAGGAGCTTGAATTCCTTGCTATGACTTCTGGTGCGGATACAAAACGAAAGTTTTTGCAACGAATCAGTCGACCCAATCCCAAAACCTATATCGGTTCTGGAAAGGTTAAAGAGATTAAGGATTATATTGATCGTAATGATGTTGATATTGCCATTTTTGATGATGAATTGTCTCCTTCTCAATTACGAAACCTCGAAAGAGAGTTCGAAATTAAGGTACTCGATCGAAATAACCTAATCTTAGACATCTTCGCAAGTCGCGCACGAACATCACATGCAAAAACACAGGTAGAGTTAGCACAATACGAATATTTATTGCCGCGCCTTACGCGAATGTGGACGCACCTTGATCGTATCAAAGGGGGGATTGGTATGCGTGGGCCGGGTGAAACGCAGATTGAAACTGACCGTCGAATTATCACTGAAAAAATATCCCTGTTAAAGAAAAAACTGGAGAAAATCGACAAACAAATGGCTGTGCAAAGAAGTAACCGTGGCCAATTGGTTCGTGTTGCCTTGGTGGGTTATACAAATGTCGGTAAATCTACCATCATGAATCTGTTGAGTAAGTCAGAGGTTTTTGCAGAGAATAAATTATTCGCAACACTTGATACCACTGTCAGAAAAGTGGTTATCGACAACCTACCCTTCTTAATGTCCGATACGGTTGGATTTATTCGAAAATTACCGCATCAATTGATTGAGTCTTTCAAGTCTACTTTGGACGAGGTGAGAGAAGCGGATATTCTGGTGCATGTTGTTGATATTTCACATCCGAACTTTGAGGAGCAATATCATGTCGTGAATGAGACCATCGCCGAGATTGAAGGAGGACAAACTGAAAAACCATCAATCGTTATTTTTAATAAAGTGGATGCCTACAATCCGAAACCAGATGAAATTGGTTTTCACCCAGAGGGTAAAAAGTTTGCTTTAGCCGAATTGAAGAAAACGTGGATGGCGAAGTTAAATGCTGATGACTGCATTTTTATCTCAGCAGTCGAAAAGACCAATATCGAAGAGTTGAAAGCGGTGTTGTATAAAGAAGCAAAGGCGATCTTCCAAATTCGATATCCTTATCATAATTTCTTGTACTAGTTTGGTTTCAATATCCACGATCTAAAACTTCTTCAAAGTCATTTTGGTTGGGTTGTTTGAAGGATAATAGATACCCAACTAGCATAATGATCGAAGAAATCGCAAGTCCGATACCCGCAAATGGCCAATGCAAGTCTCTAAATAGGACAGCAAACAAGAACAAAGTAATTCCAGTTTTAAAGAGAATTGTCGCCAAAATATTATTCAACATAGGGTGATGGGTAGGGTAGCGATGCATGGACAAGGTCTGCAATAAAATCAAGAAAAAGGCGACTAAGTTCCAAATCCGATAAGGAATTATCTCAGGAATAAAAGCGAACATCTGCATGAGCAGAATCATGTTTAACAAAAACAAAAAACCAAAACTTAACCAATAATAAAGAGTGATGTTGTTTCGTTGAAACGAAAGTTCGTATTTAAATTCTTTCGCATTACCCGTTGAGATTTGAATAATTGCGAATACTGTATTGATTAGAAAAATCAGTAAAAAGAGTAGAAGAAATAGAAATTTAATCTGATTTTCAAAAATGGCAGCAATATCAGAGAGTATCAAAAAAGTAACCCAAACAATGAAGAGGATTTGATTGATTCTACTCAAACGGAGCGGATGCTTTAATTGCCATTTTAATCGGTAAAATAAAACTAAAATCTGAAGCGTACAAATCAGCAATAAAATGATTGGTATGATATCATCTGTCCCACTAGCAGCGGGCATCAGTGGTACGATAAAAAAAAGAATTATAGGAATATGCGATATGGCTAAAAGAGTGCTAAGGCGTTTTTTCGTCTGTTTCTCCATGTTCATTTTTTTCCTCATCAATGTGATTACTTCTGAATGCCGTTGGGACTAGGTCTGGAATAATTTTCAGAATGATAGGCAGCAACAGGCTTCCACCGGGTAGCATAAACAAGGTTAAAGAAGGTATCGTTCGCGCTAAATCTTTTAATTGCAAACGTGCCTTTTCTTTTTCTTCCTTCGATAATTCTTCTGTGGTTGATTTGGCGATTAAAGCCATTAAGTCTTTACTTTCTTTTAACTCAGCAGCTAGTTTATCCTTATTCCGACCCAGGATGTTTTTCCAACGTTCGGAGGCACCGTCCATTAATCGTTCCGCATCATTTTTTCCTCTTAGAAAAGGAACCGTTTCGTAATTATTCATGACAAAAGCTTGAATGGCTATGAATGATTTGTCATGTTCATCACTCGCAATACCTAATTTTTCAGTCAATAATTCAAGAAAATCCTTTTCGGATTGCACCACAATTCGATCGCTCCAAACAGTTAATACAGCCACTTCCATTAAATAACGATTGATCACCCAAGAACGCTCATAATTTAAAGTGAGATCGTCAATGCCCTTGTCACCATCCCAATAGGCTTTCACATCATCGCGATCATCCTTGTCTAATTTAGCCGAAGCCATAAATACTTCAAATATGGCCTCTTCTTCTTCTGTTAACTCTCCGTCTGCATGAGCTGCAATCGCAATGATCTTCATGACATCAGCAGCCAGCTGTTGATGTTTATATTTTAATTTTTCTGCAGGAACGCCATCGTGGTATTCGTGATAAAGGATTAGATCATGAAAGACCAAACTATTGTATAAATAAGTCGTCCACAGTTTGTTTGAAAAGCTCGTTTTAATATCGACGCGTTGCGCAATGATAGACTCTAACTTTTCATAAGGTGTTTGATCCTTAAAATGAAACCATCCCTTTTTAGCATGTTCGATTTCTGTTTGCTCGTAAAAATCGACAAAAGCCTCTAAAGAATTTTCCAAAGCATCAATATCGAATTTTCCTTGTTTGAGATGGTCGGTCAGAATGAGTCCTTCCAATAAAAGAATTTTAAATGCCTCTTCTCTAGATAACTCATCCATTAAATCATTCTCCAAGAACAATAGGCTAGTAGGGTAACCATACATGACACCAGTGGGTTGCAGATAACCATAAAACAACTCTTCTGTAGAAAGAATCGCGCCCGGATATTGATCCAAACTCTCGTGATAATTATCGAGAATTGAGAAATATTTTTTTATCCAACCTGATTTACTGGGATTCATCATGGTGTCCTAAAAATGGTCGTATCAAATTTATAAAAATTCAATACGAATTGACATCAATTTACGCAATTGCTTTTGACATAAATTTAAATTAAGGAATAATTTGGGGATAACAGATCGAAACTTCATAAGTCTTGCTCAAGAAATTCAGGATTCACCGATCTTTTCAAAAGATTTGGTATAATTTTGGGGTAACTAAGGTTATGATACAACGATTCATCTTAACAATATTCGTTTTTATGACAGCAACACTCACAAATGGTCAGGTGAAATTAAAAAAAGTTGCTGCATTGCCCGATGCTGTCTATGAGACATCCGGGCTAATCTGTTATCAAGATAAATACCTCATAACACATAACGACGGTGGCCATAAGAGTGAAATATTTGTGCTAAACCTCAAAGGTGAATTGGTCAAAAAAATCAATATTGATGATACCAAAAATAAAGATTGGGAAGATCTAGCGCAGGATACCGAGGGCAGACTATTTATTGGCGACTTTGGAAACAATAATAACGATCGGGAGAAATGTAGAATTTATATTTTACCCCCTGGCTATATTGATGAAGATAAAGTGAAACCCGAAAAAATAACTTTTACGTACGAGGATCAAAAGGACTATCCGCCCAAAAAGAAGGACCTCAATTATGACTGCGAAGCTTTTTTCTGGATGAATGGAAAACTATACTTACTGACCAAGTGCCGATCAAAACCATTTACAGGAGAATGTCGGATTTATGAATTACCGGACAAACCTGGTAAGTACGAAGCTAAACATAAAGGCAGTGTTTTTTTATGTACCTCTGGATGGCGTTTGTGTTCAGTTACAGGAGCAGATTATAATCCTAAAACAAATAAAATAGCCATTATCACTTATTCACGTTTATACCTCCTTTCAGATTTTAAAGGAGACGATTTCTGGAATGGTTCCGTTCAATTATATTCACTGCCTTTTATAAAACAAAGGGAGGCAGTTTGTTTTACTGCAAAAGGCCGTATTTTTCTTACTGATGAAGAGAAAAAAGGAATCGGTGGCGGAAATTTATACGAAGTTAAATTGAAAAATTAAAATGAAAAAATTAACCCTACTATTACTCGCGTTTTTAACGTTATCACCGCTATTGGCGCAAGATGTAAACAAGAAGATTTTAAATTGGTACAATGGCGCTAAATACGGTATGAATACCGATTTAGCCTATGCAAAATTATTAGCGGGTAAAAAAAGTGAACCCGTTATTGTGGCAGTCATTGATTCTGGAGTAGACATTGAGCATGAAGATTTGCAAGGTAGCATTTGGGTCAATGAGGATGAAATACCAGGTAACGGAATAGATGACGATAATAATGGTTATATCGATGATATTAATGGCTGGAATTATTTAGGAAACAAGGATGGAGAGAACATCAATGACGTCCGTTTAGAATTGGCAAGAATCTATGCCAAAATGAAACTGACCTATGAGGGCAAAAAGCACGGTGATTTAACACCAGAACAGCAAGAAAAATTTGCCTATTATAAAGAGATTGAAGATATTATTCAGAGCGAAAGAACTTATGCTCAAAAGGAACTGGATGACTTGAGCTATACCACCAAAATGATATCCGAGGGGCACGAAAAGATGGTTGAAAAATTTGATGAGAATTATACAATGGATCAATTAAAATCAGTTAAGGATGATGCAGAATTAGGAGAGGCAGCTTCCAATTTGATCACCTTTGAAAAGATTGGTTTAGGTTACCATGATTATCAAGAATTCATCAAATATTACAAAGATATATTAGACTTTAATTACAACCCAGATATTGATCCGCGTGCTGAGGTAATTGGTGATGATGTTTCAGATCTTTCGGATTTAGATTATGGAAATAATGATGTTGAAGGTCCAGATGCTGGACACGGAACACATTGCGCAGGAATCATAGCAGCCACCCGAAATAATGGGATTGGTAATGATGGTGTTGCAGATAATGTAAAAATAATGTCCTTAAGAGCTGTTCCTAATGGGGATGAGTGGGATAAGGACATCGCATTGGCCATTCGCTATGTCATTGATAACGGAGCAAAGGTGATTAATATGAGTTTTGGAAAAGCCTACAGTATGTATCCTGAAATGGTGATGGAAGCTTTTCAGTATGCTGAGGAAAAAGGTGTTTTATTGGTTCATGGAGCCGGAAATGAAGCACAGGATAATGATGAGAGTTCAAACTTCCCAAGTTCTAAATATGAAGGAATGGAGGAGAAGTTTTCAAATTGGATCGAGGTTGGCGCATCGACGCGTTATAAAAAAGCAAAAATTAAAAAAGGGTATTTGATCCGCGATGGATTAGCTGCTGACTTTTCAAATTACGGAAATGAAATGGTTGATGTATTTGCACCGGGACTAGAGATTTATTCTTGCACACCAAATAACACCTATGATATTTATGATGGCACTTCAATGGCCGCACCAATGGTTGCAGGATTGGCTGCTCTTATAAAGTCTTATTACTCAAATTTAACCATGTTTGAAATTCGCGATATCATCTTTGAATCCATTCAAATAATAGATCGAATGACACCACTTCCAGGTGATCCTGGTCAAGCTGCATCTTTTGATGATTTATGCTTGCAGGCGGGAATAGTGAATGCGTATAATGCTATTCTTTTAGCTGAAAACAAACAGTGATGAAGGCAGTTATTTTTGATATGGACGGTGTGATTATTGATTCTGAGCCGCTGTGGAAAATTGCTGAGGTTGAAGCATTTCATAAAGTAGGATTAGATCTAACCTTTACGGAATGTGAAGAAACCGTCGGATTGAGGATTGACCAGGTCGTGGAGATGTGGCACAAGCGTGTCGGTTGGACCAATAAGTCAGTCAAAGAGGTAGAAGATGACATTGTTGACATCCTCATCAGAGAAATTCGAATTCAAGGAAAAGCATTGCCGGGCGTGCATCAGGCATTAGATCAGATTAAATCAAAAGGATACAAGATTGGTTTAGCGACCTCTTCTTATAATCGCATTATTGAAGTGGTGGTTGATCGCTTAGAGATCGCACCTTATTTTGAAGTAATGCATTCTGCTGAACATGAAAAACACGGTAAGCCTCACCCGGATGTATTCTTAAACTGTGCCGCACAGCTTCATGTTGATCCAACAGATTGTTTGGTGATTGAGGATTCATTTAACGGCCTAGTTGCTGCCAAAGCTGCTCGTATGAAAGCTATTGCCGTTCCAGAAAAATCGCATCAAGAGGATTTGCGTTTAAATATAGCAGACCAAATTTTAGATTCACTTGAAGATTTTCAAATCGATGCTTACCCGGCCTTTTGGGATTAGTTCTTTTCAACCTTTTTGCATCATTTTATCATCATTCCACTTTATCTGCGAAGAGACCTTACTTGTGCGTATATCAAAGTCCTGGCCCCTAATGCAATTTTGACCATAGAAATTAACCTAACTCTATACCAAATCTAAAAATGCCTAAATTTGTAACATGAGCACTAGCCTATACCTCACCAACCAAGAATCCGTAGAACTGGGCGATATCGTTTTCTCATCTGACTTAGCCACTAAGATCAACGATTTTTTGGATGAATACGAATATCGTGAGGCACTTGAAGCCTATAATTTACCGGTTGCCAATAAACTGTTTTTATTTGGCAAGACAGGTTGTGGAAAAACCATGACTGCAAAAGCTTTGGCGAACCGATTGAATAAAAAGATATTTATTGTAAACCTGAGTTCAATTGTATCATCAAAATTAGGTGAAACAGCTAAAAATTTAGCTTCTTTATTTCGCAATGTTAAGCATAAACAGGCCGTATTGTTTTTTGATGAATTTGATTCATTAGGCAGTATTCGTGATTATGATAATAACGATACAAGTGAGATGAAACGAGTCGTAAATACCATCTTACAATTAATTGATGATTTTCCAAATGATGCCATATTAATTGGAGCAACAAATCAAATCCAATTGATAGATGAAGCCATCCTCAGACGTTTTGATATGAAATTAGAATTTGCCAATCCAACAGATGAGGTATTGGATGGATTTTACAAGGATTTACTAGCTACTTATCCAAAAGAGTATCAAGCGATACAACCGCAATATGGCATTTCATTTGCAGAAGCCAAAACATTGGTTGTTGATCAAGTGAAACGTAATATCATTCTGGCGCTAAAGAATGCTAAAAAGGGAGTTCATTAGACCATTTTTAGAAAGCTAATTTCCTTCTCCGTCAAATGTCTCCATTTACCACGCGGAAGATCTTTTTTCGTTAATCCAGCGAATTGGACTCGATCAAGTCTTTTCACTTTGAAACCAATGGCTTCAAACATACGCCGCACTACACGGTTTTTACCTGAGTGCAATTCAATACCGACTTCACGGCTACCCGTTTCGGCAATGATTTCAGCCGCATCAGCTTTCACAAAATCTTCATCATCTAAGGTTACGCCCTTGAGAAGTTCTGCAACATGTTCACGACTTATTGGTCGATCAAGTTCAACATGATATATCTTTCTGACCTCATAACGTGGGTGTGTTAAACGCTTGGCCATGTCACCATCATTTGTAAAAAGTAATAGACCAGTAGTGTTTCGGTCAAGTCGACCAACAGGATAAATCCGCTCTTTGCAAGCATTGTTCACTAAATGGAGTACCGTTTTTCTACCTTGCGGATCATCCATTGTTGTGATGAAGTCCTTTGGTTTATTGAGTAGCACATAACGCTTGGATTCAGTATTGATTGTAGCTCCGTCATACTTAACTTCGTCGGTAGGTTTTACCTTGTAGCCCATTTCAGTGATAACTTTACCATTTACCTCAATAACTCCGGATTCAATGAGAACATCAGCTTCTCGTCTCGAGCAAATACCAGCATTGGCAATGAATTTATTCAAACGAACATTTTCGCTGAATGATGGAAGTGGATCACCCTTTTGTTTCTTTTCAAACTTTTGGTGAGGATGACTTCTTTTTTTTCCTTTTGGCTGGTCTTTTTTTGATTGATCAAACTTTCCTTTGTTGCGCATAACTCTTTAAATCCAATATGAGTGCAAAGATAGGACTTAACATGGATTTACTACATTTTATATTTGAATCCTGAAGTAGCTGAAATTAGATAGACTTATCCTAAGAGTGCCATAACCGCATCTACATCTTCTGGTGTGTCAATATTTGGTGTCTCAATAGAGGTCTCAGCCGTTCGAATTTCATAGCCGTGATAAAGCCATCTTAATTGTTCCAATGACTCCTGCTTTTCCAACGCACTTGGTGATAATACGATTAGCTCTTTCAGGATATGCATACGCCAAGCATAAATCCCAATATGCTTATAAAAAATACCATTTTCCATCCAATTATCGTGTGGTGTTTGAGCAATATGTGGAATAGGACTTCGACTAAAATAGATGCCGTTTTTTTCTGCATCCAAGACGACTTTTACGCGGTTTGGATTTCGAATATCCGATGGATTAGACATGACCTTGACTAAGGTTCCAATTTCCACCTTAGGATCATCAAATAGTTGAATGATTTTCTCTAATTGTTGGGGCTGTATCAGTGGTTCGTCTCCTTGTATATTGATAACAACATCGTAAGCAGCGTATGTTTCAATAACCTCTCCGCAGCGCTCAGTTCCACTTCGATGATGATCACCCGTCATCTGAACCTTGCCTCCAAAACTTTGCACATGGTCAACAATGCGTTGATCATCTGTTGCTACAACTACTGTATCCAACTTCTTAGATGAAGATGCTTGTTCATAGACACGCTGGATCATCGATTTCCCTCCCAAATCAATTAACGGTTTACCAGGAAAACGACTAGATGCATAACGCGCAGGTATAATTCCGAGGACTTTCATAGGGTACAAATGTAGAATATTAAATCGAATCGAAATAAATCCTCAAAATCAATCTGAAAAGTTCGAAAATTATGCTTCCTCCACTTTTTTAAAAGCAAATAGATAACCGTATGCTAGCTAATCTAAACCGAATAATAACAATGTATTGTTTGAAGCAACGACACGATTTTAATCTCCGTATTTTCATAAAACATCCATACTTATGAAGTTATTTTTTATTTCGATAGTATTTCTGAATTCTCTTATTGGATTCGGTCAATGGTCTGAGGTGGGGGAAACGGTATTCGCCGACCCCGAATTTGGCAATATGTCGAATGGTGCATTAAATGCGAATGGTCGCGTTTTTGCTAATGTTTCTAGTGGAGATGATCTTATGAGAGCTCAATGCAGGTGTTTTCACTTGGCTCTTGCATTATAACTTCTCCGATGGGAGCAAAGGAATGCGAAAGGGTACAGTGACGTTGATCAAATAAACTTAATCATCCAATTTCAGTACAGCTAAGAATGCCTCTTGAGGAACCTCCACACGTCCAACTTGACGCATTCGCTTTTTACCTTTCTTCTGCTTTTCGAGTAGTTTACGCTTACGTGTGATATCGCCACCATAACATTTAGCGGTAACATCCTTACGCAATGCTTTAACCGTCTCTCTCGCTACAACTTTAGCACCGATGGCTGCCTGAATAGGAATTTCAAACTGTTGTCTTGGAATCAGTTCTTTTAACTTGATACAAATCTTTTTCCCTAATGTATGGGCATTACTTCGGTGGACTAACGCGGATAAAGCATCCACTTGTTCGCCGTTCAGAAGGATATCCAATTTAATCAAATCAGATTTTTTATAATCAATCGGCTGATAGTCAAAAGAAGCATAACCTCTGGATACTGATTTTAACTTGTCGTAAAAGTCAAAAACAACCTCACCCAATGGCATCTCAAATGTTATTTCAACACGTGATTGCGTCAAATAAACTTGATTTTTTAGATCACCTCTTTTTTCAATACAGAGGTTCATGATTTGACCAACATAATCTGCCTTCGTAATGATTTGCGCACGAATATACGGCTCCTCAACATAGTCCATTTTTGAAGGGTCTGGCAATTCAGAAGGGTTGTTAACGATAAGTAATTCTTGATTTTTTTTCAAAAATGCGTGATAGGATACGTTGGGGACCGTCGTAATTACGGTCATATTAAACTCCCGCTCCAACCTTTCCTGAATGATCTCCATGTGTAACATTCCTAAGAATCCACAACGGAAACCAAAACCAAGAGCTGCAGAAGATTCTGGCTCAAAGACTAAAGAAGCATCATTTAATTGAAGTTTTTCCATCGAATAACGAAGCTCTTCGTACTCATCTGTGTCCACAGGATAAATCCCAGCAAATACCATTGGTTTCACATCTTCAAAACCTTGAACAACCGATTGGCAAGGATTTTCAACAGTAGTGATCGTGTCACCCACTTTCACCTCATTGGCTTGTTTAATCCCCGAGATGATATAACCAACGTCTCCAGTCTTAACAACCTTTCGTTTCTCCATATCCATTCTGAGAATTCCAATTTCATCCGCATTGTATTCACGGTTGGTATTCACAAACTTTACACGATCTCCAGATTTCATTTCCCCATTCAGCACGCGGAAATAAGCAATGATACCTCGAAAAGAATTGAAAACAGAATCAAAAATCATGGCCTGAAGCGGTCCATTAGGATCCCCTTTAGGTGCCGGAATACGACTGATAATAGCTTCTAAAATAGCATCAACACCTAAGCCTGTTTTACCGCTGGCTGGAATCACATCTGATGGGTCGCATCCAATTAAGTCAACAATCTCATCAGTTACCTCTTCTGGCTGAGCACCTGGCAAGTCCATTTTATTAAGAATTGGAATGATTTCCAAATCATTCTCTAAAGCCAAATATAAATTTGAAATTGTCTGTGCTTCGATACCTTGAGAAGCATCGACAATAAGCAATGCGCCTTCGCAGGCAGCAATCGATCGAGATACCTCATATGAAAAATCGACGTGTCCCGGCGTATCAATTAAGTTGAGTGTATACTTTACACCATTTAGTTCATAATCCATTTGAATGGCATGACTTTTAATCGTAATACCCCTTTCACGTTCAAGATCCATGTCATCAAGAGCTTGAGCCTTCATATCACGATCAGAAATGGTATTGGTTGTTTGCAAGAGCCGATCAGCGAGTGTGCTTTTACCGTGATCAATATGTGCTATGATGCAAAAATTTCGAATGTTTTTCATTATGCCGTCCTCTAATTATGATCAGTACTGACCGAAAAAATAACCTTTGATTGTTTCATTTTTCAAATCATTAAGTGAAGCGATAAGTTTTAACCGATTCATATCTGATGCTACTTCTATTCTTGCAAAAATACGAGAATTTAAAAAGGGGTAAAACGATTCTGGAAAAAAAAGAAATAGTACCCAAAAAAATAGTTAGAATAAGAACCGCTGCCTTATCAATTAGTGACAAAAACAGCGGTCGAATTTATGGATTAAAAATTCATTTTAAGTGATAAAATAAAGTTTTGTCCCGGAGCTGTTAGACCTGAGCTATACGTACGATAACGTTGATCTGTAATGTTCTCTACACCGCCACCCACGACAAAACGCTGACCTAGTTCATATCGCCATTTTAAGTTTAATGTATACCAGCTGGGTGAATAGGGGTTCCCATTATCATCAATCGCATAAAGATGTGGTTTGTTTTGTTCGCTTATAGGAAGATCCTCGAAGTCTCGTCCTCCACTGTATTGCATATTGAACTCAACGCGCAATTTTTCATAACGGTAAAAGATTCGATTTACGCCAAAAAAAGGTGCCGCATGTCGAGATGGGTTAATCGATCCATCGTCTAACTCCTCCATGCCAAATTGATAATTAAATCGAGCACTCAGTCCAAACCCTTTCCCAAAATCTGCCTCAAATCCAGTTTGAACGCCATATACTGTCGTGTTTGCTGCGTTTTGTAGTGCTTGAACTTGACTTAATTCTCCGTCATAAACAATGCTATCTTGTCCATTCAATGTATAGTTGCGACGAACAAGTGCATTTTCAAGTAAGGTATAATAGCCCGTGACATCTATTTTAAGATAATCACCCACCACTTTTGTAATGCCTAAATCTACATTGTAAGCGTATTCGGCATCTAAGTCTGGATTAGGCACAATCACGGACCCAGGTTCTGAATCGAAAATTTTACCAATATCATCCACATTTGGTGAACGAAAAGCAGTCGAGATATTCGATGAAACACTCCATTTATTAGAAGGACGCCAAATTGCTCCAACACTTCCTGTTAATGCTCCATTATTCAGTTCTGCAGAACTAAAAGGGAAGTCATAAAAATCAGTATTAAAATCGGCATCCAATAAAAACTGATTATATCGCATCCCAGACTGTATGATGAGTGCATCTGTAGCACGGAAATGATGCGTTAGATATACACCGGCCGAGCTCCAATTAGATTGAGGGTAACGAGCGCTTCCTGCGGTTTTTTGCCCCGTCAGGATATGCTCATTAATTCCACGAGACACCACTTCATTTAGTACATACTCAGCGCCGAAATAAAGATTATGACGCTTTCCTAATGCTTTTGTGAAGTCCATATTGCCTGAATAAGCGAAAACATTTTCAATACGATTTTCTCGAGAGACGTCATTAAAATCGCGACTAATTCTACTCTCTTCAAAGTATTGATAAGCCAATCGAATACTCATTTGATCGTAGAGGCCCTTCTTTGCGCTGTGCGAAATACTCATCAAATTCATCATCCATGTTTGAGGACCATAGCGCCATTCTCCATAACGGGGCGCACCATTTTTGTATCTTATGTGGCGGTCATATCGACTATAACTAGAGGTCTCAGAATAATGAAAGGCGTAATCAAATTCCCATCGATCGTTTGGTTTAAAACGCACCTTTTGAAGCAGGTTCATTTGTTGATAACCAGATGGATTTTGAATTCTAGGATCATTATTCGTAATGATCACATCGGTGCTGTCCATTCGTCCCACATAAAAAGGACGTAGATATTCCTCAGGACCAAATTTCCCCATCTTAAGATCACCATAATCATTGGCTGAAATACTGGTCAAAAGGGCCCATTTTTTCCATCCAATATTGAAGTCAAAATGAAATGTCTGCTCACTGCTTGCGCTTGAATAACGGGTTGCTGCGCTACCTTTAATGAGTGGCTTATTCGTTAAAGACAGTTGAGGGTCCAGTGTCTTAAAACTCATAACTGCGCCAATAGCATCACTGCCATATAAAACAGATCCAGGTCCGAAAAGGACTTCTGTGCGTTCCATAGAGTAGGGATCTAATGAGATCACATTTTGGATGTTTCCACCCCTAAAAATAGCCGTATTCATGCGGACACCATCTACGGCATAAAGTAATCGGTTGGTGGAAAATCCACGAATCATGGGACTTCCACCACCCAACTGGCTCTTTTGTATAAAAACTTCGCCCGATGCCGCTAATAAATCGGCGGCTGTTTGTGGATTTTGCAACTCTTGTTCGATAGGAGTAATACTCGTTGAACGAAAAGGGATATCACCCGCATTTTGTTTCCAACGA
Source organism: Crocinitomix sp. (assembly GCA_030836155.1). Lineage (GTDB taxonomy): Bacteria > Bacteroidota > Bacteroidia > Flavobacteriales_D > Crocinitomicaceae > Crocinitomix. The sequence goes on from JAURQI010000075.1 coordinate 36,214, forward strand.
TTGGCCGAAATTATCACACGTTCCCCAGATATGCTAAATGGAGTCAACTGAATGATTAACCCACTATCAACAATGGTTTGATAAGATAATTTTTGTGTGGTATAACCTAGTTTTATAATTTGTATGACCTCAATTCCTTTTAGGGATGAAATATCCACTTGTCCTTCCGTGTTGGTCTCTAAAAACCGACTTGGATTATTGCTGATAAACGAGGCGTCGTGAATAGCGAGGCCTGTTTCAGCATCCTTTACTGTTACGACTTGTGCTTGGAGTTCATAGCAAGCAGCAAATAATAACAGAAGGAATAATATTTTTTTCATCTGTTAAATTTTTAAATAGTAATAAATTCAGGTTTATTGGATAAACCGATAATTAACAGCTGAATTCTGGCGGAGGCAGAGGCGGAGGATTTTGATCCAAGGACCATTTCTTATAACAGAAATGGTTTAAGTTCGATGATTGTTTGATAAACCGAATTGGATCAATTTTCGGATATGATAAAAATAGATTTTTATAATTGTATTTGATGGTTTGATTGCGTTTTTGGGAGTCTGGGGAATCATGTAATAAATGTGCAATCCAATTTTGCATTTCCTGATTCAATTCTGACTCTTCATAATCTGCCCAACACCAGTAATAGAGACTGTCCTCATCTGTTTCTTTATAAATAATATCATACATTTCTCCCTGCCATTCAAACTCTTCGTCATGTTTCCATTTGATGTCTTTATTCAAATCATTTTTGTGGAAAACCAATAAATCCAGTTCTGATTTTTGGACTGCAGATTTGATTTTGGTGCGAACTTCATGCCGAATAGATAGACGCTCAAATTCAAAGGATAAGTAGATGCCTGAAAGCGCGATAAAGAAGGCCACGAGGGAGCCAGCAAATGCAAAGCGATATTTTTCTCTAATCGTTTTCAGAACTTTAGCGTTTCCACAAAGATAAGCGAAAAATAATTTGAAAGAAGAAGGTTTAGGGGAGGTTGATACCTGTTCAAACAAGTAATTTTCGGATCAGATAGGATGATTCAAATGTTAAAATTTTAATCGAATGTCAAGCTTTTCAAAAAAAAGCGAGCATTGTCGCTCGAATTTTGGTACCTTTACTTCGTTGGATTAGGCCTCTTTTGGGGAAAGGAGGCCAGGTTATATGGCCTTCCCTCGTTTTACGGGGGAAGGTTTATCTTTTTTAGGACAATTGTAAAGTTGACTATGGCTAGTTAAAATGCATCCTATTATTCTTCGAATATGGAATAATTTAATATCTTTGAGTTGTATTCAGCCTTCTAGAGTACACTTTTCAACCCCTTAACATATCTAACAAGAAGCTGCAAGGGCAGCAGGTTTTATAATGCGTATTGGTTTAAGGGAAGATTATCTGCATTTTCTTTTTGAAAAGAAAATTTTAGGTTCATCATTTGTTTCAACAAAGGGAAAAGTAATTGACATTATTCATTTCGGTGAGCGAAATGACAATGCAGGTCCGGATTTTTTAGATTGTGTTGTCCGAATTGATGGGCAAAAATGGGCTGGCCCAATTGAGTTTCACTTAAAGGCCTCGGATTGGTTTAAACACAAGCATCAGCATGACCCAACTTATGACAATGTAATCGCTCATTTTGTTTACGAAAATGACAGCGATATTTCTACAAGAGGTTACGAGTTACCTGCTGTAGAATTGTCAGAAAAGATTGATTTTTATCATTATCAGAATTACATCAAAATACTGAATAGCAATAATGTTATTCCCTGTTCAAAACAGATAGGATTTGTTCCGGTAGCGCTTATTGATGAAGAAAAAGAAAAACAGTTACAAAAAAGATTGTGGTATAAATCTATCGAGGTTTTAAAGCTGTTGGAACAATACAATGGTGATGTAAGTAAATTGAAAAGGGTTCTGCTAGTCCGCGTATTTGGTGGAAAAGTTAATCAACAACCCTTTGAAATGCTCGCAGAAAAAATCACCAATCGAGAGTTGAGACGCTTGATAGGAAAAGACCTCGAAATGGAAGCCTTTCTGTTTGGTCGTTCAAACCTCTTGGTTGATGTCAAAAACATTGATGATCGATTTTATGAATTGAAACGAGCTTATGAACATCATTGTCGTTTGTTTGGTGATCAAACCATTCAGTTAGGTTGGAAATATTCTCGAATGAGACCATCTGGCTTTCCTGATCTAAAAATCGCTCAGTTGGCTAAGGCCCTGGCACGCATACAAGATATGCCTTCTTGGCAAGAGGGAGATATAAGGTTCGCTTTCCAAAATTGGTTGTCATTTGAAATGGACGCATACTGGACTTGTCGATATAGATTGGGCGGAGAGCAACAGAAAAGGAAGAGACATGAACTATCCGCTGATTTTATCGATTTAATTTTGATCAACGCCGTTGTGCCTTACCTTTTTTCCATAGGGTATGCGCAAGGCAGAGAAGATCTGAAAAGAAAAGCAAAGGAATTACTCAAATCTATACCTCCTGAAAACAACAAAATAGTTAGACAATGGAACCGTTTAAAAATGAACAGCGAATCGGCTTATGATTCTCAGTCGTTTTTGGCCTTGCAGAAACAAGGATGTAATCAAAAAAAATGCTTACTTTGTAGGATTGGCAAAGAAGTCCTAAATAAATGAACCTAATACAGAAAATAGCATTGTTTTTCGAACTGAGATCTTTCGGTGTAAGCGCCTGGTTTGCAAAGAAAATGAGGGTAGAAGTCTCAAAAGTTCGTTTGTTTTTCATTTACGCTTCGTTTATCGCCTTAGGGTCTCCAATCATTATTTATATGGTTATGGCTTTTGTTTTGGAGCATAAGCATATTTTCAAGCTCCAAAGAAGAAGAAAATCAATCTGGGAAATATAGATGCTGCTCAATTATAAATATTTCGCAAAAGTCTACTATGCGATTTTCCTATTACTCATCATTGTGATGTTGGGTACGTTTGGATTTATGCTGGTTGAAGGTTGGTCTTTGTTTGATTCGTTCTACATGACCATTATTACCATTTCAACCGTTGGTTTTAATGAAGTCAACGAACTGTCTAATGGAGGTAAACTTTTTACTGCATTTCTCATCATTACGAGTTTTGGTACCTTTGCATATGCCGTTTCTGCAATTACTTCATACATAGTAGGCGGAGAGTATAAATCATATTTCCAAGAGTATAAATCATTAAAAACAGCAAAAAAAATGTAAAATAATACGATTGTTTGTGGTTATGGTAGGGTTGGGAAACAAGCTGCCCATGACCTGCGGTTCTATAAACGACCTTTTATTGTTATTGAGCGAAATCCGGAAATTACAGAGGATAGACAACATGAGTCTACGGCTTTTGTAAAAGGAGATTCGACAGACGATCAGGTCTTACTAAAAGCGAGTATTCAAGAAGCGGGTGCTTTGATCACGGCTTTACCCAAAGACGCAGATAACTTATTTGTTGTGTTATCAGCTCGCGAATTAAATCCTAATCTGAAGATTATCTCAAGAGCCTCTAGTTATTCGTCTATGCGAAAGCTGAGAATTGCTGGAGCTGATAATGTCATCATGCCAGATACCGTTGGTGGTGCTCACATGGCATCTTTGGTTGTTAATCCTGATATTATGGAGTTTATGGATCTGATTAAGGTCTCTGGAAAAGCGGCAATTAATCTTGAAGAAATTGAATTCCAAGAATTACCTGACGAAGTAAAATATACGACAATCGGAGATTTGCAGGATAGTTCTATGTCGGATTGTAATGTCATCGGTTACCGTGACCCGCGAGGAGATTATATCATCAACCCTTCAAATGATCTCAAAATTCTTCCAAATTCTAAACTATTTGTATTGGGTAATCCTGAGCAGATTCAAAAACTCAATTCTGCGCTCGGTATCAAAAAAGGAAATTATAAATAGCATATGAAATTTTTGATTACAGGTTCTAATGGTCTATTGGGGCAGAAAATTGTGAGGCAGCTAAAAAAAAAAGGAGCATCATTTCTGGCCACATCATTAGGGGAGAATCGTAATTCAAACTGTCCACCTGAAAATTATCAATCCTTAGATATTACCAATAGCCAAGCGATAAAAAAGGTGTTTGCGGATTACCAGCCGGATATTATTATCAATACAGCGGCAATTACAAATGTTGATGCTTGTGAACATGATGAGCGGTTATGCAGAAAAATGAATGTTGATGCAGTAAACTATCTATTTCAAGCTTCTATTGAGCAAAATACGTTTTTTATTCACCTTTCAACGGATTTTGTATTTGATGGTGAAAACGGACCCTATAAGGAAGGGGATGAACGAAATCCACTGAGCGTTTATGCACGATCAAAGGCAGATTCAGAGGATGTTTTGACGGATAGTAATTATTCTAATTGGGCCATTTTAAGAACAATTATTGTTTTTGGCCAAGGTGAAAATCTATCCAGATCGAATCTCATTTTATGGGCAAAATCGGCCCTAGCTTCGGGGCAAAAACTAACCATTGTTAATGACCAATTTCGCGCTCCAACTTGGGCTGATGATTTAGCTTGGGCTTGCATTGAAACCGCAAGGATAAAGGCGAAAGGGGTTTATCATATTTGTGGATCAGATTTCGGGTCAATTTATGATTTGGTCGTTAGAATTGCGGAACATTATGGCTATGATAAATCGAATGTAGTACCGATTAGTTCAACTCAATTGAATCAACCTGCCAACCGTCCACCACGAACCGGTTTCGATTTAACAAAAGCAGAAGAGATATTGGGTTATTCGCCTAAAAATCTAGAAGATTGCCTCGATTTATTAGACGAATCAGTCTGACAAATTTTTTTATATTTGTGAGGCTTGATATTAAGCTCCAAAATCAGAAAAAATCTCAATGAAGAAATTATTATTAGTAGTACTTTCTATTTTTCCAATTTTATCATTTGCAGTTGAAAAAGGCATGGACCAAAAAATTGACGAAGCATTCGGGAGTGCTACCGGTTGGTTTGTTGAATTGATTTTTGCTCCCGTTCCGATTACGAAAGAAATTGGTGTTCCATGGGTTTTAATCGTATTGATTTTTGCGGCTGTCTTCTTTACCATTTATTTTAAGCTGATTAACATTCGCGGTTTTAAGACCGCTATTAATATTGTTCGAGGTAAATATGACGAGCTCGAAGCAGGAGCTGACCATATTGAAGCATCTGATACCGTGCATACAGTGGACGGTGATGTTGTACAAACGATTCGAGTGGAGCAGAAAGAAGGGGAGCATCACGGCGAAGTATCCCATTTTCAAGCTTTAACAGCTGCTCTTTCTGCAACCGTTGGATTAGGAAATATCGCTGGTGTTGCTGTTGCACTTTCAGTTGGTGGACCAGGAGCAACCTTTTGGATGATCGTTGCTGGGTTTATCGGGATGGCTTCCAAGTTTACCGAATGTACATTGGGTGTTAAATACCGAGAGATTGATGAAAACGGCCGCGTTTATGGTGGTCCTATGTATTATCTGAAAAAGGGATTACGCGATAAAAAAATGGCCGGTTTAGGCCAGGTTTTGGCTGTTGTATTTGCTATTATGTGTATTGGCGGTTCTTTTGGCGGTGGAAACATGTTTCAATCTAACCAAGCATTCGCCATGCTGGAGTCATACGGACAAACAAAGGTTGAAGATTATGAGAATCTTGGTGATGTGGAAGGTGAACAGGTGAAGTATAGCTTCTTTGAAGCAAATGATGTTGTAATTACCGAAGCTACTAAAGATTCTATTTCATATCAGCAAGAAGGGGTAACCGTTTCAAAATCAATCAACGTAATTGCAGCTGACTCAACCCTTATAGCTGGTACAGGCGAGGGAATAACCTTAGATACAGATCCGAATGCGCTCGCAGGCGCCACAGTTTCATTTTATGCACCCGTTACCGTTACTGCAGAAGTCAAGGAAGTAAAGAATAATGAAATATCAATTGTTTATGGAGCAGAAGAAAGAGTTGTGACGAAGGCTGATTTTACCGAAAATGCAGTTGTCTCACCGTTGACTGGTGGCGGATGGATTTTCGGAGTAGTGATGGCCATTTTAGTAGGTATTGTTATTATCGGGGGTATTAAGAAGATTGCTAAGGTTACGGATAAAATCGTTCCTTTCATGGTGGCTATTTATGTTCTTGCAGCACTGATAATTCTTGGAATGCACTTCAAAGACATTCCTTGGGCATTTAGTGAAATCTTCAACGGTGCATTTACGGGCTATGGTATTGCTGGTGGTTTCTTGGGTGTATTAATTCAAGGATTTCAAAGAGCGGCTTTCTCGAATGAAGCGGGGATTGGTTCGGCTTCCATTGCTCACTCAGCTGTTAAAACGAAATATCCTGCCAGTGAAGGCTTAGTTGCCTTATTAGAGCCGTTTATTGACACCGTTTTGGTCTGTACGATGACTGCATTGGTTCTGATTATTACGAATGGAGATGGCGAAATTATTACATACGGTCAAAAGGTGACGCAAGGGGTTGAAGTAACTTCTGCTGCATTCGGATCGGTAATATCATTCTTCCCACTCATATTAACAATTGCCGTTATTCTATTCGCCTTTTCTTCTATGATTTCATGGTCGTATTATGGTTATCAGGCTTGGACATTCCTTTTCGGAAGAAGCAAGCGCGTGGAGTATATGTACAAGGCTTTATTTTGTTTATTTGTTATTGTTGGAGCCGCTTCACAGCTTGATAGTGTGATTAATTTCTCTGATGCGATGATATTTGCGATGCTTGTTCCGAATATGATCGGACTATTTATTCTTGCACCAAAAGCGAACGAGGAATTGAAACGATTTATGGCGAAGATTCGTTCGATAAAGGATTAAATAAATATTAAATTTCATTAACCCAAAACGTGAAGACCTATTTTGATTTTTCAAAAAAGGAAAGAATCGGCGTATTGCTGCTTTGTTCCTTATTGTTAGTGTTGATTTTCATTTTTAACGTCGAAAGTCAACAATTCTTGCCGAGTGGATTAGAAGTAGATCCAGCGGATATTGAATATATCCAATTGTCTAGCGCTACAGAAAAGAAAATCGGTGATGATGCTGGCGATAAAACCATCGCTGATAAAGATAATTGGAGTCTGTTTGATCCTAACGATCTTGATAAGCAGGGTTGGACGGAGCTAGGTTTTAGTGAGAAGCAAGCTTTGTCCATTCTCAATTACAAAAACAATTACGGTCCTTTCAAAAAGAAATCTGATATCAAAAAGCTCTATGTCGTAAGCGATGAAAAGTTTAACGAACTGGAACCTTTTATTCAATTTAAACAAGAGGTTATAGAGGATAGGGATGCTGCTCAATCCGCAGCGATTATCGAAATAAAAGAGAATAAAGTCCTTATCAATCAAGCAACACAGGAAGAATTGATAGCTCTGCCCCATATAGGTCCAGTATACGCGGAGCGAATCATGAAATTTAGAGATAAATTGGGAGGTTTTGTTACTACAGCGCAATATGATGACTTGTATATTTCAGACGAAGCAAAGAAAAGTTTGAACATATTTGCGAGCTTGGATACGAATAATGTGCGCAAAGTGGATATAAATAATGCCAGCAAACAAGAATTGAAACACATACCAGGATCGTCATGGGAACTCGTTGCAATGATCCTAAAAGAACGCGAAAAATCAACCTTAGAACATCTCAATTGGTTGCCTGAGAATATAATTTCAGATGAAGATTTAGAAATTTTTATCAAGTACATAAACTTTTAATCAGTTTAGCTTGTTGGGTATAGTATACCGACTCGTAAACTGCTAAGACGATTGTGTTATTTTTTATCAGCGTATAACAAGAATAGGCAGAGAATTGTTATTTTTACACCGCTAAGCTATTAGGGTGTTATGATTATTAAAGAAAACGAGAATCAGGTTATGATTCGGCAGATGGTAAAAGATTTTGCCGATAAAGAGATTCGACCAAAAATGATGGAGTGGGATGAAGCGCAAACTTTTCCCGTTGAAGTGTTCAAAAAATTAGGAAACCTAGGCCTTATGGGTGTTTTGGTACCTGAGGAATATGGAGGAAGTGGTTTGGGTTATTTCGAATACATCACCATTGTATCTGAAATCGCAAAAGTATGTGGATCGATAGGTCTTTCTTTAGCGGCGCATAATTCATTATGTACAGGTCACATCTTATATCATGGTTCTGAAGAACAAAAAAGAAAATACCTGCCAAAATTGGCAACTGCAGAGTTTATTGGAGCTTGGGGATTAACAGAAACAGGGACAGGTTCAGATGCCGGAGGTATGGCAACCACAGCTGTTAAGGATGGAGATTATTATGTGATCAACGGTTCTAAGAACTTTATCACACACGCCATCTCTGGTGATGTAGCAGTTGTTATTGTTCGTACGGGTGAAAAAGGTGATTCACACGGCATGTCTGCTTTTATTATCGAAAAAGGCACGCCAGGTTTTACTTCTGGTAAAAAAGAGAATAAACTTGGCATGAGAGCGTCTGAAACGGCGGAGTTAATTTTCAACAACTGCCGCGTTCACAAAGATCAATTGATAGGGAAAGAGGGAGAAGGTTTTATACAAGCCATGATCGTTTTAGACGGTGGTCGTATTTCGATTGGAGCTCTAGGTTTAGGAATTGCTCAAGGCGCATTTAATGCAGCCGTGAAATACTCTAAAGAACGCGAGCAATTCGGAAAGCCGATTTCAAAGTTTCAAGGCATTGCGTTCAAACTAGCAGAGATGGGCACCAAAATCAAAGCAGCAGAATTATTGCTTTTAGAATCGGCTGATAAGAAGAATAAAGGTGAGAAGATGACCAAGGAAGGCGCCATGGCGAAGTATTACACGTCAGAAGTGGCTGTTGAAGTCTCGACGGATGCAGTTCAAATTTTTGGTGGATATGGATATACAAAAGACTTTCCGGTTGAGAAATTTTACCGTGATTCGAAACTATGCACAATTGGTGAAGGAACATCAGAAATCCAAAAGCTAGTTATCTCTAGAGAAATTTTAAAATAAATTTGTTTACAAGTTTTTTTAGATTAACTTTGCGCCCCTGATTAGATTATAATTAAACAAAAGATATGCTTATTATACCATTAAAAGAAGGCGAAAACATTGAAAGAGCGCTGAAGAGATACAAGAAGAAATTCGAGCGTACTGGAATCCTTAAAGAGTTGCGTACACGCCAACACTTTACTAAACCTTCTGTAGAAGATAGACAGATGAAGTTAAAAGCTGCGTACATTGAGAAAATCAAGCGCGAAGAAGCATAGTAACTTTTCGAAATAAAATTCGTTAAAGGAGTGTAGATATCTGCACTCCTTTTTTTATGACCTATATTGAACGATTTGAAAGTTATTTATTGCACGAAAAACGCTTTTCGTTTCATACCGTAACAGCCTATATTAAGGATGTCGAACAATTTTATGATTTGTCAGGGATTGAGACAGATGGGCATGTTAGGGAAGTCAATCATCGCGTTATGCGAAATTTCTTGGTAGATCTTGTTGAAAAGGGGTTGGAAAACACTTCTGTTAATCGAAAATTATCTTCAGTTAAAACATTTTTTCGTTTCCTAAGACAAGTCAATGAGATCACAATCAATCCAGCCGTAAAAGTTAAAGGACTTAAAAAGAAAAAGACCCTTCCTCAATTTGTGCCTGAAAAACAACTTTGGGATAAAGAAATCTTTTCAGAGGAGGATTCTGAGTACGACCAATTATTAGTTGAGCTGATCATGGAGCTTTTCTATCAAACAGGTATACGATTGTCTGAACTGATAGAATTGAAGAATGTAAATATCTCTTCTAACCAAATAAAAGTAGTGGGTAAAAGGAGTAAAGAAAGAATTATACCGATTGCTCCAGCACTCTTTCATTTAATCCAGAAATTCCGTCTGTTAAAATCCCAAGAAGGAATGGACGGTGAATTGTTAATAGTTGCTAAAAACGGAAAAAAACTAAATCCAAAATTTGTATATAGCAAAGTAAATCACTACCTTGGAAAGGCGACGAATTTAAGTAAAAAGAGTCCGCACGTGTTAAGACATACTTTTGCAACGCACATGTTGAATAATGGCGCTTCATTGGAAACCATTAAGAAAATATTGGGGCATGCAGACTTGTCTTCAACGCAGATTTATACGCATAATTCGTTTAAGCAAATTAAAACCATTTATGAACAATCGCATCCCCGTGGTGTGAGGCGGTGAAAACCGATAAAAACTAAAGGTAGTATGGATTTACAAGTGCACTCGGTACATTTTGATGCCGACCGAAAATTGATAGATTTTGTCAACAAAAGGATTGGGAAATTAGAGCTATATTTTGATAATATCATTAACGGCGAAGTATTCTTGAGAATAGGAAACCCATCTGAGCCAGAAAACAAAGTGGCAGAAATCAAATTAGCTATCCCAGGGAAGGACTTATTCGCAAAGAAACAATGCAAGACCTTCGAAGAAGCGACTGACTTAGCTTGTGAAGCACTCAGAAAACAAGTTAAAAAATACAAAGAAAAAAAACGAGCATAAATAAGATTAAAATAAATTAAAGAAGCTAACGAAGTGTTTTGTTAGCTTCTTTTTTTATTTTTATGCAGACATAATAAATTACCGGAAAAAATAAGAAAGCCAACATTTTGGCCCGCATCTTGTTTATATTTACAACAAAACACAAAAAAATGAAAAAATTAGCAATTGTACTAGTGGGACTTGTTATGGCTTTACCAAGCTTCTCTCAAACAAAAATTGGCGGTAATGTAATGCCGAACGTCATGAAGGTAGATGGCGAATACCTGAAAATGAATGGTGGGGGAATTCGAGAAAAATTCTTCCTGGACTTATACGTTTGTGTATTGTACGTGGAAGACAAAACGAGTGATGCAAACACCGTTATTAATGATGATAAAAAAATGGCCATCAAAATTAAGGTCATTTCAGGCATGGTTGATAATGAAAACTTTGAAGAAGCGCTTAGAGAAGGATTCGACAAATCAACAGGTGGAGATATCAGTGGTGTTAAAGACCGTATGGAAACTATGATCGCAGAAGGTTTTAAAGAAGATATCAAAACAAACGACTTTTATGATCTTGTTTACGTTCCAGGCACAGGAACGACGCTCTATAAAAATGATAAAGCATTGGTGACTGTCAAAGGGTTAGACTTCAAGAAGGCACTATTTGGTGTTTGGCTTTGTGATGAGCCTGCTGATGATGACTTGAAAGAGGATCTACTCGGTAAGTAAAAAAAGTAAAAAAAAGTTCAATTTTATTACCACAATAAAATTGTTTCATATATATTTGCACTCCCGTTTGAAAAAGGCGGGAGTTTTTTAGTTCTTTAAATAGATGGATTAACATTGAGAATTGCCTCTGTAGCTCAGCTGGCTAGAGCAGCTGATTTGTAATCAGCAGGTCGTGGGTTCGAGTCCCTCCAGAGGCTCAATTTAATTTTTAGTGGTCGGGGAGATACCAAAGTGGCCAACTGGGGCTGACTGTAACTCAGCTGTCTATGACTTCGTAGGTTCGAATCCTGCTCTCCCCACAAATTTTTAAGCGGGAGTAGCTCAGTTGGTAGAGCGTCAGCCTTCCAAGCTGAGGGTCGCGAGTTCGAGTCTCGTCTCCC
>JAURQI010000076.1 GCA_030836155.1 Crocinitomix sp.
ATTATCTCTTTCGCTCAGGTGCGCAAATCGTGAATGATTGTGAATTCCTTGCCCAAGAAATAGAACAGATCATGTTGGATACCTTGAAGTGGAAAAATCAGGAATATGTCAACGATTATGTAACGTTGTTAGAAGCGACTAATTGCACCGATGCACCTATTTTTAGCAAACTCCAAGAGCAACTTTTAATATTTGACCCCAGTGCAGCGATTAATGTGAGTCTTGCACGTAGCATGTACAAAAAGAAAGATTACGCACGTGCCTTGACCTTATATGAAGAGGTGATTAAATTTAATGTGTCTGATTCGTTACTGAATCAAATCACTTATGAAAAGGCCTTAACATATTTTGCCATTCATCAATATAAAAAGGCCTTTCAAGAAGCCAAGCAAGTGAGCGGTGCTCAAGAAGGTGCGGCTTTATTATTGTGTGCAAAAGCGATAGCCTCAACGACGAGCTCATGCGGGACTTCTACTTTTGAGCGTGAATCGAACTATTGGTTAGCCAATGATTATGTCAAAAAAGCGGTTGTAAAAGGAGCGAATGCTTCAAGTGATTTGTACCTTAATCAAGCGCCTCAAAAGGAAGATGTTTTTAAAAACCAAAAACAAATGGGAGACTCATTAACACTCAGTTGTTGGGGTGAATCAACAAAGATTAGATAGGACTATGATCTTTCGCCTTTAAATTTGAAGCCTAATTCATTGATTACTTTTTCGATCACACTTTGATCGGCGTCCCCCTCAACAATCACTATGTTTTGTTGTGGATCGGCAGTTACCTGATCAATTGAATCGAGCGCTGTCAGGTTTTTCTCTACAGATGATTTGCAATGGTTGCAAGTCATCCCTTCAACATTATATACTTTATTCATTTCTTTTATTTTATGTTTTTTTGGAATCAGTTTTCTCAGTTCAACAAAGATAAGTAAAGCAATCAATAGAATAGATGAAAGAATAGCGATCCAAGAGCCTTCGCTGCCATGAATATGCCCAGCTGAAATTCCGGCGATTGTGAACCAAGAAGGGTTAAGGGAATAGTCAATAAGGACACCAAAAAACAGGGCCCCACCTATGATGCTAGCTAAATATAAGATCGTTGTTTTTTTGCCAAGCGATTTCCATAAAACCGTTATTGTTGCAACGTTCGTCGCAGGACCCGCCATTAAAAAAACAAGAACGGCACCTGGTGTAACCCCGGCAACCAAAAGTGCAGCAGCAATGGGGACAGATCCAGTAGCACAAACATATAATGGAATTGATGCTACTAAAATGATTAGCATATTCACCATGGGGTTATTCATGTATACCGTAAAAAATGTTGTTGGTACAAATACGGTAATCAACACGGCTAAGAAGATGCCTAATAATAATTGCCTAGAGATATCACTTAAAAAAATCAGAAACGCATAACGGATAATGCGTGTTAAAACGGGCTGGTTATCGTGTGTTTCGGTAATGTTAGCTTTTGGCATAACATGAACGTCCTTACTTGTCGAAAAGTCTGTAACGCTACCCCCAACAATACCAGTGATAAAAGCGACGATTGGACGAATAATTGCCCAAGGCCAATTCATCATTGAATAAGTCATCAAGATAGAGTCGACACCAGTTTGTGGAGTGGATATCAAAAATGAAGTTGTAGCACCTTTGCTCGCCCCATGCTTGTAGAATGCAATACCAGTTGGAATAACACCACAAGAACATAAAGGAAGTGGCACGCCAAGTATAGCCGCCTTAATACTTGACCAAATTCCTTTTTTACCTAAATAGCGAGAAACGCGCTCTTTGCTGATGACAACATTCAATAATCCTGCAAATAAGAACCCCAATAATAAATAGGGGGACATCTGCAAAAAAATGTCCCAAGTCGCTATTAAGAATCGTTGCAGAATATCCATATTACAAAGTTAAAGAAATACAGAGAGAATATTGATGTCAGATGTGCAAAATAACTTCTAAATTTGTAGCCTTGTAATATTATGAAGTATCTGGTTTTCATAGGATTGTTTGTAGCAGGTGGCCTTGTTGGTTATTTGGTTGGTTCTGGTCAGTCCAATGAAGGGGATCGCGTTGAAGTTAATGACCTGCCTGAACCGATTACGGAATTTATTTATGATACAATTGTAAAAACCGAAAGGGTAGAGGTCCCAGTTGTTGAGGAGGAGCCGGATTCGTCTTTTATGCTGCGCGATTCGCTTGAGGAGATGAACATGCTGGACACGCTGATAGAAGAGATTTTGCCAAGGGATACAACCAAAAAAGACGAGGATATTAATATTCGAAAAGACGAATTAATTGCAAGTAGAACCGTTCCCATCATTTATCTCAATGATCCGGTTAAGTCAGATACCATAGTGAAAGAATTGCTTGGTATAAAAGGTAACCTGCCAGAAGAAATGAAAATTCAATTTTGGAATTCCCCCCTCAATTATAAAGGCTATAAGCTCTCGCGCAATACATTGGTTGTTTACGGTTTGTCTGAACAGTTAGCCTACGAGGTTTATTATAAAGATGGTAAACACTATTTATCAAATGAGGGTGAGTTTTATCGACTGAACGAAACAACCGCATTTCTCTCTTTTGACAGAGCAAACCGAGAAGATATTTTAAATGATTGATTTTTATAAATACCAAGGCGCGGGCAATGATTTCATTCTGATTGATAATCGAAATCATGTTTTTCAGGGTAATAAAATTGACTTCGTTAAGCAATGGTGTGAGAGAAGATTTGGAATTGGATCTGATGGTTTGATTTTTTTAGAGGCTTCAGAAAAAGCTGATTTTTTGATGGATTTTTACAATCCTGACGGGAGTCAGAGTTTTTGTGGCAATGGTTCTCGTTGCATTGTAGCTTTTGCTCATGATATAGGAATCATAGAGTCATTTACAACATTTGAAGCGATTGACGGCATCCATGATGCTGAGTACTTGCCAAACGGGCAAGTTAAAATCGCTATGCATCAATATGGTGCGATTGCCAAAGTGAATAGTGATTATTTTATTGATACAGGTAGTCCGCACTACATCTCCTACGAAAGAGAAGATCAGCGGGATATTGTTGATTTTGGAAAATCAATTCGTTATTCAGATGCTTATAAGTCAGAAGGTGTAAATGTTAACCTTATTTCATTTCATGACAAAGGCGAAATTGATGTGCGCACTTATGAACGTGGGGTAGAGAATGAAACCTTTGCTTGTGGAACAGGCGCAACTGCCTGCGGATTGGCTTACGCCGATCAATTTTTGAAAGAAGATAAAGGTATAGTAACCGTCCATGTTAAAGGCGGAACCCTCCGAATTCATTATAAAAAAACAGCTCCCGGAAAATTTGAAGATATATGGCTTGAAGGGCCAGGTGTCTTTGTTTTTAAAGGAAAATGTGATGTATAGATTAGAAAACATTAGCGCATTAAATTGGATTAATCCTGCGGGGAGCTATTTGGTACTTATTTCTCCAGAAGCAATTCCACATCTTGCCATTTTGCATAAAGGAAGATACTTTTCGTTAACGCATAAAAAGGCGCATGTGAATGAGGACTTTAAACCTTATTTTGATTTTTTAAAACGAACGGGTAGGTGTGTTTTATTTGTGAGATTAAACCATGAAATGCATGAAATTCAGGCTGCTTTTGAGCAATATGAAAAAGCCGTTGTAGGAAAGACGACTTGCTTGCACCCTATTCGTGATTTGCTCGCTCCTAGAAGTCATGCTGCTTATATTTTTGAATTACTACCTGAACTTGATTCAAAAGGCATGGTAGCAGAAACACAGCATATTAATATGGATGATTTATTGGATCAGAAAGGTGGTTTCGAATTGAACACCTATGATAAAGACTCCATTTTTGCATATATTGAAACCCTGAACGAGAAACATGCTAAAAGGGGATAAAATATACTTGCGAGCATTAGAGCCATCAGACGCTGATCAAATTCTTGCTTGGGAGAATAATCCAGAAAAGTGGCGATTGAGTAATACTATTGCGCCATACTCAAAGCATTTAATTGATGCCTACGTAAATTCCGCGCAAGATGTCTATCAAATTCGGCAGGTCCGATTAATGATTTGTGACAATGAATCGGCCCTAGCTTGTGGAGCTGTAGACTTGTTTGAGTATGAGCCAATGCACCAACGTGCCGGTGTTGGGATCCTTGTAAACAAGGAATTACGAGGCAAAGGATATGCACAAGAAGCGCTGCGATTAGTAGATGATTATGCTGTAAATCACTTAGGAATTAGAAATTTGTATTGCAGTATTCAAGGAGATAATGAAGCGAGCATCGCCCTTTTTGAAAAGGCAGGTTATAAGTCAGTTGGTCGCCGCTCTAATTGGTTTAACATTGGCGGTGATTGGATTGATGAATTATTATATCAGAAATTACTCATTAAATAATGAAGAAAAAAGGAATCATATTTTTAGTCATTCTTTTATTGATAGGAATAGGAGGTTTTATAGTGGGTAAACCATACTACGATTTACACTTTTCAAAAGTTGATAATGTGAATATAGGAGAGTCCAAAACAGTGTATATTCCCACTGGATCATCATTAGACGAGGTGGCACATATTGTCAGCAATTCCAAAGTGATGAACCAAACAGAATTTATCAGTTTTGCTGCAGAATTTGACCTGATAGATGAAAAAGTAGAGCCTGGGAAGTACATCTTTTCAGGAGGAATGAAAAAGAAAGAAGTCATTTATGCATTAAAAAATGGGAATCAAGAGGTCAAAGATGTTAGAATCACCTTTAATAACTGTTTTGGGGTGGAGGATATGGCCAGTAAGGTTGCTCCATCAATTGAAAGTGATTCTGCTGCTATTGTTGATTATATTTTGGATCCAAAAACAATGGAGAAGTATGGGTTTCGTAGAGAAAATATTATGGCACTCTTTCTGCCAGACACATATGAAGTAGGAGACTGGGATATGACGGCAGAAGAGTTTGTTCAGCGTATGGCGGAGGAGTATAAGTCATTTTGGAATGAAGACCGAAAGTCAAAAGCAGCAGCATTAAATTTAGAGCAGTCAGAAGTTGCGACCTTAGCATCTATTCTTGAAGCAGAACAAAGTATCAATGTTTCAGAATGGAAAACCATTGCAGGATTATATTTAAATCGACTAAAAATGGGGATGCTTTTACAGTCTGATCCAACCGCTAAGTTTTGTTGGGGGGATGAATTGGAAGGTGTAACCCGTTTATTGCGTGTACATATGCAAAAGGACTGTCCTTATAATACATATCTCTATGCAGGGCTCCCTCCTGGACCAATTCGTATGCCATCAAAAAAAGCGATGAACGCAGTCTTGAACTATGAATCTCATAGTTATCTGTACATGTGTGCAAAGCCCGATAATAGTGGCTTGCACAATTTTGCGTCATCCTTATCACAACATAATGCAAACGCGCGTAAGTGGCAAGCTTATGCTAGAGCTCAAGGTTTATAACCGACATCTTTTATACTCAGTTGTTGAATAATACGCTCTATTTGTCTTTTTGGCCTTCCGATTAAATTTTTATAGAGATGGTAAAGTATAAATCCGTTTACCAATGCTAGTGCTGCGGATCCTATCAGGTGCAGATCGATCATCAGAAACGTAATTAGCATTAGTCCAATCATAGTCGGAATGAGGATGATGAGGTGAGTGAGTAAACGCCATTTATGCAATTTTGGTTGAATGTGTAAATCCACCTGCAGATGATCGATATTTTGAATACGACCTTTATAGGAAATAAGAGGGGTTAGGGCATTTGTTTCAAATCGAAAGCAATCCCACGTGATCCAATCAATTTTAGTCTTTACGTGTCTTCCGCTTAAATGTTTATGTAATTCCTGTATCCTTTCTTTAGTCGCAGAAGGAGATAATTGGAGCGATATTGTTCTTGTTTTATAAAATCCCATAAAACAAGGATAAGCGGAATCGTAAAAAACGCCATTCTTGTTCAACAAGAATGGCGTCATGAATT
Organism: Crocinitomix sp.; assembly: GCA_030836155.1. Classification (GTDB taxonomy): domain Bacteria; phylum Bacteroidota; class Bacteroidia; order Flavobacteriales_D; family Crocinitomicaceae; genus Crocinitomix. The sequence continues at coordinate 5,969 of JAURQI010000076.1, forward strand.
ATTTTTTGACTTGATTATTCAATTATTTGAGCTTCGCCAAGAAACCATAACGTTCCGCGTAGTAAAGCATTTGCGCCTCAAAGCTTTTTGGATAACCAAAAGTAACGTCCGTAATTTCACCATTTTCATCTTTCTCCGGTATCAGCACAGGATTAACAAAACCACTATATGGAGGTATATTTAATGCCTTGCTGCGGTCAAGAACTTCTTGATGTAAGTCTTTATCAACTTTTACTCCGTAATTCTCAACTAGTTTTTTTCCAGCCTCATAATCACCTTCGGATTTAATGCGCTGAATTTCTCTCAACAGATCACCAAAAATCACTCGCAATTTACCGTAGTTCTGGATATCATAGAATGTTTTCCCGTCGCGTTCTACGCGAGCAATAACATTGTCAGCTTGACCTTTTTCAAAAGCCCAAGAAGCCACCAATTGTCTGTTTCTCATATGTGCCTCTTCTATATTTGCACCAGGCTCTAATCTTCTCATTTGAACCATCATACCGTTTCGGATATAATCATCATATTCGGCCTTACCGACGTCAGTTGTTTCAATTAGACCTAGCTCTACAAGTTTATCATCGAGTAAGAAATAAAGGGCTACCAAATCAGCTCTTGCTTCCTCTAAAGTTGATGAATAGTTCTTAAGGGTTTCTTTTGGTGTACCAATTCCGGGGTTTAATTTACCACTTGCATGACCAATAACTTCGTGCATAGCCGTATGCATTTTTGATCCAATCTCACCGTATTTGATGGTGCGTTCGATTTCTTCCTCATCATGCGCAAATTCTCTTAAAATTCCCTCTCCACCTGCATCACTGTATGCTTGAACAATATTGCCAAGACTTACTGATTTAGAACCATGATCTGCGCGAATCCAGTTTGAATTAGGAAGGTTGACACCGATTGGAGTAGCAGGTGATGCATCACCTGATTCGCCAGCAACATTAACTACCTTATAAGATACCCCAACAACATTTGCTTTTTTGTGCGCCTCGTCTATTGAGGAATTATCCTCGAACCATTGTGCATTTTCTGCTAATACAGCCATTCGTTCAGATGCATCAAAATCATTAATTTGAATGATTGATTCGTAAGCACCACGCATTCCTTTAGGATCGCCATATACCTCAACATAACCTTGGATATAATCTATATCTCCTTCAGTAGCTTGTGACCACGCAATATTATAGTCTGCCCATTTTCTGAGATCTCCAGTCTCATAATATTCGATTAACAAACCCAATGCTTCTCCTTGCGCCTCATTTTCTGCAACACCTTGCGCTAACTTTAACCAATGAACCACTTCAGAAATGGCGTCACTATACATTCCGCCAACTTTCCATACTTTCTCTTTGACCGTACCATCTTCGTTTTTAACCAACTGAGAGTTTAATCCAAACTCCACCGGTCGATCACCAGCACTTGCCATTTGTTCGGCGTAGAAATTGTCAACATCCTCCTCTGTAACGTTAGGTCCATAAAAGTTAGTTGCTGAGCTTAAAATTAAATCACTATCAGGATCAAGGCTAACACGTTTAGCATCAACTGATTCGTCGAACATAATATCAATAATTCCTTTATCGAGTGCTGCTCCAGATTGCGCCAATAAATCATCAAAATAAGACCGTGTAAAATTCGGTATGAACTTATCCATGCTATAATGGTGATGAATTCCACTTGCAAACCAAACACGTTTGGTATAAGTCATAAAAGCTTCCCATTCAGTTCCGCTTCGCTCTCCTGAATAGTTCTGAACGATAGCTTCTAGCGCATTACGAATTTCTAGATTGTGACGATAATTTTGATCCCATGTGATATCGCGACCCGATAGTCCGGCTTCATAAAGATAATATACCAGTTTTTTCTGGTCTAAAGATAATCGGTCAAATCCTGGGATATCATATTTTAAAACTTGGATATCTGCAAAAGCCTCGATTTCAAAAGACTCCTCTAGTTCAGGTCCCGTAAAAACAATAGTATCAATTCCATTATTCTGATTCTCTTGATTTTCAGATGCTTCGCTGCATCCAAATAATAATGTAGCTAATATAGTCGCTGGTAATAGTTTGTTTCTCATGTTCTAAATAAAATTTACGTGTCGTAAAATAAGGATAAGTTTCGAAATCGTACCTTTAAAAAGGATAAATGGTTCATATAGCTTATGAAATAAAATTACGTTTTAATCGATTTATATAAACGGTCTCTCTTGTTCATTTTTCACAACCATTATTGGCACTTCTTCGTTTACTATAAAAAGTTCTTTAACTTTATAAAAAGAAACGATTTTATGTTAAAATTTTTGATCCCGGTATTATTGGTTTTTATGGTCTTGCCATTGCAAGCTCAATTTGGTTTTGATCGTGAATTATCCATTGATGTTGATGAGGATGGAACACCATTAAAATTTCCATGGGCAGGTGGAATGGATTATTGTCAATTTTCAAATATTGATTTAGACTTTGACGGTGATCTTGATTTATTTGTTTTTGATCGTACTTGCGATAAAGTCATGACATTCGTTCAAAACGGATCGGCAGGAGAAGTTGATTTTCAATACGCACCACAATATGAATCTTATTTTCCGAAGGATCTAAAGAATTGGGCTTTATTGGTGGATTATGATTGCGATGGATTACCTGATTTATTCACTTCTACATTGGGAGGTTGTCGCGTTTACAAAAACATTGGTGGAGATGGCAGCGGACACGAATTTGAATTAAAATCACCTTTACTGAGAACGAATATATATGGCGGTGAGACGTATTTGTATTTTAGCTCGGCTGATATTCCAGCCATAGTCGATGTTGATGGTGACAATGATAAGGATGTTTTGGCATTTGGCGTTCTGGGTCAAACGGTCGAATATCACAAGAATTTAAGTATAGAAACGTATGGTGTTTGTGATTCACTCATCTTTGAAACAAAAAATATTTGTTGGGGTCGTTTTCAGGAAAACGGAGCGACAAATGAAGTCACGTTATGGGATACGCTTGATTACCCATGTCGATCAGTAGATTTTGATGATCCTGAATTTGTGGATAGACCATTAGACGCGGAGGAGCGTCATGCGGGATCTACTGTACTTGCTCTGGATATTGATGATTCTGGAGTCATGGACTTAGTGATTGGAGATGCGTCTTACCCGAATTTGGTGATGCTTCGTAACTCAGGACTAGAGGTCAATACGAATTCAGGAATGGATTTACAAGATACTAACTTTCCTTCGGAGACTACCCCCGTTGATTTAGAAATTTTTCCAGGGGCTTTTTATGTGGATGTCAATAATGATGGGAAGAGAGATTTAATCGCCTCTCCAAATGCAAAAATTGGATCTGAGAATAAGACATCTGTTTGGATGTATAACAATGTTAATACGGATGCAGATCCGGAATTTGATTACATCCAAAATGATTTTCTACAAGAAGACATGATTGAAAATGGCACATCTTCTTTGCCTGTCTTTTTTGACCACAATGGAGATGGATTGATGGATTTGATTGTAAGTTCTCTTGGACAGTATAACCCCGTAACAGGAAATCTCATTTCAAAAATGGCATATTATGAAAATGTAGGAACAGCAGATGCTCCTCAATACGAACTAATAACAGATGATTATGAGGATATCTCAACGATGGGCATAGGCGAAACCTTAGCGTTATATCCGACCTTTGGAGATTTAGATGGGGATGGAGACGAGGATATGATTTTAGGAGAATATGAAGGGTATTGTTATTATTTAGAGAATACCGGTGGTGAAGGAAGTCCAGCTATCTTTAACACCTTTACTTTGCTCACTAATGCTGATGGAGCGCCTATTTTGGAAAGTACTTTCGTTTATCCTGAATTGGTAGATTTAGATCGTGATGGCGATCAAGATTTGGTTATCGGGAGACGATCAGGAAAATTGCATTATTATGAGAATACAGGGGTGGGTACGTACAATTTTGATTTAATTTCATCCAATTTAGGAAACGTAGATGTTTCAGGAGCTGAATTTATCGAAGGCTATGCAGTTCCTGAGTTTATTGATATTGACGGAGTTTATCATTTATTAATCGGCTCTAAACGCGGTTATCTCTATTATTACAGCGATATCGATGATAATTTGGATGGGTCGTTTAATCTTGTTGACTCTATAACGGATAATATTGCCATCGGCTCTCATACAGCACCTGCTGTTGCTAATATCACTGATGATAACCGATTGGAATTGGCGCTTGGAAATCGCCGGGGTGGTGTAGAATTGTTTCAATCAGCGCCAACATCGAATATTGGCATTGCAACTTTTGCAAATGAACAGGACATTCTTGTCTTTCCTAATCCAGCGACCAATCAAGTATTTATTGACCTTGGAGATATAAAACCAAATGCGCTGGAGCAAACTGAGATTGGTATTTATTCCATTATAGGAGAGTTGGTCTATAGACAAGAACGGGTTCAAGCATCACTGGTTTCGATTGCGATAGATGCGTTGCCAAAAGGTACTTATCTCGTTGATATTACAGACGGGGAGAAATCAATTCGAAAGAAATTGATAGTCCAATAATCCAATAAGAAAAAGGGAGAAAAATCGTTGATTATTCCATTAGAATATCAAAGAGCTCTTGCACTTCGAATTCATAATCTTCAAAGGAAATCGCCTCTAAAGATGGATCACGATCAAATTCGGAATCTTTGACTTCACGTTTTCTAAAGTCGATTGCTTCTACATGCATAAATACGCCGTAACGTTCAACATCATAAACCAAAGGAAATCCCTCAATCTCATTGTATGAAGAGAACCATGTAGCATTTTGTGGAGCAAGCGCCATTGTAAACCATGCATTATTATAAGTTACCGTATCATCTGGTGAGTTTACCGAATACGCTTCAGCGAATAGGCCAACAAGGCTATCACTTTCAGATGTTTTAGAGATTTCGTAATTGGGCTGAGAATGTAAAAGTTCGTTTAAGTCATCTTCAGTAAGTTGGGTATAGTATAATTTATCCCCCATATCAAAACGCATTTCCATACTCCTGTCTGTTTCGTCTGAAACAACCTCAGTTGAGAAGATTTCCCCTTTAGAAATGAGCGTTTTCATTTTAGTTCCTTTGAAAACAATGGTCATGCTTTTTGGTAAGATTGCCTTCATAAAACCACTCGCTTCAATGTTTGGATAAGTGATAACGTATTCGACTTCTCCCTCTTGAATCGTATCAGGACCGCAGCCAATAAGAATCGTGAAAAAAGGAAGTACAAGTAGGAAAGAAATTCGTTTCATTTGACTTTAAATAATTTGGCTGATCGTCGTCAAATATAGAATTTTATCCGATAATCACTTCACTTCTTGCCTCTTATCAGTTCTTAAACAGAATTCTTTTTTCATTAGATAAATCTAAAAGATGATAGGCGAATCTGTATGAAAAGGTTAAATTTGTTCCTGAATTCAACGGCTATGGGAGAAATCAAGATTATAGAAAACACGAGTGAGATAGGTGCAGGAACGAGAGGGGCAAGTTTAGGTATAGGTGCCTTAAAAGTAGCAGCTAGAAAACAGAAAGATGATTTTTTTGGACGATTCGAACGTTTTATTGTAGCAGATCAAAACGATATGCTTGACGAACCGACCGAATTTGAATTTGCTCGACGTATTGATGGATTGGCAAGTGTATATCGCGATACGGTCGATATTATGACACATATATACGCTCAAGGGGATTTTCCACTTGTGCTTTCTGGCGATCATGCTTGCGCTGCGGGCACAATAGCCGGTATTAAAAAAGCATTTCCTAACAAACGGTTGGGAGTTGTTTGGATCGACGCGCATGCCGATTTGCACACGCCTTACACAACGCCGTCCGGAAATATGCATGGAATGCCATTAGCGGTTGCATTAGGTGCAGATAATCGCGAAAGTCAGATCAATAGTCCTGATGAACGCGCTGAGAATATGTGGGAGGAGTTAAAAGAAATTGGAGGAGTCAAGAAAAAGCTAAAAACAGAGGACTTGATCTTTATTAGCGTTCGTGACACCGAAAAACCTGAGGACGAATTTATTGAGAGGAATAATATTAAAAACTTTCGAGTCGAGGAGGTGAGGACCAAAGGAGTCAAGGAAGTAATCAAGGAAGTCCAGCAGCAACTATCTGCTTGCGACTTGGTGTATATTTCTTTTGACGTCGATAGCATGGACTGTGATGTGGTCTCAAAAGGTACAGGAACACCAGTGCTAAATGGTTTAAATCCAGAAGAGGCGCAAGAATTATTAATTGAATTTGCTAAATGGCCAAAAACAAGCTGTATTGAATTTGTAGAGATCAACCCGTGCTTAGACAACAAAATTAATCGAATGGCTGAAGTGGCCTATGAAATATTGAAATCAACGGCTTCGGCCATAGAAAATAAACTTTGAATGAATCTTGAACAAGAAATATCAGCTATCCTAAAGGAATGGGGAGCTTCTTACGAAACAGAAATTGGAGAACAATTAATTCAATTTCAAAAGACACGTAAGGATATGGAAGGGGACTTAACATTATTGGTTTTTCCTCTTGTAAAACCGGCCAAAAAATCACCTCAAATGGTAGGTGAGGAGATCGGTGAACTCTTGCAGCAAAAATTGGATTTCATTGTTCGATTTGAAGCCGTCAATGGATTTCTTAATTTAGTGATTGCCGATCGATATTGGTTAGGTAGATTGAATGATATCATTGCTGATGAGCAATTCGGAACGGCTAGCAAGCGCAATGAAAGAATGATGGTTGAGTTTTCTTCTCCCAACACAAATAAGCCGTTACATTTAGGACATTTAAGAAATAACTTTCTGGGTTTTTCAGTATCACGGATTTTAGAAGCCAACGGTTATGACGTGGTTAAAACACAAATCATAAATGATCGCGGTATTCATATTTGCAAAAGTATGATGGCTTGGGAGAAGTTTGGCAATGGTGAAACACCATCCGAAGCAGGATTGAAAGGCGATAAATTTGTCGGTAAATATTATGTTGAGTTTGACAAAGCTTTAAAGATTGAAACAGCTGCTGTATTAAATAAGTGGCAAGAAGGGGATTTTGGACAAGCCCCAGAAGCTGTTATTGAAGAGTATAAAAAGCTTCAAGGAGTGCACGATAGCAAGGCAGATGACCCCAAAGCCCAAAAAGGAATTGCAGATAAGATTAAAAAGCTAGTCAACAATCATACTCCCTTAATGCAGGAGGTCAAGCTTATGCTTCAGCGTTGGGAGGCGAGGGATGAGGAGACAGTGGCCTTATGGACAAAAATGAATAATTGGGTCTATAAAGGTTTTAATACGACCTATGAAAACATAGAGGTTGACTTTGATAAACTCTATTATGAATCTGACACCTATTTAACCGGTAAAGAGATGGTTGATCTAGGTTTGGAAAAAGGTGTTTTCTTTAAAAAAGATGATGGCTCCGTTTGGATAGATTTAACGGAAGATGGATTAGATGAAAAACTCGTATTAAGAGGAGATGGCACCGCTGTATATGTAACACAGGATATTGGTACCGCTCAACAAAGAATGATAGATTATCCTGATTTGAATGGGATTGTTTATACCGTGGGGAATGAACAAGAATATCATTTTAAAGTCCTATTCCTTATCCTTGAAAAATTAGGATATACTTGGGCGAAGAATTGTCATCACCTTTCTTATGGGATGATAGATTTGAGAAACGATAAGGGAGAGGTGGGGAAAATGAAATCTCGAGAAGGGACTGTTGTAGATGCAGATGACCTTGTGGATGAAGTTGTTCGTATGGCTCGCGTAATGACGGAAGAAAGAGGTCATATTGATGGAATGACGGATAAAGAAAAGCAAGGCTTATATCATATGATCGGTCTGGGAGCATTAAAATACTTCCTATTAAAAGTTGATCCGCAAAAGAAAATGACATTTAATCCCGATGAGTCGGTTGAATTAAACGGTAATACAGGACCATTTTTACAATACGTACATGCGCGAATATCTTCGGTATTAAGAAAATCAGATTTCGAAGGAAATGTTGAATTATCTGCGAATCTTGAAAATGTTGAAAAGGAAATCATCAAACATTTAGCTGAATACCCTGAAGTTATTCACCAGGCTGGAACGGAGTTTTCTCCAGCCGTGGTTGCCAATTATGTGTATGATTTATGTAAACTGTATAATTCATTCTGGCAAAACATTCACATGTTAAATGAACCGGACATCAATTTGCGCAAAATGAGGCTCCAAATGAGTGTTCAAGTAGCTAAGGTTATTAAATCAGCAACACATTTGCTCGGTATTGATGTTCCGCAACGGATGTAATTGAAAATTATTGCGATTTTGTTAACAATCTTTCGTTATTTTATTTCGCGCCCAACAAAAGGTGTTAACATGTTGTTTTTCAAGTGTTTGACGGTTTTATTTCAAGCGGAAAATGTTGTTTTATTAACGTTTTTAACATGCGATTAAGTGTCCAATAGTTGTAAAAACCCGTATTCGTTACAAACAATTGAAGAGAAACAAATTTTTTCTTTTAAATTTGTGGTCAACAATTTATAAAACTATGAGAATGAAACTAGGATTTTTAAGTCTGTTTGCCGCTGTCCTTATCACTGGGTCAGTGTACGGTCAAACAGCTGATCAACGATTTGGAATTTCCGCTCACTTGGGACTTTCTGATTACTACGGAGATTTGAATGCAGAATTTTTTGATATTGGTAAGACATGGAGAAATCAAGGTGGTGTTACTTTTAGCTACTATTTAACTCCAATGTTTGATGTTGGTGCTTCTTGTACTTACGGTGCTTTTGGTTATGACCAAGCACAAGGACCAAGCTTTGGTGCAAACCTTTTTCAGGCTAATGGTCAATTTCGCTTCAAATTTCACAATGGATTTATTTTACCAGAAACTTCAAAAATTCAACCTTATATTTTTGTAGGAGCGGGAATAGCTGATTATGCGAACGCTTCAGTTTTTACTGATGTAGCGTTCAATACAGTACCTCAAACAGATTTAACATTAAATGCTGGTTTAGGTGCTACATATATGATCTTCGACAAGTGGGGACTTAACTATACAATGCTTTATGGTCATACAAATGGTGACTCTAAAGATGGTTATGCTGGTTTCTCTGCTGGATGGGATCAGTTCATGATTCACCAGTTAGGAATTGTATACTTGTTAGGAGAAGCAGCTGATACTGATGGTGACGGTGTTACTGATAAGAAGGATGAATGTCCTGAAACACCAGCTGGTGTATCTGTTGATGAGGTTGGTTGTCCAATTGACACAGATGGAGACGGAATCGCTGATTACTTAGATAAATGTCCTGAGGTTCCTGGAATCGAAGAAATGGAAGGATGTCCTGACACAGATGGTGACGGAATTACCGATGCTGAAGATGAGTGTCCTGAAGTACCAGGAGTTATTTCTGCACAAGGTTGTCCAGATAGAGACGGTGACGGAATCGTTGATGACGAGGATAAGTGTCCTGATACACCAGGCCTTGAGAAGTTTGACGGATGTCCTGATACCGATGGAGATGGAATCATTGACTCTGAAGATCAGTGTCCAGAAAAAGCTGGAATCAAAGAATTAAACGGATGTCCTGATACAGATAAAGATGGTATCGCAGATAACGTTGATAAATGTCCAACTATTCCAGGTGTTGAATCAAATATGGGATGTCCTGAAATTGCAGAGGAAACGAAAGAAGTATTCCAGAAAGCATTAAAAGGAATTCAGTTTGAGTCTGGTAGAGATGTTATTAAGACGCGTTCATACGGTATCTTAAACAACGTTGCAGATATCATGAATGAAAACCCTGATTACAAGTTAACGATTGACGGACACACGGATGCTCAAGGTGATGATGCAGCGAATCTGTTGCTTTCAGAAAAACGTGCAGCAGCTGTAAAAGCGTACTTAGTTAAAAAGGGTGTTGATGCTGGTCGTTTAACATCTAGAGGTTTTGGAGAAACGAAGCCAAAAGATACAAACGATACGCGTGAAGGTCGAGCTAACAACAGACGTGTTGAGTTCACAGTAGAGTTCTAAGAAATATCATAGTTATATTATAAAGAAATCGCCTTTCCAATATTGGAAAGGCGATTTTTTGTTTTAAACGATTTAAATCAACTTCTTATCGAATAAATTAACAATTATTGAAAAGAAGAAATTATCTTTGTACAGAATCCAAAATTACTTCAATGTAATTTTAGTTTCATAGCTAAAAGTTATGTGGAGGCGTTTTGTGTATACAAAACGCTTCTTTTTTTTTATCTTGTTTCAGCTAATCTTTCGCGTTATGCACATGTTCTATTTGCTGGTTCTAATATTTTTCTCAAATAGTTTGATCAAAGAGACTGTCAACACTCATGAAGCGGTTTATAATGTCAAACTAAAGGAGGTAAACGCTTCAGGTAGGATTGAAAAAAGTAAAGGTCACATATATTTAGAGCAAGGACAACTTTTTTCGGACTTCAGTAATTTGAACGGGTTTTCAAAAGCAAATTATCATTCAAACAAACTAGAAGCTAACGGCAATGTCATTGAGATCAAAACAACAAGCAATCATGATTCTGGTGCTGTACTAAAATGGGAAGTAAAATTGGAAGCCCAAACGATAAATGGTTGGGCCAATCGAAATGATATGGGAACAACCTATTATTTTAAAGGGAAACTTAAAAAGTAATTTTTTTAAAGGTCTGCATCTTCTGCAGTATCGAGAATGTCCCATGTGTGATCCGCAAGCAACTTAACCTGCGCCAAATAATGATATTCATTTTTTCTTGAACGTCCCCATTCATTCGGCGCTATAATGGATAGGACATGTGATCCATCATTATCCTGATATAAATAATAGATATGATTGATAATAGGATCAAATCGAAAATTAGCTGAATAGATGCGCTCAGAGATAGCTTTACGCTGATTGATTTTTTTCGCTTGCTCAGCCAATAGCTGCATCTGCTCATACAGTTGCGTCAATTGCTGGTCTGTTTGATGCTCCATTGCAGTCAAGGCACGACCTTTTAATTTACCAACATCTTCTGCCTTGATCGCCGCGCTCCCTACATGATGACCATATTCTAATGAATGTGGGTTTTCTGCTACCTTATCCGGATCAATCGGATTTTGGAAATCAGCATTTTCTTTCTTAGGGGACTCTTGTTCACTCATATTATAACACAAAAATACGACATTTCAATTTCAATAACTAAACTACCTCAGATAGGCTTCATCATTTATAACAGCCATTATCCTTTTTAGTTGAAAAAAAAATGCTCGAAGATCGCATTTGAATAAAAGGAGCATGAAAAAAATGTGTATTTTCAGGTGTCTACTTAATTTTTATAAAAATGGGATATTTAATCGGTGCAGGAGTATTGGCCATATTAGGACTGATACTTTGGGTTATGAAAGGAAAAAAAGAAGGAAAGTCAGCGACTCTGTCTTTAATGGATACACTCGCATAAAAGATATTGAAGAGAATTTTACCGCTATTACGAATTCAATGGGTAGTGGCAGCGCTAATCGGACTAGGTATTTGGTCAATGTTTAAATAGTAGCGATAAAACAAGATAATCTATTATTTTTGTGATCCTAAATAGAAACAATGAATCGATAAGACTTCGGTTTTTAAAATAAACATTATGGCAAACGGACTTTTAAAAGGAAAAAAAGGAATCATTTTCGGAGCTTTGAATGAGCAATCAATTGCCTGGAAAGTAGCAGAGCAAGCGCATGCGGAAGGAGCAACTTTTGTATTAACAAATGCACCAATCGCTATGCGAATGGGAGAGATCAATGACCTCGCAGCTAAAACAAATTCTGAAATTATTCCAGCAGATGCAACGAATATGGAAGATTTAGAAAATCTTTTTGATAAAGCTGTTGAGATCTTAGGTGGAAAGATTGATTTTATCCTTCATTCGATCGGCATGTCAGTAAATGTGAGAAAAGGAAGACACTATACCGATCAAAAATATGATTGGACAATGAAAGGATTGGATGTTTCTGGTATGTCA
>JAURQI010000077.1 GCA_030836155.1 Crocinitomix sp.
TTCAAATCTGGCTGAAAAGCAGTTATTTCAGAAAAGCTATAAGCAAAATGCTCGCTACAACCTGAAAGTGTTTGAAGTGATCTTTTTTATATACGGTCTGTTCTGGTTTTATATGGGAAGAAGTAATCTAAATCCGTTTGTGCTGGTTTATAGTTTAATTTTGATAACCGGTTATTCACTGGCTCTTTTTGGAGACCTCCCTATTAAATCGTCTAGAACTGAACTAAGAACAAGTATCTCAAATTGATCTAATCAATATTAGATTGGAGTGTGATATTCGTATGTTTGTTTCCTGCATTCTTCCGATAGGAAGCCAAAGCTCCCTTAATCGTCAAAAAGAAATTCGCTTCACCAATGACTTCGCGCATATTCGAGCGCAATAAGCGGTCTCTCACCGGACCTTTTACATGGGTCATCATAAATTGAATACCACGTTTTTCGTAATCTTTTACCATGTCTTTGAGTGCATGGATAGCTGTTGAATCCAATCCATTAATTCCGCGTGCATCGAGTATAATCGCCTTTAAGTTTGGTTTTCGTTCTTCAAAAAACTTCATCTTATCCTGAAAAAACCGTGTATTGGCAAAAAACAAACGCGCATCTACTCGAACAATTAGCACATCCTCTGCCGTATTAATATGATCAAACCGGTCAACGTTTAAATACGTTTCACTCTTAGCATCCTTACCCAATTCAGCAATATGCGGGTAAGACACGTGAATCAACAAACCAATTATTGATACCGCAATTCCAACACCGATTCCGATTTCAACACCGAGCACCAAAGTAGCAACAGCAGTTATCATGAACATGGCAAAATCCATGCGATCTGTTTTCCAGAGATGTTTTGCCTCTTTATGGTCAATCAGACCAAAAACGGCAACGATAATGATAGATGCAAGGACCGCTTTTGGCAGAAAGTCAAAAAACGAAGTCAGAAATAATAAGGTTAATATTACAACTGTTGCGCTAATGATTGCAGCCAGTCCTGTTTTAGCTCCGGACTGATCATTGACGGCGCTTCGACCAAACCCTCCTTGTGTTGGAAATGCTTGAAAAAATGAACCGATTACATTGGTTAAACCTAAAGCGACAAGTTCTTGATTGGCATCAATTTCGTAATCCTTATGTTTATTCTGAATTTGTTTAGCAACGGCAATCGACTCCGTAAATCCAATGAAAGTTATAGTCAATGCAATCGGTAATAAATCTGTGATTGCTTTCCAATCTAATATTGGAATTTGGAACCCCGGTAAGCCTTGAGGAACATCCATCACTACAGCAACGTTATAAGGTGCTTCATTGAGCATCATAAAACGACCTACTAATAAACCGATGATAACCACTATAAGTGGAAAGGGAATCTTCCTACTCCACTTTCGAAGAAGAATAATGATAAATAATGCACCCACTCCAACGCCTAATGTATATGGATTGATTTGATCATATTGTTTGAAAACTTGATATAATGTCTCATGCACTTTACCTCTAGGAATATCTAAACCAAACAAGTGCTTAAACTGACTAAATGCAATATAAATAGCAGCGGCAGAAGTAAACCCTGAAATCACAGGGTGCGATAAAAAATTGACCAAAAAACCCATTCTGAATAATCCCATTAGCAATTGGAAAAAACCAACCATCAAGGATAATAAAATCGCCATACCAATAAAAGAATCTGACCCCACTTCAACCAGAGCTCCAACGCCGGTTGAAATTAAGATTGAAACCATTGCTACAGGACCAACGGCTAATTGTCTTGATGTACCAAAAATGGCATATATAATTAATGGAATCGTAGAAGCATATAAACCATAGATCGGCGGCAAACCTGCTAGCATAGCATAGGCCATTCCTTGCGGAATCAGCATGACACCCACCGTGAGACCTGCAGTCAAATCTCCAGATAGGTATGCCTTTTTATAATTTGGCAACCAATTAGTTATTGGCAAATATTTCTTCATACATCTATTTCAAACTGGCCAGAATTGAATCTTTTGAGGTGAATTTTTAAAAGGCAAGCATTCAAATATATAAACACCTATAAACATATTACGTAACTCATGTTACTTTGTGCAAATAAAATCCTTGATTATAAGAAAGCAGATTGGAAATGTGTCTCAATAATATTATTTATATACATTTGTTGTCTACTACTGAGAAAACCCTAAGCTCCTACAGAATATATAATAATGGCAAAAAACATTGCAATATTGGGGTTGGGTTGGATTGGCCTACCACTGGCAACATCATTGACAGAAAAAGGGTATTTGGTAAACGGGAGTACGACCAATTCTGAAAAACTGATGTCTCTCTTAAAGTCAGGCATTATCGTAAAGGTAATTGATATCCAGAATCATGGAATTAAGGGTAAAATTGCGTCTTTGCTGAAAGGCATGGAGATTTTAGTGATCGGAATTCCACCAGGAAAAGATATTCATTATGCGCACCGTCTGAGACATTTATTACCTTACATTCCTGATGATCTAAAGGTGATTTTTATTAGCTCAACCTCGGTATATGGTAATCCTGATGAGATCATCACTGTAGAATCACCAACTGATCCAGAAACAGAAACAGCCAAGTCAATTGTAGAGGCCGAATATCTGCTTCAACGCTATTTTGCAGAAGACTTAACCATAGTTCGTTTTGCTGGTTTATTTGGACCAAACAGACATCCTGGTCGTTTTTTAAGTCCAGATAAATTATTGGCTCGCCCAAAAGGAAAAGTCAATTTAATTCATCAAAAGGATTGTTTGCAAATCTTGACGGCGATTATTGAGCAAGAGCAATTTGGACATATCATTAATGGTTGTGCCGATGAACATCCAGATAGAATGACTTTTTATCAAAAGGCGGCTTATGAATTGAGTCTCACACCACCAACATTCGATTTAAAGGACGAAAGGATTGGCAAAACGGTGATGAATGACTTTTCTAAATCTTTACTTGGTATCGAATATCATTGTCCAGATCCGACTTCCTGGCTTTAGTTTGGAAACTTAATTGTCGATCATTTTCTCGGCAAAACCCGTTGAGTCAATAAAGACAATATGCTTAGAATCTGATTCTTCGAGACTACCCTCATAACCGTATTCAGGATCTGCTGTTTCACCATAGGCCTCGCGGTATTTGGTAGTAATTTTGTCCTCACTTACTTCAGAATCAGCAGCTGTTTCACCGAATGCTGGTGGGTTACCGCTACTCGTTATTTCAGCTAATTCTATTGTATTCATGATTTGATAACGATCCAGTAATGTTCCAAACACAACAGTTCCTGTATAGTATGGACAAGCTTCGTAAGATGAATAATTCATTGTCCAAATGAGCAGGTGACGATTGTTCGGAAAGATTATGATTCCATGACCATTATAAACGACATCTTGTAACATGCCAATGTCTATTGATGATAAATAGTCCTCATAAGCGTTGATACTTTTCAGCGAGTCTATTTCGATCGTGGCGTTTAACATATATTTTTGCTCTTCCGCGGGACCATTGGCAAAGCCATTTTGAATTAAATCTCTGACCGTTTGATAATTAAATTGAGATGACTCTAATTGATCTCCATCATTTCGTTCCTGAATAAAAGTCGAGTCAACCGTTAATGGCAATTCGAATGTATCACGGAAGTTTTTTAAAAGTTCAGCGATTTCATTTGGTATCGCGATAACTTCTGCTTTTAACGTATCAATTGCTGTTTCTTCTATTGTATCAATCGCTTGATCAAAATGGTCAATTTCTTCATTGGAAGTTGTTCCTCCACACGCAAAAATGAATGAGGATAAGAAATAAATATAATGAGTTTGCATAGGCTTACTTTATTAGCGAAGATAGAAAAAGAGCGCTAACAGACAACAGAGTATACTAAACAAATAATTCCTGTTTTATTATGTATAAATAATTTTTAACTATCTTTCAGGTGCTTGACTAATTACCACACTATGATCAAGACACTTACACTGTCCCTAATTGCTCTTATGTCAGGAGCAGTATTTGCACAAACAACAGAAAGCGAAAGCTTCGTTTATGATGGAGAAACAAGAGCGTATCGCTTGTATATACCTGCAGCATATGATGGCACAGAACCTTTACCACTAGTTTTTAACTTGCATGGCTACGGCTCTAACAATGTTCAACAAGAAGCTTATGGCGATTTTCGTCCGATTGCAGATACTGCAAACTTCATAATCTGCCATCCACAAGGACTGCCAGATGATTTTGGAACCAATCACTGGAATTGCTTCGGGACCTCTTCTGTTGATGACGTTGGATTTATCTCTGCTTTGATTGATACGATTTATGCAAACTATAATATTTATGGTAACCAGATTTACTCAACAGGCATGAGTAATGGTGGATTTATGAGTTATAAACTAGCTTGTCGATTGAGTGGCAGAATTGCCGCTGTAGCCTCAGTCACCGGCTCGATTACACCAATCGAATATGATGATTGTATTACCAATCACCCAATGCCTGCGATGCAAATTCACGGTACAGAAGATCCAACCGTGCCCTACGAAGGAAGTTTCTTATTTATGCCGGTTGAAGATGTTGTGGATCATTGGGTGACATTTAATGAGTGTGATACAGACCCTGTGGTAACAGAGGTTCCAGACATTGATGAAACGGACGGTTGTACTGCAACACATTATGTTTATGAAAATGGACTTTTAGGCAGCACAGTTGAATTTTACAAAATCAATGGAGGTGAACATACTTGGCCAGGAAGTGAATTTGTGACGAGCATTACGAATAATGACTTTAATGCTTCGGTTGAAATTTGGCGCTTTTTTAGACAATATACCTTGAATGAATTAACTAGTTATATCGCTGAATCGACTGAGGTGGCCGAGCTTTTCTCTGTTTATCCTAACCCAATCGTTAGCGAAACAGTAAATGTTAGGTTCAATGTTGCTGGTATCAAAAATGTTGTTGTCTGCAATGCATTGGGACAATCCGTATATGAAACGAGTACTTCTGCGACACAATTGGAAATCGATCATTTGACAAATGCTGGTCTTTATTTCATATCAGTGTCTGTCGGTTCTGAAGTACAAACATTAAAGCTAATCCGGAACTAAAAAAGAGAATCCAATTTGCTCCTTACACAGTCTTCCAGCGCAAAAATAAATGCCTGGCGCTAATCTTTCGTTCAACCGAATTCTTTGGTTATTATCTACAGAGTAGGTCCCAAATAGGCTTCCTGTGGCGTTGTAGATCTGTAAGCTTCCACTTGGAATAGTTTGATTCAAGATAATAGCATTTTCAACTGTATTATAATACAATTTTAACTTCGTTTCTATCGGAGCATTATTTACTGAGGCTGTATAATCCGTCACCAAAAATAAAGAAAGTGGTAAGTGATCGGACATATAATATAGTGCCTCACTGATGCTATCAGGCACAGACGGATTAAACGGTATAACGATCGATTCATTAAAACGATCACCATCTTGACCAAGCGCTTGGTAAGAACCTTCTAAAA
>JAURQI010000078.1 GCA_030836155.1 Crocinitomix sp.
AATTATGAGTGTCATAAGAACAGAAAACTTATTCAAAATATATACCCAAGGGGATTTTGAAATAAAAGCATTAAATGATGTTTCAATCAAAATCGACAAAGGTGAATTTACAGCCATAGTTGGTCCATCCGGCTCAGGTAAAACAACTTTGTTAAATGCTATTGGTGGACTGGATGAACCGACTTCGGGTAGTGTCTGGATTGATGGTCAAGATATTACCGTGCTAAAAGGAAATGAATTGATTGATTTTCGTATGCGTCATATCGGATTTGTTTTTCAAGCCTATAACCTGATTCCGGTTTTAAATGCAAAAGAAAATGTTGGCTTTGTGATGTTGTTGCAAGGCAAATCTGATGAAGAACGCAAAACGCGGACAGAAGAGCTTCTTAAAGGAGTTGGATTGGGCGAGGTGATGAATAAAAGACCCAATCAAATGTCAGGAGGGCAGCAACAAAGGGTTGCAGTAGCTCGTGCCTTAGCATCTAAACCTGCTTTTGTTTTGGCGGATGAACCTACAGCAAACCTGGATTCAAAGTCAACGGAGAATTTATTAGATATAATGGCACGTTTGAACAAAGAAGAAGGTATCACTTTCATCTTTTCAACGCACGATCAACGTGTGATCGACCGGGCAAGAAGGGTAGTTACAATGGAGGATGGAAAAATTATCTCGGATGAGATACGGTCCTAAGCATGAGGATTAAAGAATTTAAATATGTCTTGGGGAGTCTGATCATTATGATCTCGAGTCATGGATTTGCTCAAGAATCGCCTGAAACATCCTGGAAAGATAAAATTGATTTTGGAGGATATGTGAAATACATGAACACCAATCAATTTGTGAATTTGGACGCCATTTATACGGATAACCTCATTCACAATCGGCTCAATTTTAAATATTATCCGAATACGAAATGGACCTTTTCTGTCGAAATGCGTAATCGAATTTTTTATGGAGAAACCGTCGAGTTAGATCCAACTTATGCAACATCAATAGGAAGGGATAATGGGGTGGTGGATCTTTCTTGGAATTTGGTGAATGAATCAGCATTATTAATGAATGCAACAATTGATAGAGCAAATATTGAATATAATAAAGGCAAGTGGAATATCCGACTGGGACGTCAGCGGATCAATTGGGGAATTAATTTAGCATGGAATCCTAACGACCTCTTTAATGCCTATAATTTTGTTGATTTTGATTATCAAGAACGACCAGGTTCTGACGCCTTGCGCATCCAATATTTTACCGGTGCTATGTCGCAAGTTGAGCTAGCTTATCGCCCAGCTGACAATTGGGACGAAACGATTCTCGCAAGTAGGTATAAATTTAATAAAGGAGGTTATGACTTTCAATTAATTGGCGGAAATTATCGGACAGACGCTGTGCTTGGACTAGGTTGGGCAGGGAATATCAAAAGTATAGGTTTTAAAGGGGAAGGAACTTATTTCCACCCGCGCCAGAATTTTACCGATACCGCCGGAGTAATGGTTGCCTCTTTATCTTGGGATTATACTTTCTCGCAAGGAATTTACATTAATGTCTCTGGTTTTTACAATAGTAATGGTGCAGGGAATGGCAATTTTACCGAAGCATTATCGACCAATCAAACGCTTTCGGCAAAGAATCTTTTACCGACCAGATATGCAGCTTTTTTACAGGTAGCAGGTGCTTTTTCACCTATTTTTGGGGGAGGTTTATCAACGATGTATTTGCCAGATATCAATGGATTCTTTTTCATTCCGACCTTAAATACGTCCATCACTGAAAACTGGGATTTGGATTTTGTTGGACAAATTTTATTCGCTGAATATCCAACTAATTTTCAAAATCTGAGCAATGCTGTTTTTATGCGTATTCGTTGGAGCTTTTAGAAGAGAAAAGGTGTGAGATAAAAGAGCATAGACATTAGACTAAAGATTTAAGACAATAACATAAGATTCGGTCTTAAGTGCATCGGAACAAATATACACGCCCACTACTCACTGTTATCTAATCGCTATCATCCAACAAATCATTAACTTTGCCCAAACCAAATCACCACCATGCAAAAAATACTGATTAAAAACATTAAAGGATTAGCAGGAATTCAGGAAGAGTCTCAATCACCATTGCGTGGGAACGAGCTGGCCAATCTACAGATGTTAGAGAATGCCTATTTGGCCATTGAAAATGGTCGCATTGCTGATTTTGGTTCTATGGAGGAGCTGGCAGGCGTGGTAGATTGGACTGACTTGCAAGTAATCGACGCAGAAGGAAAATTTGTGCTACCTGCTTTTTGTGATTCACATTCCCATCTTGTTTTTGCCAAATCTCGAGAGGAAGAATTTGTTGATCGGATAAAAGGGTTGGGCTATGAGGAGATTGGTAAAAAAGGGGGAGGGATTTTAAATTCTGCCCGAAAGTTGGCCGAAATGTCAGAAGATGATCTTTTTGAGGATGCTATGAAGCGGCTTGAGGAGATTAAATCATACGGAACAGGAGCAATCGAAATAAAAAGTGGTTATGGTTTAACGCTAGAGGCCGAACTCAAAATGTTGCGTGTAGTTAAAAGATTAAAAGAGGTGTCCGATGTAACGATCAAGGCTACTTTTCTTGGAGCACATGCTTTTCCTGCTGCGTATAAATCGGATAAAGAAGCTTATGTTGATTTGGTGATTAACGAAATGTTGCCAAAAGTGGTTGAAGAAGGTTTGGCAGATTATATCGATGCTTTTTGCGAACGTAATTATTTTACAGCTGAACAACTTGATCGTATTTTAAAAGCAGGCGTTGAAGCTGGTTTAAAGCCGAAGATTCACGTCAATCAATTTTCCGTTATGGGAGGTGTGCAAGTTGGAATTAAGCACGGTGCTGTCTCGGTTGATCACCTCGAAGAGATGAGTGAGGAAGATTTTAAATCATTGAGTGAATCTAGTACCATCGCTACAGCGCTACCAAGTTGCTCTTTCTTTTTAAATATTCCTTATTCACCAGTCAGAGATATGCTAAATAGAAATATAGCATTGGCATTAGCGACAGATTATAACCCGGGTTCTACTCCAAGCGGAAATATGCAATTGGTGCAATCATTGGCCTGTATTAAAATGAGATTAACACCTGAAGAAGCATTAAACGCGGTTACTGTGAATGGAGCTGCGGCTATGGAGTTAAGTGAAGAGTTAGGGTCGATAACAATCGGTAAAAAAGCGAATTTAATCATTACAAAACCGATGCCTTCAATGGCCTATATGGCTTATGCATTTGGCGAAAACTGTGTAGAGCAAACGCTATTGTTTTAATAACCGAATTTTGAGAACACTCGTTATTACAATCATCGCTATTGCTTTCAGCTTATTATTGTTATTGTTGTACACACCGTTAATTGCAAACAAGGTTATACCAGATGATGGATGGACGAATTTAATAATACCAGCAACGGTGCTTGCACTTGTTTATTATTTTGTTTTTGAGAAATGGCTCTTCCCTTCAAAAAAAAGAAAGGCTAACCAAGAAAAGGATTAAGCGTTGGGTTGTCTATCAACAAGGTGACAAATACAAGTATCATAACCATTGCTTCCTGACGTTTGATATCAAATAATCCACGGACTGTCGTAAATGATAATAGAACGCCGGCCGTTACAAATATGATTGTCAATCCGAGTAAAACAAACCAACTCCAGTCAAATCCATTGGGATCAACAGCAGTGGTTAAAATTCGAAATCCTTCAATGATGGCAATCAAGCATAAAGGTAGCCCGGTTATCCATCCAAATGAACGACGCGTGTAAATTCCAATCGCGGCTAAATTGGAACACATGGCTAAAACCAACGCATAGTGCCATTTCCAAAAATAGCGTTGGTACACATCTGGACCTTCTTCTTTTGATATCCCATCAAAAAACACAAAAAAGCCATAGATCGAATATATCATGAGTACTAGCGCTAATAGGTTTAATAGCCGCTCATTTCTCGGATGTATAATATGGTCTCCCATGGTTTTCAAGGCGGTGTAAAATTAAGGTTTTTAACCCATTTCAACATCTATATATTTCTGCTTTTCAGGCCTTATTGCAATAGAACCAACACTAAACAACTTGAATTGGTTCACTGGTTGTGATGATTCACAGGTGATTAAGAGAGATTAATGATCCGATCGTTTTTCACTGCCTCAACTACAAAAGAGGAATGAACATTACCGATATTTTTAATCTTGGCCAGTTTTTCGGTTAGAAATTCACGATAGCCCTGCATGTCTGGAATTATAACTTTGAGCAGATAATCATGCTCGCCTGAGACATGATAACACTCTATAACCTCGGGTAAGGCTCGAATTTTTTCTTCGAATGAATGCAATAGACTTTTGGAGTGCTCCTGCAGGGAGACGTGGCTAAGCACCATTAAGGATTTACCGAGTTTTTTTGCATCAATCTCAGCTCGATAGCGTTCGATAATACCATTTTTCTCGAGTCTTTTAATACGCTCGTGCACCGGAGTAGGGGTCAAATTCAACTGAGATGCTAATTGTTTAATGGTCTGATTAGAGTCTCTTTGTAATAACATTAAGAGCTTTCGGTCAGTAGTATCAATTTTTAACATAGTTGAATATTCTTTTTTTGCTAATATTTTAGGTAAATATAGAAAATAACACTATTTCTAGGGTGTTATGAAGCGATTACATCTAAAAAAATAACTTTTATTAGGATGATACTCATATTATCTTGAACTTCGTACAAAACCATGAATATGAGCAATAAGAAAATGCGTCCCGAAAGTTTAATGATGTCTTATGGATATGATCCTCAATTATCCGAAGGTGCTATTAAATGTCCGATTTTTCAGACTTCCACTTTTTCATTTCGATCGGCTGAAGAAGGAAAAGCTTATTTCGAATTAGCCTATGGCTTGAGAGAAAAAGAAGAGGCAGAACAAATGGGATTGATTTATAGTCGATTGAACAATCCGGATTTGGAAATTTTGGAAAATCGTTTAACCCTTTGGGATCAGGCTGAAGAATGTGCTGTTTTTGAAAGTGGTATGGCGGCGATTTCTACTGTTTTACTCGAGTTTTTAAATCCAGGCGACTTTGTGCTGTATAGCAAGCCTTCATATGGTGGAACGGATCATTTTATTAATGAGGTTTTAACCCGATATGGCATTAAAGTTTTGGCGTTTAGTGAGAAAGATACAGAGGCTGATTTAAAGGAACGCATCGCCA
>JAURQI010000079.1 GCA_030836155.1 Crocinitomix sp.
ATTGAAGTCAGACCTCATGTATGATGAATAAGGACATCTTTTCGACCGAAAAGGATTTTTTTTTCGTCGAAAATAGAACACGAAATGTGAAGGTTCTGGCTAAATATAATTTTGCAAGTCATGGGTGTTGATAATTTTGTCGAAATCTTATTTTTTAATACTGGAGTAAGGCCAAAATTGTATTTAATTTAGCAGCTTTCAAGGCTTATATAAGAATGATAGACAATTACAGGCATAAAGGTTTGCGCAAAAAACTAGTTGAAGAACTACGCGAAAAGGGAATTAAAGATGAGGCTGTATTAGCTGCGATCAATACCGTTCCGCGTCATTTCTTCTTGGATGCTGTTTTTACGAAACAAGCTTATTCGAATATGGCTTTTCAAATAGGGGCTGGTCAAACGATATCACATCCTTATACGGTTGCTTTTCAATCCCAGCTTTTGGAGATAAAAAAAGGAGACAAAATACTGGAAATCGGAACAGGTTCTGGTTTTCAAACGGCTATATTGGCTGAAATGGGGGCGAAAGTTTTTTCCATTGAAAGACAACGTGAATTATATTTAAAAACCAACCGCATCATTCCGAAACTAGGTTATAACCCTAAGTTAAAATATGGTGATGGCTATAAAGGTTGGCCTTCATTTGCTCCATTTGATAAAATGATCGTAACCTGCGGAGCTCCGTTTATACCTCCAGCTTTAATTGAGCAATTAAAAGTTGGTGGCCGATTGGTAATTCCTTTAGGTGAGGGAAAGGAACAAGAAATGATGCTGATTATCAAAACTGGACCAGAGACTTATGATGAGAAAAAATTAGGTGTGTTTAGTTTTGTGCCGATGCTAAAAGAGACCGCAAAATAATGGAGGTGATTACCAGAAATAGCGAAGGTGTAGGGATTAATGGATCCTTGGAGACTTTTCTAGATATTAAGGCTGATCCAGGCAAGGTATTCTTCGCTCTATTTCTAAAACAATTGCACTTACCAGGTATTAATTGGGCTTATCATCCAACTGATAGAGATATGATAAGGCTGGAAGAACCCGAAGAAGTGATTCAACTTGATGAAATCAAAAACATGGCTATTGAAGCCAATGAATTGGTATATCCTGCTCAAGCATATTCTTATTTTTTATTGACGCAATATTTACAAATAGAAAAACCGCTATCTTCCTTGTTTCTGGTGCCAGGTAGAAAATCTCAATTTCTGTTTGATCTTATCGATTTTCAACCGAAAACAGAGGCTTTTCAGCCGAAAAGAAATGGTGTTATCAGTTTAGTTAAAGGAATTCGAAATAAAAAAATCATTCGAGAAGCCCATGAATCATTCTTTGTATTATTAGATCAAAAATTTGGGGAAAGGCTCAATACAGCATGTTTGGCTTGGCAATCCAAAACTGGACAAACGATAAACAAAAGTCGCTGGCTTGCTTATTGCGTGGATAAGGATCGGTTAAAAAAATTGGAAAAATTCTCTACAGACTTAATTCAAGAATTATGACCTTTTTTACCCTATTATATATTCGAACGAATCGTTTCTCTGAAGAGAAAATCGCAGTCGCTATACTGGCGAATATTGAAGGTATACCCTATTTTGAGAAGGATGAAAGTAAGTTGAACTTCGCTCTGAAGAATCTATCTCCAGACATGAGGAAGCTGGTTAAAAAAGGTATTCGTTTGATGGATTTTGATGTCAATAAAATACGACGAGGCGAAACGTCATTATCCTTCTTTGATCCTCCTTATGCGAAACGGATGCTCAAAGAAATAAGTCAAGGAAAACGCGGTGTACTGTGTTATTCCGAGCTCTATGAGTTAGAAAAAGTGATTTCGTTTGATAAGCTTTTTGCTAAATATATCGGAACCAAATCAGTATCCCCGAGTAAGACAAAAACGAATACTTTCAAAGCACGATTCAAAGATTATATTGATACGCAAAAATTTGCTCAATTTGCTGTCAATTATAAATTGAAGGCCAATAGTTATCCTTTTATTTACAGGGATATGACGATCGACTTATGTCGTAAATCTAATTATTTCACGGTATTCCATACAGTAGATTTCTCCAAGTCAATTCAAACCATTCAAACGCATATTAGCCGCTTTAGATTAATCGTTCAAAGTTTACAACAAGTTAGTCAAGAAGAAGGACTAGGGACGGGTCGGTATTATATGGTTTATGAAAGCACATCTGCCCGTGAAAAAATGGAACTAATAAAAGCAATCCGCGCTGAGAAAAATATGGGTTACAAAATCATACGGATGACGGAGATGAAAGACTACGTATAAAAGCTATCGCTTCTGCCTTGTTCTTTTGTTTTCGTATGAATGCGGAGCCAATAATTCCGCCGCTGAAATAGTAATTGGCAGTCTTAAAGTTTCGCTGGTTATGAATGCCAAATCCTAGCATTCTTTTTGATTCGGGAAATTAGATTGAAATCGTTGAAATTCTCGAATTTGTTCTACTGTATAATTCTTTGCTTTACCGGTTGCGTTTAAGATGCTTGCCCTTTTAGTTTCTATGAGATGTGCAAGCTGCGGACCGATACCCGGGTAATCTAAACCAGCCGAAATAGAGTAGGGCTCTATTATTTGCCCAGATGATGACTGCATCAATAAGGTTTTGCTCCCATGAATGATTCCGTCCGATCCTAGCTGAGAGGCTGTTTTGTATAATCTCCAATTGGTTGTGGTAATAATAACAAACAATCACGTAACGATAAATAACGAGATAAACACTAGACAAATCCTCGGACGCTCTAACATGGATATCCTCAAACAATTCAACTGAAGCATGACCAAATATTCCAAAGAATCCATTAAGAGAATGTGATGTTATATTGCAAAATTCAAACTGATCAATATGCTTTTCTAAAGTCTCTATATCTGCACAGGCATCTGTGATTGATTCTCCGTTTATGCTAGATCTAAGTTCTTTATTTTGAACGGTTATCGTTACGATAGGATCAATGCCTATAAACGATTTTGAATTAACCTTTGAATGATAAGTTGATGATTCAAAGACCGAAACACTGGCGTATCGATCACGAAGACTAAGAAAGGCAGAGACCGGCGTATATAGGTCGTTGAGGATTTTTTTGTTTCTGTATTAATTTTCATTTCCGTAGTTTTGGGCTGTACCACGGAAGGCTCGAAAAGGAAAACGGCCTACCGTGAGTACGATAGGCCGTTTAAAATTACAATAGCTATCCACTCATCTGAGTTGAGTAGACCACCACCAATTTGTATTTAAAATTCTTGTTTTCATTTTCTTTTCGAGTCAAAAAGATTGAAAATAATTTTTCAATTGAACAACACTATAACGATATTTATTTTCAAAATCGGAGTTTACGTACGGTAATATTTTTTTAGTGGAATTGTTTTTCGATTTTTTGCAAATGATCAATAATTTTTTGAACATTTACGGCCAGAAATGAGAACAAACAGAAACATAAACGATTGGCGCTTGTTCAAGAACTAGGACAGGCTAAACATTGTTTGGAAATATTATTTCCCGCCCGTCCGAGACAGGCGGGATTTTTTTTTGAAAATTGATCACCATTATGGCTGAATTAAAAAATATAAGACGTCCGATTATCATAGCAGGACCATGTAGTGTTGAAACACCAGAACAGGTCATGGAAACAGCTTTAGAACTCGCTAAATCTGGCAGAGTCCATGTTCTTCGCGGCGGTATATGGAAACCAAGAACACGCCCTAACTCTTTTGAGGGGGTTGGGCAAGAAGCATTGCCTTGGTTAATGGATGCCGGAAAAGCAACAGGATTTCCTGTGATTACGGAGGTCGCTAATGCGCAACATGTTGAATTAGCATTAAAAGCGGGTTTCGAAAACCTGTGGATTGGTGCGCGTACCACTGTAAATCCCTTTGCTGTTCAAGAAATTGCCGATAGTTTAAAAGGAACAGGAGTAGAGATTTTAGTCAAAAATCCGATTAATCCAGACTTGAATTTATGGATTGGCGCAATTGAACGCATGAAGGGAGCTGGTTTGGATGAAGTGCATGCGATTCATCGCGGTTTTTCGGCATTCAAGACTGGGCGTTATCGAAATGAACCTATGTGGGAAATCCCGATTGAATTAAAAACATATTTCCCAGAAATGAAGATCATTTGCGATCCTAGTCATATCTGCGGACGGAGAGATATTTTGGCAGAAGTCAGTCAAAAGGCTATTGATTTAACTTTTGATGGATTAATGGTTGAAACTCATCCTTCACCAGATGATGCTTGGAGTGATGCGCAACAGCAAGTTACTCCTTCACGATTTAAATCGATTTTAGAGCAATTAATCGTAAGGCAAGTATCTGCCATTGAAGATGGATTTTCACAATCACTTGACACTTTAAGAGAGCAGATTAACTCAATTGATAATGAGTTGATTAAGTTAATTGGGAAAAGAATGAGTATAGCGAGTGAAATAGGTTTATTCAAAAAGGATCATAATATTACTATCTTACAACCAGAACGCTGGAAAGAAATCAAAGATTTACAGACAGAAACAGCAACTGAGGTTGGTTTGTCCATAAAGTTTATTGTAAAGTATTTAGAAGCGATTCACCAAGAATCGATTCGACACCAAACGGCGGTTATGAATAAGAAATGAAAATAAACGTCTCCCAGAATATAGATAAACGGCAAGTAGAAGCTCCGGCATCCAAAAGCTATGCACAGCGCGCTATTTTAGCGGCTGCTCTCTCTGAAGAGATCAGTATTATCAGGGCTTATGGAACTAGCGATGATGTTAATAACTGCATCAAGGTAGCTGGTGAAATGGGTGCAAATGTCAATCTGATTGATGTGCATCCAAAAACCCTTCAGATCAAAGGAAGGCAAAATCAGCCTGATTCTAATTGGCATGTTGGTGAATCGGGATTGGGCGCGCGCTTATCGATCCCAATTGCCGCGGCAATAACAGAAAATTGCAGGATCTCTGGGGAAGGTTCTTTGTTAAAAAGACCAATGAATGTGCATATAACCGCACTGACTGACTTAGGGATTGAAGTGAAATCAGATGGGGGTTGTTTGCCGATTGAAACAAATGGTCAATTAAAAGGTGGTCAACTCAATTTAAACGGAACAGATTCTTCTCAATATTTTTCAGGCTTACTCATGGCACTGCCTTTATTAAAGGAAGATAGTCAGTTGACAATAAACAATTTAGCAAGTCGCCCATATTTAGATATGACAATTGAAATGCTCCATAAATTCGGCATTCAAATCAAAGAGGAAGGAGACACTTTTTACATTAACGGTAAACAAACCTATCATGGATTAGAGTATGATGTGGAAGGTGATTGGAGTGGTGCGGCATTTTGGGTGGTTTATGGAGCCTTAAAGCAATCGATTGGAATTCATGGCTTATATAAAGATTCATTACAGGCGGATCGTGCTATTCTTAAAGTGATAGAAGCTTGTGGAGCTCAAAGTGAATGGAAAGGGAATGAACTAATCGTCTCACCAGGTTCTCTCAAAACATTTGAATTTGATGCCTGGAATTGTCCTGATCTCTTTCCTGCATTGGTCGTTCTAGCCGCGGGAATAGAGGGGGAAAGTATTATCCATGGTGTAGACCGATTGAAACACAAAGAAAGTGACCGTGGCGCCGTTTTGCAAGCGGAATTTGCCAAACTGGGCTTATCCATTAAGATCGAAGGTAATCAAATGACGATTGTTGGAACAGGTAGCCTTCAATCCGGAGAAATCCACTCTAACAATGATCATAGAATTGCTATGGCAGGGGCTATTGCTGCAGTGTTAACTCCTCAAGGAATAATTATAGACGGAGCCGAGGCTGTTAATAAAAGTTATGCAGAGTTTTGGAAAGTAATCCTTTAAGAATTAAACATTCGTTTAATTCAATTATTTTTAGCCTCCACTAACGATATTTAATCAACGATTACATGGGGTGCAAAATCAGTAAAGTTCGACTTGTTTTATACATTTCACTCATTCCTTTATTGGTCATTTTATATCATTTGTTTTTAGCTCAAGAGGATTATCAACTTGAACAAATACATCTTAACCTCGACGATAAAGCCTATGATAGATTGGCAGACATTCGTGACAGAGCGATAGACAAAGGCTATTTGGAGCGTGAAGATGATGACTATGTGCCTGCTGATTTAATTTATCAGAGCCAGGTTAAAGAGGGTGTGGTTCGATTAAAAGGAGATTGGTTAGATCATTTAGATGATGATAACTGGTCTTTTCGGGTTAAATTGGATGATCCGATGCAAGATGGGCTGAAGATCTTTAGTGTTCAAAATCCGGAATGTCGAGGACACTTAAAGGCTTATGTCTTCTACAATCTAATGCGTGAAAATGGTATTGTTTGTAACCAATTTCGTGTAGTTGAATTGATCGTTAATGGAGATTCATGGGGTGTCTACTTCTTAGAGGAGCATCTAACCTCACGAATGATCGCTACAAGCAATAAACCGGAAGGTGTTCTTTTGAAATACAACGATCAGTCTTTCTTTGAAGCCTCCATCAAAGAGGAAAGTACTAAAGGTTTAGTTGAGAATGCAAAAATCAAGGTTTATGGGGATTTAAAGAAGTCAGACAGACATGGTTATGAACTTCAATTAGCTAATCAAATTTTGAGAAATTACCAGAAACAAACTGATTCGGTTTATAGCTATTTTGACCCAGAAGTAATGGGACGATTTTATGCCTTATGTGATTTAACAGGTGGATATCACGCGATGGGCTGGACCAATATGCGATTCTATTTCAATTTTGAAACAAAACAGATGGAACCTGTGGCTTATGACCCGTATCCAATTATGGATTGGGGAAAACCATATTTAGGAGCCCATTATTCAACCTATGAGAATGATCCGCTCGATGTGAAAAGCATGATTTATGCGGCATTAAAGAACGAACGTATTAATTTTTATTACAATCAGTATTTGAACAAGTACTTAAAGAATGGGGTGATGGAAGATTTTCTAGATCGACATCATAGCGAACTCGAATTCCTGGAAAAAGAATTGCAGAAAGAGTTTGGAAGTTATTCGTTTGATCAACAGTTTTTTTTAGATCAAGTAGAGGGAATTCGACAAGCGCGGAAATGATGAGAAAATTCATTTTTATTGTTTTAATTATCATTAATGCAGGATCAGTTGCAGCACAAGATCCTATTCCGACAGTTGATCTTTCCTTAATGAAGTACGGTTTAAAAGATAGTTTAACGAATGACGTTATCTTACCAGCTAAATATGATTATATCACCAGTTTTTATGAAGGTTATGCAATTGCAAGAAATGATCGAAACTATGGTTTAATCGATAAAAAAGGTCAGGAAATATTATCCTTGAATTATCAAGAATTTAAACGTGTATCATCGACTTGTTTTCGTGTGAAGCAGGCAGAAAAATATGGCTTATTAAATTCAGATGCATCTATAGCGTTGCCCTTGGTGTTTAACGACCTTCACATAATCAATGAATCCGCTCTTGTCCATAATGGGCAGTATTGGGGTGTAATTGACCTATCTGGTAATATCCAGCTCCCTTTTGTTTATGACAGCATCCTGACGGAGAGAACAAATCATGGACAAGCCTATCTGGATGTTAATTTTATTAAGGTTATTGAAAATCGAATTATGGGAGCAGTTAACATTCAAAACGAACCTGTTTTTCCTTTTGAATTAAAGGCTCAGGAAATTAATCAATGGAATGATTCGATAATTTGGGTGAAAAATGAAAAAGGGGAGGAGGGAATCCTATCTATTGGCCTTGATACTATTTTAAGTTTTGGATATTTTGAAAGTATTATGCCCATCAGTAATGGATTATTTGGCGTAGAAAATCAAGGTAAATATGGATTTATGGACCTTAACTTTGATACAGTGATTACTGTGCAATTTGATCAAGTCTTATCTTTTCAAAACGGTCGGGCAACAGTTCAGCGGAATGGTTATTGGGGCATGATTGATCAGGAGGGTGACACTCTGATTTCTTTCTTATCAAAAGATCCCATTATATTTCAAAATGGCCTGGCTGTTCTGAGAACCGAAAGAGGCAATGGCTATACACTAATTAATGAAAAAGGTGATATTCTTAACCGTTTACGTTTTGATGAAGTAATTATGTCGCCTGAATTGGTATTGACTAAGCTAGATGGTTTTTGGGGCGCCCTAAATAAGGACGGAATAATGGTTATTCCGTTCGAATATGATGAGATGATGGTAAAGAGAAGCTATATCGTTGTTGTTAAGGATCACTTACAAGGTCTCTTTAGCGCGAAAGGAGAACGAATCTTAAAAGCGGAATATGAATTCATTTACCCAACCTTTGATGATCCTTATATCATGGTGAGGAAATTAAGCAAATACGGTTATGTCAATCACGATGGTAAAACGGTAATTCCTATTCGGTATGAAAATGCGCGAAATTTCCGTTTTGGAAGAGCAACGGTTTTATTGAATGACGAATCATATGAGATTAATCGTTCGGGTGATAATTTTGGTATTAAAAACACGGAATAAAAAAAGAGCCATTTGTATATTTCAAATGGCTCTCAAGAAAGATAATAATTACACTTTATGATTCCTTGGCTAAAACAATTGTCGTTTTATCACCATCACCATAATCAGCAACAAGTGTTAAATTTTCTTTTGTAAACTCTTTAATCTTCAAATAAGTAAGTTCTGAAGGGTAGTCTGTATCTCTTAATTCTAATGAAGTACCATATCCAGCTACTCTATATTCCATCGCATACGAATCGGATTCAGAACCTGAAACCTCAGTTAAGACCACATCACAAAACTCATCATCCTTTAGTTTGCAATTGTTAAAAAGCATGGTCATGCTGTAACCGTCTTCGATATACTCCTCAGAAGCGCCATCCCAAGTATCCATCCAACTTGTAACATTCCATGTACCATCCAGTTGTTTTACTGCTTTTTGATTTTTGTTACATGCAACCGCAAGCACAGCTAATAATCTGGCAGTTATTTTACCATAATAAATTAATTCATTCACCTTTTTCAAGCATTATCCGTATCTTTACCGCGAAAACTGATTCTTAATAGCACTTTTGATTGAACACAGATCGTTAGTTTATCTGTAACTTTCTTAATCATTTCCACTTTATTGAATCAACTTAATTACTGCTCTATTGTAGCAGAGCATCAGTATCATCAACCCCTGCGTGATGTTTTCATTTATTTTTAGTTCAGGGATAATTAAACAGCAAAAAAAGCATGGCCGACAGTTTTGGTAAAAAACAAAAAGAAAAAAAGAAAGCTCAAAAACGCAAAGAAAAATTAGCGCGTAAAGAGGCAAGAAAATCCGAAGAGAAAAGCGGAAAATTAGACGATATGATCGCCTATGTCGATGAGTTTGGTAATATCGTTGATACGCCGCCAGATGAAACAAAAAAGAAAGAAGAAATCAAAGCTGAAGATATCGAAGTAGCTATTCCAAAATCTGAAAACGTGCCTTTAGAGGATCTGTTATTAGAAGGAAAAGTAACCTTTTTTAATGATGATAAAGGATACGGTTTTATTAAAGATCGTGATTCACAAGAATCTTATTTTGTACACATGAATAATTGCCTTCAACCAATTGTAGAAAACGATCGCGTTGAGTTCGGGATTGAACCCGGACAAAAAGGAATGCAAGCTGTTAATGTCAAGAAAGTGTAAGTTATTATAATTCATTCATAAAAAAAGACGCAGTTTTCGACTGCGTCTTTTTTATATGTATAAACTTGAATATTCTATTTAGGATATAAAACGCAAGTTTTTTCGTAAGTCAGTGAGCCTGAATAAGAAGTCCCTGATAAATAATCGCAATTTATTTCTGCTTCTTTCGGTGTGTTTCTTAAGTCGCTGTCTGTAACATACGAATCGTAAGGTTCGTCTACATTGGTATAGGTAAATTGGCAATTATAATCTCTAGCACATTATGTCAACACCAAAGCAAAGGCTGCGCCTGCTAAAATTTTTCTTTTCATAGTTGATTTTTTTTCTAAAATAATCAATAATCAATTCACTTCAAGGTTTTTGTATGATCATTTTTTCTGTGTTAATTGTAAATTTCAATACTACGAATCGATTTAATTGTATCTTGTCAAAAATAAATTTATACCATGAAAAAATTATTGACACTTTCTTTATTC
>JAURQI010000080.1 GCA_030836155.1 Crocinitomix sp.
CGTAGAGGTCGATTTTCTCAATTTATATCATGTGCTTTCGCAGCGGTTTTCAGAAGTGAAAATCGTTTTATCGTATGATATTTGGCAACAACAATCTCGGGTTAAAGAAGAGGTCGTTACCTTCTTTTCAAAATAACTTTTATTTGTCAAGCAGGTTTTAATCCTGTTTTTTCCAAGATTTGTATGATGAATTCCTGCTCATACCCTTTTCCATGCAAGTATCTTTGCATTTTGGCGTATTTTTTCCAAGTATCCGATTCATTCATTAAACGTAATTTGGATAAGGCAATTTGCTCGAGTGTTTCGAGGTACTCATTCATATCAATCTCTGACAGGCCAGCGCGCATAGAATAATCGGAGATCGCTTTTTGTTTCAGATGCTGCTTGATCTTAATGCGACCCCATTTTTTGATTCGGAACTTGCCAGAAACGTACGCTTTTGCAAAGCGTTCTTCATTCAAGAAATTATGACTGATGAGATCTGAAATAAGTACGTCAACATCTTCTGAGTACATGTTCCAACTCTTCAGTTTTTTACGCACTTCTTGGTCACACCGCTCCTGATAAGCACAAAAGGCCTCGATTTTTTGCTTAGCTTCCAGAAGTCCGAACTTCGGTTTCATGCTCAACTAAACTTCGATTGTCTCGTTTTTGTCGTCTTCAAATTTGTACTCAAGAATGTGGTTAGAATTGTTAGCTCTAATAGAAACCCATTTTTTATACTTAAAGAACCATTTCCATTGTCTAGAAATAATTCCTTTTTTGAAGTATGATTCTAAGTATGGATGAACGATCAGCGTGATCTTTTTATATGTGTCACCTGATAATAAGTGATGAAGATGATTTTCAATTTCATCAGCAAACATTATAGATGCTTGAATCTTTCCAGTACCACCACACGTAGGACAACCTTCAGCTGTTTCTATGTTCGTCACAGGACGAACACGTTGACGAGTAATCTCAACCACGCCAAATTTACTTGGCGGAATGACACTGTGTTTCGCTTTGTCTTGTTTCAGTAATTCGCGCATACGGTTATACAACATCTTGTTGTTCTCCCGCTGGTGCATATCAATGAAATCAACGCAAATAATACCGCCCATATCACGAAGACGCAAGACTCTTGCAAGTTCTTCCGCTGCTTCTAAATTAACAGTAACGGCATTGTTTTCTTGCGTGTCATTTTTTGCACTCCGATTACCACTATTCACATCTACAACGTGCATAGCTTCGGTGTGCTCAATAATCAAATAGCCGCCGCTCTTTAAAGGAACTTTTTTCCCGAAAAGAATTTTAATTTCTTTGTTTACACCAAACTGCTCGAAAATATCAACTTTTCCTTTATACTCTTTGACGATATTAACTTTCTCTGGAGCAATAGATCGAACATACTCGCGAATTTCATCTGCAAGACGTGGATCATTAACGTGAATTTTATTGAAGTTTTCATTCAATGTATCACGCAATAAAGATGATGCTCTATTGATTTCCCCCAAAACACGTTTAGGTGATTTTGAGTTTCTTAAGTTTTTATGTAATTCTTTCCAACGCTCTAAAAGATCTCTTAGGTCACCATCAATTTCAGCTAACTTTTTATTTTCAGCAACCGTTCGAATGATAACACCAAAGTTCTTAGGCAATACGCTTTTTACAATTTCCTTTAAACGCTTCTTTTCTTCGGGTTCACGAATTTGTTGCGATATGGAAATTTTGTTGGAAAAAGGCACCAGCACTAAATAGCGTCCAGCTAAAGTAATCTCCGAACTTAAACGGGGACCTTTGCTAGAAATAGGTTCTTTAGCAACTTGCACAAGTATTTCTCTGGATCGAGTTATTGTGTCCGTTATTTTACCTTTTTTATCAATATCTTCCTCTGATTTGAAGTATAGTAAATCCGGAACATTTTGCTTTCCACGTAAAGTGTCTTGCGTAAACTTGTCCAATGACTTGAATTGTGGACCTAAGTCCAAATAATGTAGAAATGCATCTTTTTCGTAACCTACGTTAACAAACGATGCGTTCAGAGAAGCCACGACCTTGCGCACTTTCCCCAAATAGATATCACCCACGGCAAAATCCGTGTCTCCTGATTCTTCATGCATTTCAACCAAAGTTGAATCTCGCATGAGAGCCATTGAGATCTCACCACTGGGTTTTGACTTGACAATCAGTTCAAAACTCACACAATGAAAATTAATTAATAAACTAAGAAAACCTAACAGTAAAACTGTTAAGCTTCAACAAAGCGCATCATGTTAAGAATGCGACTTAGAAAAAACGGTTGATTTAACCTATTTCTTCTTCTTATGTCTGTTTTTTCTTAGCCTCTTTTTTCTCTTGTGAGTGGCCATCTTATGTCTTTTTCTCTTTTTACCGCTTGGCATAATAAGATTTTTTAATCAGTTAATACTTTATTAATATGTAAATAAAACTTCCTGATTATCAGGAAGTTTTATTGTATTTATCCTTTTATCGGGGGACAAAGATAGTAAAATTTATAATTCTACAGCCCTTCCTTATTTAACCTCAACGTTTTCCTTAACGTCTTCGATAAATGTCTTTGCCGGTTTAAATGCCGGAATGTTGTGCGCTGGAATAATGATGGATTCATTCTTTGAAATGTTTCTTCCCGTCTTCTCTGCACGTTCCTTTACAATAAATGATCCGAAACCTCTCAAATACACATTGTTACCTGCAGTCAACGAATCTTTTACTGACTCCATAAACGCCTCAACTGTAGCTTGAACAGCCACTTTTTCAATTCCTGTTTGATCTGATATTTTCGAAACAATATCTGCTTTGGTCATAACTTCTTAATTTTTAAACTTTTGTAAAACGGTGCAAAAATAAGCCATATTCTTTGAAGAACTTTAAAAAAATACAAGAACTTTGACAATTTTATACAAATGGCAGAATTTTCTACATTAATAAGGCACTGGTATAGATTAAACGGTCGAGACCTACCTTGGAGGAAATCGAAGAATCCATATCATATCTGGTTGTCTGAAATCATGTTACAGCAAACTCGTGTTGATCAAGGTCTGAATTATTACCTCAAGTTTGTTAAGGCTTATCCAACTGTTTTTGATTTGGCTGCAGCTCCAGATGATGAGGTTATGAACTTGTGGCAAGGGCTTGGCTATTATAGTAGAGCGCGGAATTTGCATGCAACAGCTAAAATTATAGCAGAGGATTATGAAGGTCTTTTTCCAGCTGATTTCAATAAAATAATCAAGTTAAAAGGGGTAGGGGATTATACAGCTTCAGCTATTGCTTCCATTGCGTTTGGTTTGCCGCATGCGGTAGTGGATGGAAATGTTTACCGCGTATTATCGCGCTATATGGCGGATAAAACACCAATCGACAGCAGTGCCGGTAAGAAATTGTTCAAGACGATTGCGCAAGAATTGATTGACATAGACCATCCTGGAGATCACAATCAAGCCTTAATGGAGATTGGAGCATTAGTTTGCTCACCAAAAAAACCAAACTGTGCTGAATGCCCTCTGAATAATTCATGTTTAGCTCATCATCAAAATGAACCACTTGCTTATCCAGTTAAAGAGAAGAAAACGAAGGTAAGAGATCGTCATTTACAATATTTGGTGTTAACAGACGGAGAAAACATCCTCATAAAAAAGCGTGATAAAAAAGATGTTTGGCAAGGATTGTATGATTTCCCGTTATTGGAAAAAGAGCTAAAAGAGGAATTACCAAAATCACATGTGCCGCAAGATAATGTCGAATGGATTCGCGAAGAAGGCCAGTTTAAACATATATTGTCGCATCAACACATTTATGCTCGGTTTTGGTTGGTTAAATGCAGGATGCTGAAACCAGATGAAAATCAGTTGCTTATCCCTAAGTCGGGAATAGAAGAATACCCCTTGCCGCAGCTGTTAATAAGATATATTGAGTCCTCCCAATTTTTCGAAGCAGAATAGTTATATTTGTTTATAACATGAATTGAAAACCAATATGGCAGGAAGTGTAAATAAAGTTATTTTAATTGGAAATTTAGGTCGTGATCCTGAAGTTCGCTACCTAGAGAGTGGTGTGCCAGTGGCTCGATTTTCAATTGCAACTTCTGAGTCATATTCGGATAAAAATTCTGGGGAGAAAAAAGAGGTGACCGATTGGCATAATATCGTTTTGTGGCGAGGTTTAGCTAAAGTGGCCGAATCATACTTAAAAAAGGGTATGAAAGTATATGTGGAAGGTAAATTAAAAACCCGCACTTGGCAAGATGAGAATAACCAAACGCGGTACTCGACAGAGGTAGTGGCGGATCAAATGACTATGTTAAGTCGTGCTGAGGAATCAGCTAAACCGAATTACCCAGATTCGGTTGAAAATAACCCTGTCAAACCCGCCGGAAAAGATATCTCACCAGAACCTGAAGATGATCTCCCGTTTTAAGTCTAACGAATACTAATTCATTGGAAAGTCCCTATACATCCGTTTTGATAGCTATTGATTGGGAGGTGGTTTGGCTACCTGCAACAATATCTGTCCTTGTATTAATTATTTTGTTAATGTGTTCAGCTCTCGTTTCCGGCGCAGAGGTGGCATTCTTTTCCTTAACCCCATATGACAAAGAAAGTTTGACAGATCAGCAAGATAAAGCTGCTATTGTTACATTGGAGTTGTTAGAGAAACCAAGAAATTTATTAGCTACAATCTTAATTACAAATAACTTTATTAATGTAGCTATCATTCTCATATCCACCTACCTTTCTTCTCAATTGATTCCTGAAGGTACATTGAGTCCAGGTGTGAAAACGTTTGTCGATGTATTTCTCATTACGCTCATTCTTTTGCTTTTTGGAGAAGTTATTCCAAAAGTTTACGCTGCTAAGAATGGGACTAAAGTGGCCTTGTTGATGGCCAAACCTTTAAAGCTAATCGGAAGAACATTTCCGTTTAATCTACTCAAAAAAGGACTCGTTCAGGGAACGGATATCATCAATAAACGGGTTAAAAAGAAGGTGAAAGAGCTATCTCCTGATGACCTCGCTGATGCAATAGAACTAGCGAGTACTGATTATGAAGATAAACGGGACCTTCAAATTTATCAAGGGATCGTAGAGTTCGGAAAGAAAGATGTGAAGCAAATTATGCGACCACGAGTGGATGTTCAAGCTTATGAAAATACAACAACTTATGCCGCAGTGCGCGAAAAGTTAATGGATGAAAAAAATCGTCATTCACGTGTTCCCATTTATAATGAGTCTTTTGACAATATTGAAGGGATCCTTTTTGTTAAGGATCTATTGCCTTATGTTGATGAGTCGGACGATTTTGATTGGCAAAAGTTAATTAGAGAGCCATATTTTGTTCCAGAAAATAAAAAAATTGATGATTTGCTGAAAAGTTTTCAAGAACGAAAGATGCACATGGCAATTGTTGTGGATGAATATGGAGGAACTTCTGGAATCGTCACTTTAGATGATGTTCTTGAAGAAATTGTTGGAGACATTTCAGAAGAATTTGATGAAGATTTAAAGTATTCCAAATTAGATGATCATAACTATGTTTTTGAAGGCAAAACAGCGCTGATAGATATGTACAAGGTTCTTGATATTGATGGAGACCTTTTTGAGGATGCAAAATCTGAATCAGATACCATTGCCGGATTTGTCATCGAACAGGCAGGTAAGATTCTAAAAAAGAACGAGCGTGTAACCTTTGAAAATTATATGTTTACAATAGAGGCCGCAGACAGCCGGAAAGTAAAACGTATTAAAGTAACTATCCACCCTAGTAAAGATGAATTGGAAGAAGCATAGTATATTTTTAGCCCTCACGTTGCTGGTAATTGTTGGCTGCGAGGAAACTTTTGACTATTACCCAAAACCGCGAGGATATATGCGATTGGACTTTCCTGATCGAGCCTATTCAGTCTTTGCGCCCGACAGTTGTTATTATCAATTCGAAGTACCTGATTATTTTGCTCCTACTCAAAAAGAGAATTGTAATCTAGATATTGCCATGGAGCGTTTTAATGCGACATTGTATTTGACCTACATTCCAGTTGATACTAACTTAATGATGAATATAGAGTACTCTCGAAAATTGGTATACGATCATAGCATTAAAGCAGATGCAATTGAAGAAGAACCCATCATTGATGTGGACAGAAATACATATGGTTTGAAGTATAATATAAAAGGAGACGCCGCTTCGCCTTATCAATTTTATGTCACGGATAGCTCCAATCATTTTCTGCGTGGAGCACTTTATTTTAATGTTAAACCAAATTATGACAGTGTCCGTACCAGTTTAGCCTATATAATGGAAGATATGGATCGAATGCTTGAAACAGTCTCCTGGAGGTAGTTTATGCAACTAACCAAACCAATCCACATAACGGCAGTTGGGAGCTCGATTTTAGTCGGACTCGTTGCGATTATCTTGTGCATTTTGAAATGGACGCATACGATAGAGTTAAGTTGGGTTGTTCTTATCGGGATTGTCCTTGGAACAGGTGTCATTTCGTTGATCCTTTTTGCATATTTAATCAATCGTTTTGTTAGCCGAAAAATAAAATTTATCTACAGCATTATCACAAATAGGCAAGAACTTGATGCCAATGATTTTTCTCTGAGCGAGGAGGCAATGGGTAAGCTGACCCAAGACACAGCAAATTGGGCTAAAATTCAGAAAAAGCAAATTAAAGATTTGAAAAAACAGGCGGCTTTCAGAAAAGAGTTCTTGGGTAATTTAGCGCATGAACTTAAAACGCCTGTTTTTAGTATTCAAGGATATATTTTAACATTGCTTGAAGGCGGACTAGAAGATGAGCGTGTTAATCGCGATTTTTTAGTGAGAGCTTTATCAGGTGTGGATAGAATATCGAACCTGTTGGATGATCTAGATGAGATTGCTCGATTTGAGACGGATCGTTTTAACCTGAAGATTCAAAAATTTGATATGGTCCAATTGGTTAGAGAAGTCTTCGAAGAATTAGAGAGTAAGGCGAATAAGAAGGCTATAAAATTAGAATTTAAACGTCATTATGAGCCAATGTTTGTCATGGGTGACAAAAAACGATTGACACAAGTATTGGTCAATCTTGTATCCAATTCAATATCATACGGAGTAAACGACGGAAAAACTACGATTGCCACCAGTCCAGTTGACAAAAAAACAATACGTGTCGAAGTTATCGATAATGGTGTAGGCATGTCAGAAGAGCATATACCTCGTTTATTTGAGCGTTTTTATCGGGTTGATAAAAGCCGTGAACGTCATGTCGGTGGTTCCGGCTTGGGTCTTGCGATTGTTAAACACGTTATTGAGGCACATAAACAATCTTTAGATGTTAAAAGTACAGAAGGAGTGGGTTCAACTTTTTCTTTTACGGTCGAGCGCGCATAGGATATCTACAAAATTACCCTTGTTTTCTACTTTTTTTATTGATTTTCTATATCTTTAACAGGTTCTCAAACAGGGTCAAAACGTCCGTTTGTTACGATTAATTATTCAAATAATGAGATTATTACTTTTTAAAGGTGCAATCCTTTTCTTCGGATTATCATTGTGTATCAGTGTTCAGGCGCAGTCTGATGACGCTGTACAATATAATAACGTGTCCCTTGATGAAGATGAGGAAACCGTTCTTTTATCAATCAAAACGACGGAGTCTTTTATTGTTGGTGCAAATCGATATGTGTTGCATATTGGAGGGACAACGCTTATGCAAAATATACATCCCGAAGGACGCCTAGATGAAATCGTATTCCTCATTCCAAAAACAACCTATCAGGCCTTGGAAAAAGGAGCTGAAATAGTTTTAGTTTACGGTTATTATTATGACAATTCTTTGCAAGATGGTGAAGAAGGACAAGTTAGTGGATATCAAGGAAAACATTGGAAATTAGGTCCGTTCCAACCGCAAGAACTATCAAAATAAAGCACTCAATATACAACGCCATGAAACAACAACTACACGTAATTATATTTGCATTTATCTTTGCGGCATCGCCCGTATTTTCGCAAACACCTGATCCTGGAATTGGAGGCCCTTATGCCGTATCTAGCGCTGAATATGATTTCGGCGATGAAGCTTTTGGTGCTCCAACCTTTCCAGATTTAATAGAGGTTCGCGGGAATGTACATTATCCAACTGACTTATCAGATGGTCCTTTTCCGGTATTGCTATTCTTGCATGGAAGACATTCAACATGTTATGCTGGTTGGGGCGGAACGAGCATTGCCTGGCCATGTACAGGAGCTTTTAGCGCAATCCCTAGTTATCAAGGTTATGACTATTTAGGCGAGCATTTCGCAAGTTTAGGATACATTGTAATCTCTGTTTCCGCGAACAGTATCAGTTCAACCGACAATACGACACCGGATTATGGAATGAGAGCGCGTGGTGAATTATTGCAGCATCACTTAGATTTGTGGAATGACTGGAATACAGCAGGAGGCGATCCTTTTGGGGATATTTTTGTAGGTAAATTGGATATGGATAATATCGGCACTATGGGTCATTCGCGTGGTGGTGAAGGTGTTGTTGAGCATGCGCTTTTTAATAGAGAATTAGGCAGCCCTTATGGTATTAACGCGGTATTAACCTTGGCTCCGGTTGATTTTAATAGGCCGGTTTTGAATGGTATTCCAATCATGAATTTAGCACCGTATTGTGATGGTGATGTTTCTGATTTGCAAGGGGTACATTTTTATGATGACGCTCGATATCCAGACGAGGCGGATACAATGCCTAAACATAACCTCTTGTTTTTAGGAGCGAACCATAACTATTTTAATACGGTTTGGACGCCAGGTTTATTCCCAGCAGGAACAGCCGACGACTGGGGATTTGTCGATGGATCGCAATCCGACGAATTCTGCGGAACATCTTCTCCAGGAAATGGACGATTTGATCCTGAAACACAGCGAAATGCTTTATTAGCTTATTCAAGTGCGTTTTTCAGGGTATACATCGGAGGTGAAGATGAATACGCTCCGATTTTAACGGTTGAGGATGTAACGCCTCCAGCTTCGGCTACTTTGGATGGTGATGAGGTATTTATGTCTTATCATGCGCCAGAAAATAAAAGAGTTGACTTAAATCGCCAAGATGGTGAAGGAACAGAGGATGAGAATACGGTAGGCGCACCAGTTAGTCAAAACGGATTGGTGGTTTATGATATTTGTGGAGATGATTTTGGTGAGCAGTATTGTATTGGCGGAGGTGCAGGACCTTCTCAAGAACCGCATAATAAAAATGGCGGTGTTGCTGTTTTAGGTTTGTCACAATTAGAAGCACAATGGAATTCAGCTGATGATTGGTACAGAAATGATATCCCTGAATTTATGCAGGATTTTACTAATTTTGATGCGGTTCAGTTTAGAGCATCTGTCAACTTCGACACTTCTCCAATTGATAGCCCTTTAGATTTTCAAATTGAATTGACAGATGGGGATGGAGTTTCATCAACATTGACGGTATCCGATTATAGTTCGGCATTGTTTTTCCCTCCGGGAGATTTCGGTTCTACTTTGCCACGTACCATGCACAATACCATTAGTATTCCAGTCGCAGATTTTGCAGGTGTTGATTTGACAAATATCGATTATGTGCGCTTCTTGTTTAATGAGTCAGGATCGGGTGCCATTTTGATTTCAGATCTTGCCCTTTCCAGTGGAGAGGAAGTTGTTTTCCCTCCTATCGCAGCATTTGAAGCAGATGTAACAGAAACCTGTACAGGTGAAATTAATTTTACGGATCTTTCATCATTTGCCCCAACATCATGGGCTTGGAATTTTGGTGATGGGGAAATTTCAACTGAGGAAAATCCAACCCATATTTATGCGGCAAATGGAACTTATACGATTACACTGACGGTTTTTAATGACGCGGGAGGAGATGAGGAAACGATCACATCCTATATTGTAGTTGATCGACCAGAGGCGCCAATCGGAACAGACGTGACGATTTGTGGTGTTGGCGACGCAACGGTAAGTGCCATCGGAACTGGCGACGGAACGTTGAGATGGTACGATGCACCAGTTGGGGGCGAATTATTGGGAGAAGGAGACGATTATACCGAGTTTTTAACGGAGACAACCGTTTTCTATGTCGAAGAGGCTACTCCGAATACAACCTTATCAGTCGGTCCTCCAGATAATACATTTGGTGGTGGAGGCTTTTTTGGAGCAAATGACTTAAGAGGGTTATTCTTTGATGCTTATGCACCATTTATTTTAGAATCGGTGCGTACTTATGCAGATGGTGGAGCAACGCGTACCGTTCAAATTTTAGATGGTGACGGAGGTGAAGTGATTCATACAGGAGATTTCTTTATTCCAAACGGGGAAAGTGTATTGGAATTGAATTGGGATATTGATGTTTACAGTGGATATTATATGAAGATTACAGGATTACCTGTTGATTTATTCCGAATCAATGACGGTTCTCCAGATTATCCTTATGAATTACCAGGTATTGTTTCTTTAACCGGATCAAATGTCGATGGAGGCGGTGCATTGGATTATTATTATTTCTTCTTTGATTGGAAAATTAGAGAATCGGATTGCGTAAGTCCGCGAACAATGGTAACGGCAACGGTTGAACCAGGACTTGATGTTACGGTAAGTGATGATGTAACAATCATTGCTGGTGAATCAACAACCTTAACAGCATCTGGTGGAGTGACTTATTCATGGTCTCCAACGATCGGTTTAGATGATCCAACTTCGGCCACGCCAGTAGCATCACCAACTGAAACAACTGTTTATACGGTAACGGTAACGGATGCAGATGGTTGTTCCGGAACGGCTGATGTCACTGTATTTGTTGAAGGAGAATTAGTAATAACTGAATCTGCAGAAGGATTTGATATTTATCCAAACCCTTCAAACGGCCTAATCTATATCTCGGCTGAAAATCTATCTTGGCCATACACAATAGAAGTATTGACGGTAGATGGTAAATTGGTTTACAGTGAAGAACAACAAGAACAAAAAGATGTCAACGTGATTGACCTCTCAG
This sequence comes from Crocinitomix sp., assembly GCA_030836155.1. Taxonomy (GTDB): domain Bacteria; phylum Bacteroidota; class Bacteroidia; order Flavobacteriales_D; family Crocinitomicaceae; genus Crocinitomix. Next base: position 11,003 of record JAURQI010000080.1, read on the forward strand.
GTTTTTCTGATGGTATCTATTATATCAGATTATCAAATGAAGACTTTGAATATCAAGAAAAAGTCGTCCTTCAATAAATGATTTCATAATGAATTCTTAGGGGTGTTTGTGCTAAACAAACACCCTTTTTTTGGCTATTGCTTGCAACCATTTTCTATTTGAAGTATTTATTCTTTTTCTTTCAAGGCTAATGGTGCCAAAGCATTAATTGCCTGAGAAACAGTTTCAATATCAGAAACAATTAAACGTAATTTATTATTCCTTTCATTCATTTTAACTCCAGGAGGGTTTGATTGAATGAATTGCAAGACCTTTGTAAATTGACTCGATTGATAATAATGAGAGTCTTGTCGATAAACAAAATAACCAATCATTTTCTTTGACTTGATGACAAGCTTTTCGAAACCAATCGATTTAGCTAACCAACGTAATTCTATGGATTGAATGAGTTCATGAACAACTGTTGGTAATGGTCCAAATCGATCTTCTAAATTGCCTTTGAACTTTACAAGATCATCCGGTGTTTCCGTGCCATCCAAACTTTGATAGATGATTAATCGTTCGGTTACATTATTGATGTACGTATCTGGAATGAGTAATTCTAAATCTGTCTCTAGAATACAGTCCGAAATGTACTGATTTGCATCACCTTCAGGATCATCAGGGTATAAATCTTTAAATTGATCTTGTTTTAACTCCTGAATAGCCTCATTCAATATTTTTTGGTACATATCGAATCCGATATCAGAAATAAATCCAGATTGTTCTCCACCCAATAAATTACCCGCACCGCGAATATCTAAATCACGCATGGCGATATTGAATCCAGAACCCAATTCGTTAAAATGAGCAACAGCTTCAAGACGCTTTCGCGAGTCAGAAGGCAATGTGTGAAACGGAGGTGCGATTAAATAACAAAATGCCTTTTTATTCGAGCGTCCGACACGCCCTCTCATTTGATGTAAATCACTTAAACCGAAGTTTTGAGCGTTATTAATGATGATGGTATTGGCATTAGAAACATCAATCCCTGATTCAATAATTGTTGTAGCCACGAGTACATCATATTCGTGATCAACGAAGCCTGCCATGAGCTGCTCTAGTTTTTTTCCGTCCATTTGTCCGTGGCCAATAGCAACCCGAATACCTGGGCATAAACGTTGTATCATACCACCTACCTCATGGATGTTTTGTACCCGATTGTGTACAAAAAATACCTGACCACCTCTTTGTGTTTCATAGGTAATAGCGTCGCGAATGCGTTCTTCGCTGAATGTTATGACCTCCGTCTCTACCGGTTGTCTATTCGGTGGAGGAGTATTGATAACGGAAAGATCTCTTGCGCCCATCAATGAAAATTGTAAGGTTCTAGGGATAGGAGTGGCAGTTAATGTCAGCGTATCTACTGAAGCCTTAAAAAGTTTCAATTTATCCTTAACACCTACGCCAAATTTTTGCTCTTCGTCAATAATAATCAATCCAAGATCATTGAACTTAACTCCTTTGCCAACTAATGCATGCGTCCCAATAATGATATCAATTTTTCCTTCTTCTAGATTTTTCAGCGTCTCTTTGGTTTGGGCCGTAGATTTGAATCGGTTGATATAATCAACTGTGCACGGCATGTCGCCAAGTCTTTCCTTAAATGTCTTATAATGTTGTAAAGCCAGAATCGTGGTAGGCACTAAGACGGCAACTTGTTTACTATCGGCAACTGCTTTGAATGCAGCCCGAATCGCGACTTCTGTTTTACCAAAACCGACATCCCCACATACCAAACGGTCCATGGGGTTCTCTGACTCCATGTCTTTTTTAACCGCTTGTGTCGCTTTTAATTGATCCGGCGTATCCTCATAGATAAAAGAGGCCTCTAATTCATTTTGTAAATAGGTGTCGGGAGAAAATCCAAAACCAACAGCCTGTTTCCGTTTAGCATATAACTGGATCAAATCATAGGCAATCTCTTTGATGCGCGATTTGGTTTTTTGCTTTTTCTTACTCCAGGCCTGCGTGCCGATTTTGTTCATTTTGGGCTGCGTGCCCTCTTTGCCTGTATATTTTGCAATGCGATGTAAAGAATGAATTGAAACGTACAAGACATCATTGTCCTTGTAAATTAATCGAATGGCTTCTTGCGGTTTTCCGTTGACATCAATAATCTCTAAACCCGAAAATTTACCGATTCCATGATCAATATGCGTCACAAAATCACCCTTTTGAAGGTTGTAAATTTCTTTTAAGGTGAGTGCTTGTTGGTTTTTTTTAAATCCGTCTTTGAGCCAAAAGCGGTGATACCGCTCGAATATTTGATGGTCCGTATAACAGGCGAATTTTTGTTCATTATCGATAAATCCTTCATGCAAAGCAAAGGATAAAGTAACAAACTGTATACTGGTGTTGAGGTCTTCAAATATGCTGTACAATCGCTCCACCTGTTTGGCTTGACTACTGACAATCATATTCGTATAACCCAATTTTTCGTTTTGTTTTAAATTCTCAATCAGTAATTCAAAATTCTTATTAAAACGAGGTTGAAGTCCCATGTTAAAATGGAAATTATTGTCCTCATAAAAAGGGCGTTCTCCGAATTCAATAACCGACTTTTCGTGGACTTGCTTAACAAAAGATTGTTTTGACAAGTATAAGTCAACAGGAGGTGTTTGTTTAACTGGTGACTCAGGGAGATTGTTGAAGATGTCTAAAGCTTTATTGTAAGCCTTATCCAACTCCTCACCGATCAGCATGAAGTCCTTGATCCAGATATTTGTTTGACTAGGCAAAAACTTAATTAAGTCTTCCCTAACCTCCTCCGTTATATGCTTTTGAATATTCGGTACAACCGTTAATCGTGACATGGTTTTAACGGACAATTGATTGACAGGATTAAACGTCCTAATGCTGTCAACTTCATCACCAAAGAACTCTACCCGGTAAGGCATGTCATTTGAAAATGAGAAAATATCAATGATTCCACCACGTACAGCAAATTGACCAGGTTCGTAGACAAAATCTACTTTTTCAAACTCATACTCAATCAATAATTCATTGATAAAATCAACTGAATATTCGACTCCTTTTTTTATTTCAAGAATCTTTTCAGCAAACTGTTTTTTGGTAACAATCTTTTCTGAAAGTGCCTCAGGATAGGTAACGATAGTTACTGGATTACCTCGATTGATGCGTTCCAAAACCTCTGCTCTGGCCACAACGCTCGCGTTATCCGTGCTCTCTAACTGATAAGGACGTTTATAACTATGAGGAAAGAACAAAATATTAGAAGCCGTCTTGTTGAGGTTTTCTAAATCATTTAGAAAAAACGCCGCTTCTTCTTTCTCTCCAAGTATAAAAAGATGATTTCCCGAACGATTTTTTATAATCGCATCCGCCATCACTGCAGCCGAAGACCCTAAGAGTCCTTTTAATTGAATTTTCTGATCCGCCTCCTGCAGTAAGGACGCAATTTCTTGGATTTTATCGGAGGTTTGATAGGCCTTTTTGAAATCATCAACGGTCATGCCACAAAGTTAA
>JAURQI010000081.1 GCA_030836155.1 Crocinitomix sp.
CGACGGAAAAAAATGTCGAACCACCAAAATGAATGAAGCTGTTTCTCTGATAGTCAGTGTTGACAAGGGTTTGAAGAAGGGCAAAAAAAAACAAGTCAATCAAAAGACCGACTTGTTCACTATTGTGGGCCCTACTGGATTCGAACCAGTGACCCCCTGCTTGTAAGGCAGGTGCTCTGAACCAACTGAGCTAAGAGCCCGCATTTCGCAATTTTTTAGGTATCGATTTACCTTCGCTGCGGGGGCAAATATAATGAGGTTTTTTAATCTTACAACAAAAAAAATGAAAAAATCTAAGTAGGTATTAAAAGAAAATCAACTGAGCCTTTTGAAGGTATTCAAAACAATCTTGAGAAACATTGTTATTTCATCAATAAATCAATACGTTATGCTGTATACAATATTTATCTGAGTCAATTTTCTTAGGTAAGAAAAACACTAAATTCATTGACCCCAGATTTATTCCTTAATAATAAAATTCAAATCCCTGGCTGAAAGCCCTGGTAACGAAACGGTATAACTTTTCTTCTCATTTTCGAATTGACCTGAATAAGTATTCATTGGATCTGCGTCTGGAATAAAAGAAATTGATAGATTATCGTCGACTTCAGCACTACCCTGCTCATAAGCCAATACTTTCGTGCATTCCTTTTCACATTCTTCACCACAGGTTTCATTACTTGCCTGCTCTGCGACCAATTTATATCTGAGATCCTTTCCCTCATAGAAAAAAACGGAATACAAATAGTCTATCTCACTAATATCTAAGTCCAAAATGGTCCCTTCAGCTTGTTTAAAATCTTCTGAATAATAATAGTCAGCTTTGGTTTTTTCTTTATCCCATTTCTTTTTTTTGTCTGTTTTTTCGCACGAAACGGTAGCTAATGCAAGAACGGCGAGTAGGATTGGAAATACGATCTTCTTCATGATTTATTTATTTGACTCTTAATTTATAAAGAAATTAAGACTTCGGCAAAGCCTATGCGAAAGGAGGTGAGATTCTGGGCCTGGATAAAATCTAATACTTTTCTTTTTAACTATCTTTAATCCCATGAAACAACTCCTACTAGTCCTCAGCATTTTTGGGTTAACATTCGCTTTTGGTCAATATGAAATTGGTCAAACTACATTGACAATCAATGACCCCGATCGTGATCGTGATATTGAGACCTATGTGTACTACCCCGCAGATGCGGCTGGAACGGACGTTGATTTAAGTGATGGGAATTTCCCAATTATTTCAGTTGGCCATGGATTTGTAATGACCTATGATTATTATATCTACTTATGGGAGCACCTTGTTCCGCTTGGGTACATAGTCGCTTTGCCGAATACAGAAACAGGGGTTACAGTATCTCACGGTGATTATGGACTTGACTTAGGATATGTGATTCAAGCCCTGCAAGCGGAAGACGAAAATGAAAGCTCAATCTTTTATAATCATATTGGTGCGACAAGTGCTGTGATTGGACATTCTATGGGTGGAGGAGCATCCGTATTGGCGGCTTCAGAATATTCAGAAATCACCACACTGATCACCTTAGCGGCTGCGGAAACAGATCCTTCTGCTATTTCGGCTGCTAGCAGTGTTACAATTCCATCCTTGACCTTTGCGGGAGATGTAGATTGTATAACGCCACCAGCTGATCATCAAGAGCCCATCTATGATAATCTGAGTGATTGTAAAGGGTATGTATTAATCAATGATGGAACACATTGTCAGTTTGCTAACAGTAATCCTTTATGTGAATTTGGCGAGTTCAGTTGTCCTTCTTCAGGGCTGTCTGAATCAGATCAACATGGAGCCGTTCTAGAGGTGATAACGCCATGGCTTGAGGCTTACCTGAAATTTTCTTATGATGCTTGGTTAACAGTTGAAGCTTTAGAGGGAGATCAATCGAATTATAACCTGAGCTTAGATTGTACGAACGCGCCTTCTGTATCATTAGACGAAACATCAACCGACGTTCTGAGTATCTATCCTAATCCAAATCAAGGGCTTATCGTTTTATCTCTACCCATTGAGCGCGGCACCTACAATATTTACCGTATGGATGGGCGTATCATCGATCAGGGAAATATAACCGGACAAGAACTTGATTTAAATCATATCAACGATGGTTTTTACCTAATCACAATTCAAGTGAACGAGACAATGATTATCAATCAGCGAATTTTGAAGCAATAAAAAAGGTCCGCAATTTGCGAACCTTTTAAAATATTTTAGGAAATGTCTGATTGATTAAATATCACCAGGACCACCAACTGTTCTGTATTCTTTCTTTTTCGGTTTCAATTTCTCCACGAAGATTACATAAAAATGTTCTCTTGACTCGTTGATGATTTCTTCTGAAATTCCGTTTTCCACTTTTGGAGGACGACCATCTTTATTTAAGATTTTCTCATCCATTAATTCGTAAGTACCATCCTCGTACTCCAGAAAAATGGAAACAACTCTTCCATTCTCTACGCGAGCTTTACCTGCAATACAAGTAGAGACTCCATCTTCAATAAAACTGATATACACTTTCTTGTGCATATCGTCAGCGACAGAATAAGATCCGCGCTTTTCAAACGCTTTTCTCCATTGCTCTAAACATCCTGATTGAGCATTCGCTCCACCAGCCACTAAAAGGGTTAAAAACAAGAGTAAAACTGTCTTTCTCATAAAATTGTAATTCGTTTCCATAAACTCGATCTTTCAAATATAAAATAAGTTTGACAAAACCTGCTCGAATGATCAATACATTTTTGCTACATTTGGTAAAACTTCGTTGTTCAATGAGTACTAAGCAAATAACAGACCATTTTTTAGAAGCCGCGTCCGTACTGGAAAAATTTATCGCGGATAAATCCAATTTTGAGCGAATTCAGGAAGCTGGAGACCAAATCATTAAACGGTTAAAAAAAGGCGGTAAAGTGATCTCATGCGGTAACGGTGGGTCAATGAGTGATGCGATGCATTTTGCAGAAGAAATGACAGGGCGTTTTCGAGAAAACAGAGGTCCACTTGCTGCCATTGCGATTTCTGACCCCTCTCACCTATCTTGTATATCAAATGATTACGGTTATGATTTTGTCTTCTCACGCTTTGTGGAAAGTATTGGTGGATCAGCGGATGTGCTACTTGCAATCTCCACCAGTGGTCATTCAGAAAATGTTATACAGGCTGTGCATTCTGCAAAGGCCAAAGGAATGTTTGTGATTGGCTTAACGGGTAAAAGTGGCGGAAAATTAGCAGACATGGTTGATATCGAACTAAGAGCTCCCCAAAGCAAATATGCCGATCGTGTTCAGGAAATCCACATAAAAATCATACACTCCTTGATCGATTATATCGAAACGGGAATGGCTGTTTAACTTATTTCTTCTTTCTAGCGCGGAAGTGTCGCATCATTAAATAGGTGAACAAACCGCCGATAAGCGCAGAGACTAAAATGACGACCACTATTCTGATTTGAAAATCAAACATTAAGAATTCGATCTTCACTTTATTATAGTTCTGCACAACAAATGTGATCAGAAAAGCGATCAACAAGGTACTGATGATGATTCTTGTCTTTTGCTTAACGCTAATTTTCGAATCGGATTGAACAGGCGCTTTTGCTTCTTTCTCTGGTGCTGTGTTTTCTAATTCACTCATAGTAGCTGGTTAAGTATTTTTCATGAATGTAATCATATGTTTTCTTTTCAAAACCCTGATCACTTTCATGAGGTGTATTTACATCTTAATTTTCATGCTTTTCCTTGAGATAGGCATAGAAGTTATTTACAAGTAGGTCTCGATCAAATTTTTCCTCGACATATGACCTACCATTCTTACCAAATTGTATCATTTCCTCTGGATTATCTAAAGAATAGCGAATTGCATTAACGAGTGCTTCAGTATTTTCTGGTTCGTAATGTAGCCCCGCTTTTGCCTCGTCAATAAAAAAAGCTTTCGATTCTCCATTAACACCTAGAATAATTGGTTTTTGCATGGCCAATACTTCAAAAATCTTAGAAGGGATAACGCCTTCAAAAACATCTAGCTTTCGCAAAGGAATGATAGAAGCATCTACTTCTTTTAAAACATTTGCCACTTCCGTTCGTCCTACTGGTTCAGCAAAAATTACATTATCTGCTCCCACTTCCTTTTGAAGCTTTAATAAATCGTCCTTTTCAGGACCACTCCCCATTAGCACGAAGGTTGCTTTTTCTCCTTTAAAACTTACGGCCGCGTTGATAATGATCTGCAAACCTTGCGCATGTCCCAAAATACCTCCATAAAAATAGACGGTATGGTCCGCCGGTATATTATACTTTTCACGTAACCCGTAAGGTTCAATTTTAGCAGGATCAATTCTTTTGGTATCAACCCCATTCGATAACCAATACACGTCCTTTTCAGGAAACCGCTTTTTGATACTCCCAACAATACCTGTTGCTTGACCAGAGATAAAAAATGACTTGCGGTAAATCTTCGCCTCTAAATTATATGCCATTTTCAGAAAAAAATTATTGGTAACAATACCCATTTTCTCGGCGCTTTCTGGCCATAAATCACTGACATTAAAAATTAACTTGGCTTTCAGTTTTTTTGAAAGACGCATTGCCGAATATCCTAAAAAAAGAGGTGGGGATTCACACATTAAATAATCATACTTCCCTAATTTTTTACCAACCTTATAAGAGGACCAAACAAAGGAAAAATAGACCATCAATCGTTTGATAATACCCTTCTCTTTTGATACATAAATTTTGGACCGATACACTTTCAACCCTTCCAATTCTTCTTCTTTGTATTTTAATCCTTTATACCCCTCCATGATCTCCATTTTAGGGTAATTTGGCATAGCCGTAAGAATTTCAACGTCAACTCCTTTTTCCTTCAAACGAAGGGCAAGTTCAAAAAGTCTATTTTGAGGAGCTCCTGTTTCAGGAGGGAAGTATTGTGTAAGTATCAGTAAACGCATGTCAATATTTTCTGCTACAAAGATATCAATACCATTATACCGAATTAAACTTTTTCATTTAATGGATTAACACTAAACAATGAATAAAGCAGAAGAATGCCAATAACTCCAGCCTGTGTCTCAAAAGCTGACTCGGTTAAAAGAAAGAAGATAGTCAGCAATGTTATGCCTGCGAAAAGATGATTTTGACGGTAATATATGAGCGGTACCAACATAAGCAGAACCAGACAAAGCAAACCGAATATACCGATAGCAATACCAGTTTGCAGAAACTGATTGTGCGCGTTGAGCCTCTTGTCCAATGCGTTCAGATTATTGCTCTCAGCATATTTGAGCATTAAATTGTCTGTAACGTCTCCGGTTCCATATCCCAAGATTGGTTTCTCCATGTACAGTTCCCAACTATTTTGCCAAATCACTTTACGCAATCCAGTTGAGTAGAGATACCTTTTTGTCCCTTTTGACTCGAAAGCATTAAAAAATTCATTGATACGCTCTTTTGCAAAATCAGACTGAGTATACACCGTTCCGAAAAGACCGAGTCCTCCAAAAACAAAAATTAATACGGGTACCCACTTTGATTGTCGAACCCAATGAATGAGTATAACTATAATCAGGACAAAGGTGGTTACCAAAGCAATTTTTGCAGTGGTCAAGGCAATAAATAAGGTAAAAAAAGCAAAAATGATTAAATGAAAATGTCTTTTAAATAAACTTAATTTTCCTGTTATAAAATCATATATCAACAGGAGCATAATGACGTTCAAATAGAATGAAAAATAACTTGGATGAACCCAAGGACTTAATCGGTTATAGAAGAAGAAACCAACAGAACCTGTTTCCATATAATTTAACATCGCATTGCCGAACAAGATCATTATAGATAAAATTGCTCCACTAATAAAAACGTACAATAAGAGTTTTAGCCGCTGAACGTTATACGCTGTAAATCCTATAAAAACGGGAAATATCACCAGACTCATTTTTACTTCTAGGTCAAACGTGGCATTCGATTTGTTAGTAGAGTATA
>JAURQI010000082.1 GCA_030836155.1 Crocinitomix sp.
AGGCAACGAATAGTGAAGATCCCAATACAATGATCAACGTAATAGGCAAGTACTTCATAAATTCACCCATCATCCCTGGCCATAGAGCCAATGGAATGAATGCTCCGAGCGTTGTTGCCGTTGATGCGATAATTGGCCATGCAATCTCTCCAACACCCTTTTTAACGGCTTTAAATGGCTCTACTCCTTCTTCCATCAGACGTTGTACGTTCTCTACTACCACAATACCATTATCCACCAGCATCCCAAGTGCTAATACCAAGGAGAATAATACCATTACATTCAACGTTACTCCCATTGATGATAAGATCAAAAAGGACATGAACATCGACAATGGAATTGCCACACCAACGAAGAGTGAGTTACGCAATCCTAAGAAGAATAATAATACACCAACAACCAATAAGATTCCGAAGATAATCGAGTTCTCGAGGTTAGAAACCATCTCTACTGTCTTATCAGACTGATCATTAGTAACAGAAATACCAATATTTGTTGGAATGATGCGATTCTCTTCGACATCTGCCAAAATCTCCTGAATTTTTGCTGAAGCTTCAATCAAGTTCTGTCCACTTCGTTTTTTAACGTCGAGCATGACGACTGTTTCACCGCGCTCTCTTGCGTATGATGTCGTATCTGCATCTTTAAAGGCAATCTCTGCGATATCCTTTAAATAGACGGGCTTATAATCTTCCTGTTTAACGATAACATTTCCAATCTCTTCAGCTGTTTTAAACTTTCCGTCGATTTGGATCGTACGTTTTGTTGATCCATCCAGGTACTCCCCTCCTGACATCGTCAAGTTTTCATTAGAGATCGCTGTTTGGATATCATTAAACGATACATCAACATATTCAGCCTTTCGCGGATCCACCATGATCTTCATCTCTTGATCCTGTGTACCTCGAATGTCAACCTCAGAAATTTCTACTAGGTCTTCGATTTTTTCTTCCAGAATTTCTGCATAATCATTCAGCTCAGAAATCGAATGCTCATTCGATGATAAGTTGATGTTCATGATCGGCATTTCCGATACATCCAGTTCAAATATATTTGGCTCAACCGGAAGATCTGTTGGGAAGTCTTTGCTTGCTCTTGCTTTATCAACAGCATCTTTCACTTCTTGCAATCCTTCTTTAGCTGTGACACTAAAGTCAAATTTGATCGTAATCGTTGCATAACCATCAATGGAGGATGATTTAATTTCATCGACATTCTTAATGGTCTTTAATTCCTTCTCAATCGGATCAGTAATCTTATCTGCAATTAATTCTGGAGAGTTACCAGGATAAGCTATACCCACATAAATCTCAGGAATCTGTAGTTCTGGGAAGTTCTCCTTGGGCATACTGGTGTATGACAGGATCCCTCCAAATAAGATAATTCCAATCAGCAAATAGACCGTCTTACGATTGCCTACAGCCCAAGAAGATATCTTAAATTCTTTTTGGTTCTCTATCGACTTGCTCATAGTTTGCTTTCTTGGATTTTAACAATGTCAGATTCAGTGATTCCTTTTCCACCTTGAACAACAATCAAGTCACCTTCAGCGATATCACCCGTGATACAAGCCAAACCATTGTATTTATTTAAGACCTCTAGAAAGACTTTTTCCACATCAAAAACACCAGGCTCTGTAGTTGTTTTAAGGCGATATACATAGTTGCGGTTATTTACATCCTGCAAAATCGACTCAGCATCAACCACCATCGCTTCTTTTCTTGTGAAATCCGTTACATTCACTTCTACAAATTGATTTGGCAATAAAACCTTATTGTCCTTGATTTCAATTTGAACACGGAATGTTCTGTTTGTCGGATCAATATAATTCCCTTTGTTAGTGATAGTTGAAACGATGGTTGTATCGTTCATTGAAGGAAAAACCAATTCAACTGCTGTACCTTCATTGACCTTTGCCAATAAGTTTTCTGACAAAGATGCATTGATCGTTACCGAATTATTATTCACAATACGCAGCAATGGAAATTGAGGCGCTGCCATCTCACCCACATTAACCATAATATCATCAACGATTCCAGTAAATGGCGCGCGCACAACAGTCTTACCACGTTGCGACTGCAAGGTCTTCAACTTCTTTTCTAACGATAGTTTTTGATTCTTTGCTTGTTCATACTCGATCTCAATGCCGACACCTTGATCCATCAAGCGCTGTTGCTTTTCGTACATATACTCCGCTAGCTCCAATGAGGTCTCTAGTTCAGAAATATTTGAAGAGAGAATTTCCGCATCTATCGAAATTAAAGCCTGTCCTTTTGTTACCTTTTGACCTTCTTTGATATGAATCTTTGTAATCACACCACTTGCCTCTGCATTGATCAATGCGTTCAAGTTCGTTTCAACCGTTCCGGGCACTTCTACTTTATGAGCAAAGTCTTCAATGCGAATAGTTGTTGCCGTAACTAAAGGCATAACTTTAGTCGCCGCAGTATCTAACTCCGCAATATCAGCATTTATCTCTGCCAATACCGTTTTAAGTGAGTCGCGTTTTGAAATCAAGGAATCCAATCCTGGATTGCTTTCTTCACCACCTTGACAAGCAACCATTGTTGCCCCTATCATCAACGCGTATAACAATTCTTTTTTCATTTTGTGTGTTTTTGTGCGGAACGTTAATCCCTTTTTGTATTGTGATTAATGATTATCGATTATATAGTTTATCCAACTCCACTTTCAACTTAAACATTTCCATTACAGACATGATATAATTACCTTCTGCCTCTAATAATTGATTTTGCAATTGTGTCATTTCCAAAGCGGATACAACTCCAGTCTCATTTCGTTTAACAGATCGATTGTAAATTCGTTGAGCTAAATCAACATTTGTTTTTTCAAGTTCTACTTTTTCTTGCGCTGTTTGGTAGGATGTCATCAACTGCAACTCTTGGAATTTCAGTGTTTTTTCCATTTGAGCTAGATTGTTTTGATCTTGTTCCAATTTTATTTCTGCTTGTTGCACGCGCACAATTTTTTGTCCACTGCTTGTGATCGGCACTTGCATGGAAACACCCCAAATAGTTGTTGGATACCACGGTAAATCCTGGAAAAAGTTAAACTCATTACGGAAAGCATTTTGTGAATGGGTAAAGAAGGCTCCGACTGACGGCAAATAAGCCGCTTTTTCATTTTTTAAGCTATACTCATCCAATTGACGTTGTTGGTCCATTAGGATATAGTTCGCATTGGTCTTGATGTCTGAACCTTGCAATAAAGGACTGCTGGTCTTCATTGCTTCCAATACATCATTCAATGATTCCGTTAACTCAAGTGGTTGATCAAAGCTATATCCCATTTGGAGTTTCAACAAGTTCTTGGCTACCTTTAGCTGACGCTCAGCGCTAGCTTTTGATATAGAAATACGGTTAAATGCAATTAAAACCTGATCGGCATCTTCTTGCGGAATCATTCCGGTTTCAGCGAAAATTTTAGTCTTCTCGTACAGGCTTTCTGTCGTTCCGGCGATTGAATCCATGATATTCACGTTTTCTTCTGCTATTAAGACATTATAATATGCCTCGCGTACCATTGCCTTCACCTCTTGCTGCGTATTATTAGCTGCTGTTGTTGACATTTTTTGGAAAAAGCGCGAAAACTGCAGACCAACAATATAAGAGCCGTCAAAAATCAACTGCGAAGCATTGATTGCAAGGCTAGATGAAAATTCCTGTCCCATTCTGAATTCTAAAACCTCCCCTGGTGCTGCCATTGGGTTGAATAATTGTGCATCCACCACTGACACTGGAATATCCAATAGCTGTTGGTATTGCCCTTCCATATTCACTTGCAGCAATCCAATCGCAGTAGTTTCCCATACTTTTTTACGAGCGATTTCAATGTCTAATAATGCATTTTTTACTGCTTCATTGTGACTAACTGCGTATTCTTCAGCTTCAGTGAGCGAAAATGCAGTGGATTCTTGCGCCTGGACTCCACCAAAAACAAGTGCTAATCCAATCGTTAATATTGACTTATAAGTTTTCATCTTTTCGAACTAATTCTTTTAAATATTCTAATCCTTTTTTACTTGCAATCCCCCTGATGTGGTATCGGAAAAATTCTGAATACACTTCATCCACTCTGTATTCGTCGATTGGAATCACTTCTCCTGACATGACCATGTCCATAATTCCCATGTGCAACCGCGACATGATTTCTGGGGTTAGGTTTTCGCGATATACGCCTTCATCGACTCCTCTGATCAAATTGGATACAACAATACCCCGCATAATCTCATGCTTGTGTGTCTGCATTAGCTTTAAAGCACCTGGATGATATCTGCTCAAATCAAAAAAGATAGACGGATGGATTCCCCCTAATGTTTTTACTAAAAACCTTCCAATTTCTAATAATTCTTCGATTGCGTTTAATTTCTTACCCAGTATGTCCTGTATTCCTGACATTGCACATTCGTGGTCATGCAAGACGCAAGCCTCCACCAATTCATTTTTATCACTTACATAGCGATACAGAGTTTTCTTGGAAACGCCTAGCTGTCTCGCCATTTCATCCATGGTCACACTTTTGATGCCTAACTTCATGTAGACAGCAAGTGCTTCTTGGATTAGTTCTTCCTTCTTCGATTCCATGGGTGCAAATTTATAAACTTTTTATACAACGGAAACGTTTTTCATGTTTTTTGTTTCCTGTGTGGAGATCTTTTACTTAAGTGGTATAAATTTTAGATGAATGGTAAAAAAAATTGTTGAACAATTGAATTAAGATTATTTTTGATCTTTATCAACCAAAGCGTGACACCTATTCGATCAATCGATTAAAAGAATGAGCAAAAAACAACAAAAATATTACGTCGTATGGGAAGGCAATACATCCGGCATCTATGATTCATGGGAACATTGTCAGCGCGAAATCAGAGGGTATCCTAACGCTAAGTTTCGCTCATTCACCTCACTTGAACAGGCCAAAAAAGCTTTTAAAGATCCAGATTCTGTTCCCGCTAAAAAATCAAGTAAAAAGCAATACTATTATGTCGTATGGAACGGGCATAAGCCAGGTATCTATACGGACTGGGACGAAGCACGTGCTCAAATTACAGGTTTTAAAGGTTCGATTTATAAAACCTTTGGCAGTAAACAGTTGGCTGAAAAAGCTTTTACAGAGCACCCTGATAAGTACAAGGATGGTGATTATAAAAAAACCAAAGACCTGAGTGTTGCAGAATTAGAAAAAATTGGTGAACCAATTGAATTAAGTTTAGCCGTGGATGCAGCTTGCAATGGTCGAGGCGATTTTGAATACCAAGGCGTTTGGACGTTTAGTAAAGAGGTTGTTTTTCTCGTTGGCCCTTACAAGAAAGGGTCGAATAACATCGGTGAGTTTCTCGCACTGGTTCATGCATTAGCTTATTTAAACGGTCATAAGGACCCCAAAATGAAGGCTATGCCGATCTATTCTGACTCGCGCATTGCCATGGGATGGGTTCGCCAAAAGCTTTGCCGAACGAATAAGCAACCACCTCCTGAGGTTCGTAATTTGATTGCTCGAGCTGAAAAATGGTTAAGAAATAACACGTTCAAAAACCCTATTCTCAAATGGGAAACCAAGGTGTGGGGAGAGATTCCAGCCGATTTCGGACGTAAATAACCCTTCGTTTACAATACTTAGTTGGTCATAAAGATCATTTTATTACATTTACCAGTAAACCAACTAACTATGAAAACACATTTACTATTTTTTATGTTGCTAATATGCGGCATCAGTTTTGGACAAGCTCAAATCGAAAATTCTGGATTTGAAGGCGCCTGGGAAGATGTAACTGGATCTGAGGATGAACCAGAAGAATGGAGTTCTTTAAAAACAGCAGATGCCTTAGGCTTTTTTGCTCCGATTGTATTATTTCAAAGCACGGATGCGCATACGGGCACTTATTCGGCGCGTTTAAAAAACACAACTACTGGTGGTATTGTGGCCAATGGTATTATGACCAATGGTCAAGTTCATGCCGATTTCGATCCAGAAGAAGGGTATGTGTTCACCAATACAGATAATAGTGATTGGTATTATTCATTTACAGATCGACCAGATAGTTTGGTTGCTTGGGTAAAATATAATCCTGAGGGAGGTGATCGTGGAAAGTTAGAAATCCTATTGCATACTAGCGGAGCAGAAGGCAAACTTCCAGAAGCAGGCTCTACTTCACACTGGGTGGCAAAAGCACGAATTGATGTGGAAGGTAGCATTTCAGAATGGACAAGAGTATCTGCACCGTTTAATTATTTTTCTGGCGACAATCCTACTTATGCATTAATGGTAGTCACCTCAGGTGACAGCACTATCGCAGTGGACGGTAGTGAAATGTGGATTGATGATATTGAATTAATCTATAACCCTTTTGGAACTGGTGTTGAAGAAAATGAAAATGAAATTTCAGTTTTCACCAGTGGTTCAGACCTTGTTATTAATACGGAATCAGCTCAAAACGGTACTGTTCGACTCTTTGGTTTAGATGGGCGATTGGTTTTGGAGGAACAATTGAATGGAACAAACAACCGATTTGGCTTAAAATCAAAAGGTGTTTTTCTGTATCAAATTGAAATCAACGGAACGATTCAGATAGGTAAAGTAACGTTTGTGAACTAATCTGTTACTTTTTATCGTATGGTGCATTCTAAAAAGAAAAGCTATGCGATATACCTTCCTCTTTTATTCTCTTATTATTGTTTTAACGTGCACTGCCCAAACTGAATTGGGAAATTATGACGTGTTGTTAAGCGAAATTAAAACTGATCGGTTAGCTTTAAAATCGGAGAATCAATCAATGGATTCTTGTCGATCTTATTTTTTACACCAATTTGAGGATCGCATTTTTCCACATTGGGTAGGTACCAAATGGGATTATAATGGACATACCAACCGTCCTGGTTCGGACAAATTAATTGCATGTGGTTATTTCGTATCCACCACGCTAAAACATATGGGGTTTAATTGGAATCGTTATGACTTAGCAAAGATGTATTCTAAGGCTATTGTGGAACAAACATGCGAGAAGATGACCAAATATGCTTCTAAACCAGAAGCTTTGAAAGCTGTATTGTCATCCGAGGACAACCTCTATATTGTTGGTTTGGATATGCATGTCGGATTCTTGTTAAAACGAAATAACACGGTCTATTTTGTGCATTCTAACTATTACGGCACGGTTGGTCCAGAAAAGGAAATTGCCAAAAACAGTATGGCTTTTGATGATAGTGCAAATTATTATATCGGTAAATTTCTAACGGATCGAAATATTAAAAGGTGGTTAAACGGCACCTTGTTTACATTTGTCCGTGACTAGTTTAATAAATCAAAAAGGTAGTTCCAAAATGAACTCATATGCCATTTCGAGTTCGCAACGGAACTATGTTCAGAAATGACTTCTAAATTGGTGTGGTACGAATTGTATCCGCCAAAATTTGGACCTGACTGACTTTCAATTTGAATCGTAGTATCATCAATACCAAGGACGTTCATCGCGCGTAGATTTTCAACTTGATTGGCATAAGATGCGACATCATCTTCTGCATGTAAAAAGGCATAATAATCAGAGAGCGCTGTTGCAGAACCATCCGCTAACCAATCACCTGGTGAACTTGAAGATGTCTGAAAATCATTTGGACCGGCAAACATAACCACCCGATCTATCGCTACTTGCTTGGCAATATAACCCGCATGGCCAGAGCCTTGCGAATGTCCCGCTACTGTTATTTTTGACCAAATCGGTTCTCCAGCTGAAACATAATTGCTCCAACCTTCTTCCGGTTTTGTTTCCGCGAGATAGGAAATTAAGTTACGAAAACGCTGATCAATGCTGTTTAGAGAGTCTACAGTTACATCCAATGAAATAGGCGTTCCGTAACAAATTTCTTGTCGGTATTGGCTATACACTTCTGGGTTTTCAGAATCACCCAATGGAGCAGCCGGCACATTATTCGGATAAGCCAAAGAAATCACATGGTAACCAGCACTTCGGATATAATCGCAAATCTCTTGATAGTTATCTGGTTTACTCCATGTACCACCTAAAAACAAAATCAATCGGTCGCTGTTCACATTCGCATGACGCATAACCAAATGTGGTGTTTCTCCACTACCATAGTCACCATTGGTAAGATTAGGAGCTACTTCATAGGTCTCCGTATTGATTATTGGCTCATCCTCCTCTTTTTTACATGCCATCACAAAAAGAAAAAGACTCAATAAAAAAAGTGACTGATAAAACAATTTCATAGTTATGATGATTGGTTATTCAATAAACGATGGGTTGGCTCAGCTCCCCTATTTATAATGCTTCTTTTCTTTTTTACCTTCTTTATTGCGCTCTATCCACTTACCCTTTTTTACGCCATTGACAAATTTGCCTTTCGCCATGAGTTGCTTGTCTTCGTTGTAAAACTTCCATGAGCCATCCCGTTGACCTTCCTCGTTAAAAGTTCCAGTTTCAATTACATGTCCTTTTTCGCTATAACGTATGAATTCTCCAACCATATGTACCCCGACACGATTTCCTTTTTCGATAATTTTGCCCGGTGCACCATATACTTCAAAGGGTCCCGCTGGCAGATCATTCTTAAAGAGTTGTGAAATTTGCACGTCCCCTGTTTCAAAAAAACGTTTCCAAATGCCCTCTTTTAAACCGGCTTTATAAACACCTTCCTCAAATAAGTTCCCTTGTTCTGAATAGGCCTTATACAATCCGTGAATGGTATCGTTGCGATAAACACAATCTACTTCCAATACCCCACTCTGAAAATACTTTTGGTAAACACCGTTTTGGCGATCATTTTCATAATTGACCTTTTCATATAAGGCCCCATTCTCTTGGTAGTTCAACCACTCTCCCGTTTTCAGACCCATCTGGTCATACTTTCTACGTTCTCGAAATTTACCATTCGGATACCAAACTTCATAATCTCCAACTTCAACACCATCTTTATAATGAATAACAAAACGTTGATTACCGTCTTTGAACCATGACTCCCACTTCTTTTCTTTTTGACCGTTCGGACTGTAAAAACCTTTTAGTTTCAATTGCCCATTTTTGTAATACTCCTCGTACTCTCCCGTTTCGAGGTGTTTTTTGGATTCCATCGATCCCGTTTCAAAATAGGTAAATACTTCTCCTGTCGTTTTGCCTTCCTCATCATAGGTTCCTTTCTCTTTTACTGACCCATTTTCATAATACCGAACATAGGGTCCTACGGGTTTTCCTTCCTTATAATTCAGCAACATACTGCGTTTACCATTCTCATGGAAAGCAACATACTCGCCGATGATCTTATTCTCTGCGTTTACTTCATAGCGTTGAAACAAACGCCCATTTTCATAATAATAATCCCAGACCCCTTGTTTTTGGCCGCAGAAAAATTGACCTTTTGCTATGATTTTTCCAGCTTCATTTTTGATAATTTCCTCATGCGGCTGATCATAGTCGTATACATTGAATGTAATTTCTTTATTCTTAATAAAATGATTCTTCTTTTTGCCGTTTACAGTCATTTGAGAATGCTCCTCAATAACCTTAAACTGAATCGTTTGTCCAGAAACGCGGGTTACTTCTGCTGTTGCAATTAATAAATCACCGGTTACCAATGCTCCAAAGAGCTCCTTTTCAAAAGCAACCAGAATTTCTCCTTTTCGACCGACTTTTGGCAAGTTTCCTTCGATTTTTTTGGCAGCAGGTTTAGAAGCTGAGCTATTTGTAAAAACACCTTTGAAAGACGATTGCACTTCATCGCATTTCTCCAAGCCTTGACCATTGACAAACCCCGAATTAAATAGAGATACCGATACGATAAGAAATCCTAAAATGCTGTTTTTAAACATATACTAATATTTGGTTTGAAGATAGTTATTTCCTCAGACTATCCTAAATTCATTCAACTGACGAGTGAACTAAACCAAGGGTTGACAAAAAGACCTTATCTTCGTACTATGAAAACATGGATCATCATCATATTGTTATCTTTTGTCCCTGTCAAAGCATGGTTACAGCCTGTGACAACGGATATGGGATTTGTCGATCACGAATCATTACATACCTACAATTTTAATGCCGACGAGCTTGGAGTTTACCTAGAAGAAGTAAATGACTCTATCAAAAATTGGTTAAGAGATACATCATTTGCTTATCCAACCTCTTTCGTTATTCAATTGAATAAAAGCTACGCTCCATCTTTGCTCGTATTAAATTCAGATTCAGAACCCATAGCTGAATACCTATCTACTAAGTGGGACCAATTACCAGATATACGGCCCTTATATCTTCCTCAAGAGGTGATTATGATTATTCGCGACAGCAGTATAATACAAGGTGCAAGAAATGTCATTTTACCTTGGGCTTTAAAAAGACAGAATGTAAATACCCAGCAATGGAATAATAAATCATACAAGGAGAACTATCTGGAACTCATTCAATGGTCTTCAAAAATTAATGAATTGCTTGATATTTATGAGCTGAGCGCTTTTAAGAAGACTTTTGATGCTGCTCCACCGACTGATCGTAAAAAACGTATGGAAGCCCTCGTAAAAGACCCGCAGTTTTATCCCATTCGGCGAGTATTCTCCTTAGCCAAAAACGGAAAACTTGATTATGCTCGCTTATACATTCAACAGATTTTGCAATTTGAGGCGCCCAATACCCTTTTGCATTACTTCATAAAAGAACTTAATTGGCGACTATTGGTGCTCAAACTGAAAGAAAAAAAAGCGTTACGCAAGAAATATTATGGTGCTATCAAACAAGTTCACGCGAACAACCAAGCCATCATTTGGATGGGACTGGACACGATAAATAATCCCTCGACCGATCAATACAAGACACCTGAATTATTAACCTTGTATAAAAGTAATTTTCCGTTATGCAAAAAGCAATTAAACCCCTACTCGAAAGAATCGGCCTATGATACAGCGCTTCGCAATGAAATGGAAAACCTCTTTATCGACGCGGAAACCTTTGATTCGGATTTTATTCGCTTTGGTGAAATAGCCATAATTCTTGAAGATTATGCTTTTGCTACTGATTATTTCTGGATGCTTGCCCATGATGACAAGCTTCCTGAGAAAAGCGAAGACGCCTTTTTTCTATATGAGTACAGTTTGTATCGCCAAGGATTATTAACTGAACTGAGTAAAAAGGAAGAAAAGCCTTTTAAAAAGTACGGCAAGCAACTTAAGAAGGTGATGAAACGTTCTGAGGCTTATCGGGGGTATTAATTCCCTCCTAAAGACTAAATCTTATCTATCGATTCCTTTTCCAATCCGTTACCTCTGGATCAACAGCTTGTAGTTCTTGATCTTTTTTGCCTTCTTGGAAAATGGCATACGCGGCTTTGGATACTTCTGCAGAAACCGTTGAACGCAACATTTCTGGCTTGTAATGCTCTCCTACAAAGTTGATGGTAAAATTACCGTTTCGAAATTCTTCATGATCAATCGCAAATCGACAAAAACCTAAAGTCGTACTAAAACCTGCAATCTCATAATCATCAATCGCTTTGATCGTATTTTCAATGGCTGCATCACGATCTTCAGCATGCACGATGAGTTTTGCAATCATTGGATCATAGGTCAATGGAATCGCCATTTCTTCTTCATAACCATCATCAACGCGAACACCTAGACCCGTTGGGCGTTTATAGTGAACTATTTTACCTAAATCTGGCAAAAATTCATTTTCAGGATCTTCTGCATAGACTCGAATTTCAATCGAGTGCCCCATAATTTTTACATCCTCTTGCTTAAACGAAAGTTCTTCTCCGCGTGCAATTTTGATTTGCTCTTCAACTAAATCTAATCCAGTAATCATCTCTGTTACGGGATGCTCCACTTGCAAACGGGTATTCATTTCTAAGAAATAAAAATTCTTATGCTTGTCTAATAAAAACTCTACCGTACCAACTCCTTCATAATTGCATGAGCGTGCCACATTGATAGCTGCTTCTCCCATCCGGTGTCGCAATTCTGCATCTACTACTGGTGAAGGTGCTTCTTCCACTACTTTTTGGTGACGACGTTGAATTGAACATTCGCGTTCGTTTAAGTGTAATACATTACCATGTTGATCCGCAATAATTTGGATCTCGATATGTTTTGGTTCTTGAACAAATTTTTCAATGAATACAGCTCCATTCCCGAAAGAAGATACAGCTTCTGAAACAGCGCGGTCGAATTGGCTTTCAAATTCTTCGTTATTTTCAACAACCCGCATTCCTTTTCCACCACCTCCGGCAGAGGCTTTAATTAAAATTGGATAACCAATTCCTTCTGCAATCTTTTTTCCTTCGGCAATATCTGTAATAGCCTCATCCGTTCCGGGAACCATTGGTACGTCAAATGCCTTAACGGCTTGTTTGGCATCTAATTTATCTCCCATTACAT
The DNA here is from genome assembly GCA_030836155.1 of Crocinitomix sp. Classification (GTDB taxonomy): domain Bacteria; phylum Bacteroidota; class Bacteroidia; order Flavobacteriales_D; family Crocinitomicaceae; genus Crocinitomix. Next base: position 12,394 of record JAURQI010000082.1, read on the forward strand.
CAATGGCCTTAGTGCCAGGACCGATAAATTTAATTCCGGCCTCCTCTACTCGTTTTGCGAAAGTCGAGTTCTCTGATAAAAATCCATAGGCTGGATGGATACCATCTGTATTCGTTTGTTTTGCAATCCGAAGGATCTTGTCCATATTCAAATAACTCGCAGAAGGTGTTGCCTCTCCCAAGCAATATGACTCGTCAGCAAACTTCACAAAAGGTGCATCAGCGTCGACGTCTGAATATACTGCTACACTACGAATATTCATATCGCGCAGTGTTCTCATGATTCTCAATGCTATTTCGCCACGATTGGCAACTAATACTTTTTTCATATCTTAATTATTATCGTTATCCCCGCCAGTATCGACATTTTCACGCTCTTTGAGCGCTGCGTCAACCGACCGTTTTTTACCGTTTGTATTTTTCTTGCGAATGACCACGTCATTTTCGCTGGACCTAAAAATATTCAAAAATCCTTGGAGTAGTTTAAATTGTTCCCAGGTATTATAGGTTTCTTCATAATAGAGTCCTACCCCTTGCGTAAACGGTCCTTTTTCTGTTGCATCCGCGCCTTGATTGGATTCATTAAAAGCATTGATGGTGAACGTTCCGTCATCATTTAATTGATATTCTACAACAATATCTCCGATTATTCCGCCTGTACTCTCTTCATCCCCTGAAACAACGCCTAAACTTGTAGTAATCGTTAGTTTATCGCCAAGGTTTACCGAGTAATCGAATGATGCGGCATTCGGATCCAAATCAACTGCTATACCATTATCAAACTTATCTAAGAAGGCATTCAATTGATCCTCGGCAATACCGGTTAAACCTAATCCTTGGTTTGAAGAATTACCATGCGTTGGTAAGAATCGACCAAGGGCTACCAAAGCAAAAAATTGCTTTTTAACCTCATCCTTATCCAGCGCTTTTAATGAGGACGTGCCTAATTCTCCCGCCCCTTTTGATTCGATGACAAATCCTAAATCAGGATCCATCAAGGTACGTGTCATTAATAATTTAGCGTCAACATCTGCGATGATTTCATTGTCTAATCCAGGCGGCAAAATGGGTTGGAAATTAATTTGGTCTAACTGATAGGTTGCCCCGATATCAATTAAGGCATCATACGGCGACTTTGTCCATTTAAGTGAACTTCCTGGCTCTAATATAAAATCTCGTCGAGCTACGCCTTTCACACGCATATTATAAACTCCCTTATCAATGGTATAATCACCAAACATATCCATTTCTCCATACTCATCCACATTCAGAGCAATATTACCTGAACCTGACTCGACGACAATTTGATCTTCGTAAACGGGATCGAAAACAATTGTTGCTCGCGTTTCTTTGGTAATGTCAAAATTCATATTCATGATAAGACCTGTCGTTTCAATCTTGGATTCATCTGTATTCGAAGCAGCATTGACATACAATGGAACAATGGTGTCAAATACAATAAATGAAGACTCTTCTAAGTCGCCCGCCCCATACATAGCCAAGCTAATATCGGTTCCCGTTTCAGTCACCGCATTCACGGTTACTTCTGTCATATCGGAGTTTCCATCAATATGAACATCCCCTGATATATAAGCTTTGCCATAATAGAAATCGCCATCTCTATAGTAGGTGTCCATTACTAAAAAACGGTCTGAAATTCCCGCACCTGCCATGACCAAATCGACATTATATCGCCAATCGGCCCATTTATCATGCTTGATCTCCATGGTAGCGACAGCATTATTTCCTTCTTGATCATAAACATTGAGGAAATCTGCTGTAATCTTGTCCGTCGTGATATGCACATCGCCTGAAATTCCGAAACTAACATTAAACATCGGCACCATCACATTTGCTGTAACGATATCCAATACACCGTTTATGTTTGGCGCATTTATCTCTCCCCTCACCTCTAATTTACCGTTCAACAAACCTTCTATTTCAGTATATAAGTCTGGATCAGAAAAGACATTGAGGAACCCAATATCAGTATAGTCAAAAATTAAATCTAAATTGATATTGTTTTTCTCTCTAGCTGTAAAATAATGCCCTAAGAACTGGAAGGTTTCTTTGTTATCACGCTTTAAGTTACCGTTGAGCGAGACACTTTCATTTTCACGATCCCATTTACTATCAACCAAAATATCCCCCACCATTTCGCCGTCAATAATGAGGTCTTTAATTTCAGAAAGGGCCATGAATCGTATTTGATTATAGACATCAGAAACGCCTCCATCAATATTCAAAACACCATCAATCGTAATAATACCATCCAATATACCGTTCAGATCAGACAGCTCAAAATCTCTGACCTGCGCATATAACCAATCGTCTGGATCTTCTGAAACGCGTCCATCTAACTTAATGACATGATCATTACTATGGATATCAAAATCAGTAAACTCAAAAATGAGATTATTCCATAATAATTTTGAATCCGGACTGATGTCCCATTTATGTGATTTTAAGAAAAAGAAGGAAGGCTTAAATTCCGTGATCACATCTTTGTTCTCGTGCAAGGTAGTATTAAATGCAAATAAAGCGGGTTCAACATTGCCTAAACCATCCCATCCCATATTGGTTGAGAACTCATTATCTTTGACATAAGAGAAGATAGCGGCATTGGTAACTCCCAAACTATCATTAATCTCGATCTTGCCAACCTGATACGTCACATTGGCTCTAACACTATCAAAATAATTACGCAAGTCAATATCTTCAAAATACATGCCTTCATATTTCACATAATCGGCATTGATATTGGTCTTCAATCGTAATTTTCTTAAATCATATGAACTTTCAATTTTGGCACCATTGGCGACTTCTATTTGATATTCCGTAAATTGAAGTAGTGGATTGATGTCCTTGAGGTGGATGGACAATTCGAAAAACTCATTCTTTGAATCTTCAATTGGAACATCCTCGATAATATTATCAGCCACTCGCGCTAGTTGATGCTGAACAACGGGCCACATATCCACCAAATCGAATTTACCATCTAGATCCATATCCAATAATTCACTATGTATGCCAATATGGTCTGTAGAATCTGATCTTTCAATCACCAAGTCCAAACTATCCAGTCGGAAGTCGATTTCACCTTCTTGATACTTTAAATCATTGATACGAACGGTGCCAAATAAATCATTAATGGAGGTTCCGGTGATATTTACTTTGATGCGTGACTCAAATCGTTCTTTCATACCCGGCTTACTCTCATACAGCTCAGCTAGATAAGCGGAATCAATTTTTACGTCAAAGTCAAATTTCATCTGACCTTTAAGATCAACCGAACCATCATAAACCAATCTTAAATTGTCATCTTCAACATCAATAGCCCCCGTAAAGACATTATTTCGGAAACTTCCTTTTTGAATCTTGATACCCGAATATTTGTAGCCATTTAGTTCAAGTTGTTCAAACTTCCCAAAGAATCGAATATCGATGTCCTCCAGCGACAAACCTTTAGATCTTTCACCAACTGAGATATAACCGGTTGTCACACCTAAAAGATTATTTCCGGTCAGCGCGCCCAAGTCCACATGATCCAGTTCAATATCTTTTCCGGGACTTTCACCCGAAGAACTGAAATGATAAACCTGTTTTCCGCGGACATCGTCAAGCCAGAAATGCAAACCATATTCAGAATAAACATTTCCAAGTCCAGAATAGATATCCCCATCAACAACAAAATCTTCCAGTGTCCCCGTAAAATGGCCATTATCTAATCGAATCACACCCGCTTTTTGCATGGTCACCGGTAAATCAAGGTAATCTTGCCCGTTTAGGAATGGGGTCAATTTAAGGTTTTCAATATCCGTAACGGTGGTCTGAAAATATGTAATCCTTTCATCGAGAAATACCGCTCCTAGATCATCCATTTTCGGAATTCTAAAATTACCTCTGATAATGGTTGAATCAAGCAAAGAAATATCGGTATTGTTTAAGCGCATACCATAAACAGGACCAGAAATATCGATATTATGAAGATTCACAACATCCTCCATGCCTTTAATATCCGGCACAAAATAGGACACATCAGTCAGATTAACCTGTGATTTAATAATATTCCCGCTGAAGTATACCTTGTTCACAAAGTCAGAGAAATCAGAAGATCCATTCGGTGTTCGAAGGATAAGCGAATCTGAATTGATTCGGGTATTATTTAATGCTATGTTCAATTTATTCAGTCCGACTCCTTGGTCACTAAAATTCAAATCCGTTGAAAGCTTACTCATAATCAACCCACTTCGCTCCTTAAATCTAAGGTCACGAATCGAAGCATAAATCAAATCATCCTCCATCCCGAAATTCGAGAATGAACCATGAAGGTGGCTGATATCAAGATTAGAATAATCAATACCAAAAGGCATTTTGCTAGCATTCTGATCTTGATAAATGAAATGGATATCATTTAAATCGATTTGACTGACATTCAATTTAAAAGAAGTTGAACTCGTATCTTCTGAAGTACCGAAGTAATCAATAATATGTTGAAAATTAAAGACGGTATCCCCCTCGTACTGCTTGATATAGATATTGGCTTTTGTCAAAGCGACATTTTCTATGTCAACCGAAGGTTCTGACAAATTGAAGTCTGCTATATTGACACGAAGTTGCTGCGCATACAGCAGTGTATCGTGTTTCACATCCTCCACATAAACACCTTCTATATCAAAAAGATCAAAAAATACAAGATCGACCTTATCAATCGTAACTTCCGTTCCCCACTGGCCAGACAAATAAGCTGCGGCTTGCTGTGCAGCATAAGTTTGAAACCAAGACGTCCGAACAGCAAAGGCTAAAAAGATTACCAAAACCAAAACCAACTCAATCAAAAGATGGACTGAGAAGCCTACTCCTTTCAGTATTTTGCTTAGTTTTGCGATTGAATAAATTTTTGGCTAAAAATAGTAAAAATGGGCGGTAAAGATGTTATAATTTTAGGAATTGAATCATCCTGTGATGACACCTCTGCTGCTATTCTAAAGAACGGCAAAATTTATTCCAATATTGTTGCGAATCAAAAGGTACATGAAGAGTATGGCGGCGTTGTACCCGAATTGGCTTCCAGAGCGCATCAACAGAACATTGTTCCGGTTGTGGATAAAGCCATAAAAGCGGCTGGGATAAAGAAAGAAGATCTAGATGCGGTGGCCTTTACAAGAGGTCCCGGATTGATGGGGTCTCTCATAGTCGGAACCAGCTTCGCGAAGAGCTTTGCACTCGGTCTTGACATCCCCATCATAAATGTGAACCACATGCAAGGTCATATATTGGCTCACTTTATTCAAAACGAGGAAGAACGTTATCCTGAATTTCCATTCATTTGTATGACGGTTTCGGGAGGGCATACCCAATTGGTCTTGATTCGCGATTATTTTGACATGGAGATTTTAGGTCAAACCATTGACGACGCCGCTGGTGAAGCTTTTGATAAAGCCGCGAAAATTATGGGTTTACCCTACCCTGGCGGTCCGTTAATTGATCGTTATGCCAAGGAAGGGGATCGTAAACGTTTTCCTTTTCCAATATCCAATTTAAAAGAGTATAACTTTACCTTCAGCGGTTTAAAAACGAGTTTATTGTACTTTTTAAAGAAGGAGGTTGAAAAAGATCCTGATTTTATTGAAAAGAACCGAAATGACATTTGTGCTTCTTACCAAAGTACCATCATTCAATCCCTATTTAAAAAACTCATTCAAGCCACGCGAGATCATGACATTAAGTATGTCGCCATTGCAGGGGGTGTTTCAGCCAACTCACTTTTAAGAAGTGAACTCGAACGCATTGGGAGGCGCGAAGGTTGGGAAACGTATATCCCTCCGTTTCAATATTGCACCGATAATGCTGGTATGATTGCCATTGCTGGGCATTATAAATACTTAGCCGGTGATTTTGCAGATCAAGACATTACACCTAATGCGAGGTTAAAATTTTAGCAAAAAAAAGCGCCTCGTCAAATACGAAGCGCTTCTGTATTCTTTCAAACCTTTTTATTCTGTAACGATAGTCGTGGTCTTTAAATTAAACTGCTTTTCAGCCATTTCCGCCACGTAATCTCCTATTGCTAGTGATGCGGTTGCAGCAGGAGAAGGTGCATTTAAGACGTGAATACTGTCTTCTGTATGCTCTATACGGAAATCATCGCGGGTATCTCCATCTGTTCCTAAAAGCAATGCACGTACCCCAGAACGACCTGGTTTAATATCGTCCATGGTCAATGAAGGAATCATTGTTTGGAGTGTTTTCAAAAACAAGCGCTTTGAAAAAGCTCTTCTATACTCATTGATTCCAAATTTCATATTTCCAAAAAACAACTTCCATGTTCCGCCGTATGTCAAGGCATCAAAAGAGTCCTTCCAACTGAAATCCGTTTTACCATAACCTTCTCGCTTAAACGTAAACACTGCATTTGGTCCACATTCAGTTTCTCCATTCGTCATTCTGGTAAAATGAACACCTAAAAATGGAAAAGCCGGGTTAGGTACGGGATAAATTAAATGTTTTACTTTATGTTTCGCTTGATCGGTTAATTCGTAATAATCACCTCTAAAACCAACGACTTTTTCTTTTAGCTCAACATTATCTTTTCGAGCCATACGATCCGCTTGCAAGCCTGCACAGAAAATCAATTTCTTAGCCTTAACGGTCTTGTGCTCCATCACAACCTCTTTCCCTTCAGCGATCGTATTGATAGCGATCACTTTTTCACCGAGAATCATTTTTGAATGTGCCTGCTTTGCAAGCGCCACTGCAGCCATTTTATTGGTTGCCCCAACAAAATCTATGATTCCTGTCACCGGAACGTGAATTCCACCAACTGACTCAACAAAAGGTTCAATCTCCTTTACTTCGTCTGCCGTGATTTTCTGAATACCTTCAATTTTGTTTTCAAGACCTGTATTAAAGATCTTCTCCATAAAAGGTAATTCTTCTTTGCTCTTAGCTACTACCACTTTTCCACAAACATCGTGTTTAACTCCATATTCTTTTGCAAAAGCAACCAATTCGTGGCGACCTTTTACACAGTTTTGAGCTTTTAACGAACCTGGTGTATAGTATAATCCTGAATGGATCACTCCTGAATTATGTCCTGTTTGATGACCGGCTAAGCGATCTTCTTTTTCGATTAAGACGATCCGTAAGTCTGGATTGCGTAACTGCAATTTGTAAAAAGTTGCAGCCCCCACAATACCGCCTCCAATGATCGCTATATCAAATATTTCCTTATTTCCCAATTTCAATTAAATTTGTGACAAAATTAATCAATCTGCGCTTTTGTACAATCAAGAACCCGAAAATTTCCATACTGTCTATTTTCCTAACCTGGATGCGACTCGGTTTCTAGCAGCTTTTGCAGTTTTTACTCTTCATTTCTCAAATGAAATTAGAGCGATTTATCCTAACCTTACCGAAGCTTCATGGTTTAATGTCATCTATATTTTCACCGGGAAAGGTGGTTTGGGGGTTAACTTCTTTTTTATTTTAAGTGGGTTTCTGATTACCTACCTAATTCTACAAGAGCGCAAACAATATGGTCAATTTCATCTCGGTCGATTCTTAATCCGCCGAACGTTGAGGATCTGGCCCCTTTATTTTATCATAGGTGGTATTGGTTTTTTCTTGTTTCCATTGATTTTTTCTGACTATACTACTTTTCATCAGGCTGAAAATTATTTTCTGTTTTTAGCCAATTTTGATGAGATATGGTATGGCGCTTTAGATCCAATCAATTTTTTAACCGCACCTTGGTCGGTCTCTGTAGAGGAGCAATTCTATTTATTTTGGGGATTTGCATTATTTCTTTTATTTCGACTCAAAAAATTTCATCCTTATTCTTTAATCATTGTTTTATACCTTCTTTCTTTTTGGTTTCGGTTTGAGCATTGGCAAGATGAGCGCGTTCTCTATCACCATACCCTCGCCGTTGCACAAGACATTTTGATTGGAGCCATTATTGGCATTGCTCTATTTGAAGGTCAGCGCTGGATAAAATGGGTGCAAAACTTAAACCAAGGGTGGGTTTTATTCGGATATGTTTTTGGCTTTTTCTTATGCATTGCAAAAAACAAGTTATTTATGGGTGAAATGGTGATCTTTGAACGGTTTATTCTGTCTTTGTTTTTCGCATTTGTCATTATAGATCAGGTGAAGGACGAAAAAGCTTTTTATCCACTCGGTATGATTCTCCCTTTCAACTATCTGGGTAAGATATCTTACGGGCTTTATATGTACCATTTAGTGGTCATGTTTTTGATGACGCGTTGGGTTGATTTTGGTGATTTACCGGTCTACTTAGGGATACTGCTCTACTTTGTTATTTCATTTGGATTGACTGTTGGAATCGCATCTTTGAGTTATTATTTTATCGAATCAAAATTATTATCTTTGAAACCAAAGCACCGCAAGCATGAAACTTAAGCTCCTATTGGTTTTAATCTTCACGATTCAACTTACTGGATTTGGCCAGAATGATTCTATTCCAACTATCATGGACACCGAGGTTATTCAGCAACCGAAAACATTTCTCTCTAAGAAAAATGACAGTTATTTCAGTCGTGCTTGGGGACCAGCGACCTTAGGTTTAATTAGCGTTGATCTATTGCGTGATTCGACTAAATATGGCTTACAAGAAATGGCACGTTCCTTTGTGGTGGACACTTTTAGAACCCACGTTGACGATTGGATTCATTATGGACCTATCGTCACCATGTATGCTGCTGACCTGTTCAAAGTTCCGGCAAGAAACACGGTTTGGAATCAAACAAAATTTCTGATTATGTCTGAAGCAATAACCTCTGGAATTGTTTTAGGTTTAAAATATATGCTGCGCATTCAACGGCCAAAGAATGGAGCTGCAAACGCATATCCGTCTGGGCATACTTCTCAAGCTTTTGTGCAAAGCCAGGTCTTATTTAATGAATTTAGAGACACGGCTCCATTATTGGCTGCTAGTGGTTTTCTTTTCTCCATTCCAACGGGAGTTTTAAGAGTCTTAAATAATCGCCATTGGGTGCCTGATGTTCTGCTAGGGGCAGGGATTGGTATGCTGGTTACGAATACCATTTATTATTTTGAACCGCTCAAAAACTGGAAACCTTTTAAAGGTAAAAATAATCGCACGAGTCAATTGAACATGAGCTTCGTGCCAACCTTCAATGATTCTTATTTTGGAGGACAGTTCCGTTTGCAGTTTTAGGTCAAAATTTTGACATTCCATTGATTTTATTTTAATTTAGGGAGACTATGCATCATGCTCCCGTACATGAAATTGTTTTAGATGAGATATCCGTGCGCTTTTATCCGCAGAAGAGGATCGAAATTCATTACCCTAAAGAATTTGAAATAACGATGGAAACTGCCCGGCAGATGGACAAGCATATTCTCAAGCATGTTGGGACAGAATCGTTTCGACTACTCATCAATTTCGAGAATTCTTTTGGAAATATGCCTCAAGATGTTCAACGGTATTTTGCGAAAGAAGCTCCGAGCATTCCCCAAATTGAAAAGTCAGCCATTGTCTTGAATAGTTTAGGGATAAGAATTCTCGTTAAGTTTTATATGAATTTCTTTAAACCAAAATATCCTACTCAAATATTTGGAAGTTTAACAGAAGCAAGAGTTTGGTGAGGTCAAGAAGTGTCCGTCGCCAGTAAATAAATAGCGTGTTAAGCGCCTAATTTAATTTCTGATTATTAGTTTTACGAGAATCGAAATTAAATCCATGCAGAAGAAAATAAAGTTAGAAATTAAAGACTTCGGAATTGCCAATCTTTCCGTCGCCCCAATTCGCGCGGCCGCTTCAGATGAATCAGAAATTGTAACGCAAATTTTATTTGGCGATCTGGTTACGATCATAGAAAAAGGACAACCTTGGATCCATGTACGATTAGAAGGTGAGAATTATGAAGGTTGGATGGACTTTAAACAACTCTCATATTTGGATCAGGATGAATTTAACACCCTCAAAAATGGTGATGTGACCTATGTCCAAGATCCATTATTACCAATGGTTGGACCAAGAGGTCAGCAAAATGTAATGCTTGGTGCTGCATTGCGCAACCTCAACGGAAAAGATCTAATATATGGCCATGAGATCTATACACTTAACCAATTACCGAATCAGTTTGACACTGATTTGATTACGACATCAAAGGCCTATCTGAACACACCCTATTTGTGGGGAGGTAAAAGCATCTTTGGGATTGATTGCTCTGGATTGATTCAAAATGTTTTCAAAGTGTTTGGCACTTTATTACCGCGAGATGCCTCTCAGCAAGTTTTTGAAGGAGAAGCTATTGATTTTGAGGATCGTCAGCCAGGAGACGTGCCGTTTTTTATCAATTCCAAAGGGAAGGTTCACCACGTTGGCATACTAACTAATAAGAATACGATTGTTCATGCCGCAGGCTACGTCCGAGAGGATCCTTTTGATGAAAAAGGGATTTATCGAGAAGATTTAGACACCTATACCCACCATTATCATTCAATAAGACGCTATTGATTTGATTACGTTGTTTTCCGTCATATTTGGAGTTCTTAGTTTTGGACTTTTCCTAGCCTTGTTCCTGTTAGAAATCGAACATCCCAAAAAATGGCACTATTATTCATTCATAATGATTGGTGCCTCAGTTGTTGCCCTAACGCCGCTGCGCCTATTTCCCTTTATAATAATAGGATCTGGTGTCCCCGTTCTGTATTTATTTTCTAGCAAATATGAACTTAAAAATAGATTACTACATTTGGGGTTGTTTTTAGCATCTATTTTCGTTCTTAGGTTTATACTGGTTCCTTATGTACCCTTCTACATTTATCCTTTTTTGATGGCGATCTTTCTATTCATTGTATATCTTCGAAATGGCGTTTATACAACTAAGCAAGAATAATGAAGAATCTATTCAACCGGCGGTTGTTTCTTTTGCACTAAGCCAAAGAGCGCAATAATTCCTAACGGAATAGGTAGATACCAATAATCCTTTAATTCTGACAAATGACTCGGGTCAGAACCTATTACATACATCACAGTTGCTCCGATAAAGCAGATTAGAGCTATAATCACAAGAACAATCTTATTCATAAATGTTGAAATTTAAGGTGTTTGCAGAAATTTACGAAATTTGATCGAACATAAGGACTGTAGAATCGTTTAAAAAAAAGAATGCAACAGACAAAAATTATATTACCCGCATACAATAGAGGTATTCACCTCATCACCCAAAAAATTCTAGAAAACCTTCCCGAACTTCCCCAATTTGGTGTGCTCCACCTTTTTATACAGCATACTTCTGCCGGAATCTGCATCAATGAAAATGCAGATCCGACGGTTAGAACGGACTTGAACAATTGGATCAATCGAAACGTAAAAGAAGACGAACCTTATTACGAGCATACTTTTGAAGGGGCCGATGATATGCCCGCCCATATTAAAGCAATGCTCATGGGCACGACGATAACCATACCCATTACCGATTATAAACTTAACATGGGGACTTGGCAAGGGATTTATTTAGGGGAATTTAGAAATCATGCTGGTTCTCGTAAAATTATAGCCACAGTAACTTAAGATTCTGCCTGACTCTTTGTAAATTCGTAAAACCATTAAAACACATTATAAGTGACCGTAATTAAGCCCTTCAGAGCCATCAGACCAACGCGTGACAAAGCCTACCTTGTGGCGACGAGACCTTATTATGCTTATAACCAAGTCGTGTTAAAAGCAAAATTGGAAAATAATCCTTATACCTTTCTGCACGTTATCAATCCAGAGTTTCACACAGACGACAAGACTGAACCGAACACACCCGAGCGGTTTCAGAAAATCAGAAATAAGTTTGATGAATTTATTCGAGAAGGTATTTTTATTCAAGAAGAAGAAGAGTCATTTTATATCTATCGTCAAACCATAGAGGATCATGTTTTTGTTGGTATCATTGGCGGAGCTTATATTGATCAATACACTGAAGGGCATATTAAAAAACATGAAGAAACAATAACGGATCGTGAAGATGTATTTTCTAACTATCTAAACATCGTTGAATTCCATGCAGAACCCGTCGTCTTATTTCATCGGAAAAAGCGAGAGATTGATGTGATTCTGGCGCCATTAATGCTGGTGCGTCCAGAGTACGAATTCACTTCATGGGACAAAGGCAAGCATGAAATATGGCCAGTTTCAGACCCACAAATTATAAAAGAAATTCAAGAAGTCTATACCAACATTAAGGACGTATATATCGCCGACGGTCACCACCGTTGTGCATCTGCTGCACGATATTACGCAGGGTTGAAGGAAACGAAGCACTCCAATCAAAAACATTTTCTAGCTTGTTTTATGTCCGAAGATCGCATCAAGATCTATGATTATAATCGATTAATTCGTGACTTGAATGGACTATCGCGGCAGGAGTTTTTAAAGGCGCTGGAAAAGCAATTTATTGTGACTAAGATTTTACACGAGGATGCTGCACCAATGGGATTGCATGAGATTAGCATGTATCTCAACAAACAATGGTATAAACTTACTGCGAAGGAAGGAAGTTTTGATCGCGAGCATCCTGTTTTTCGACTAGACACTGATATCTTAACTAAAAACATCTTGACCCCTATTCTCAATATTCATGATCTGAAAACAGATAAACGTGTTGGATTTATTCACGGCCAGAAGGGAATGGTAGGTATTGAAAACAAAGTGGATGAGGATGAATTTATCCTCGGTTTTGGATTGTTTCCTGTTCCGGTTGAGCATCTGAAAGAAGTTGCTGATGAAGACCTCATCATGCCCCCAAAATCGACATGGATCGAACCTAAATTAAGGAGTGGGCTCACTATTTTCCCTTTAAATGATTAATCGTCTCTTATGATTAAAGAAAATTTAGAAAAAATTCTTTCTCACATCCCCGTATACGTAAAGCTCATTGCCGTATCAAAAACAAAGCCTGTGGAACTTTTACAGCAGGCTTATGAAGCTGGACAAAGAGATTTTGGCGAGAATAGAGTTAATGAGTTGGTTGATAAAGAAGCAATCTTACCAAAAGATATCAACTGGCATATGATTGGCCATTTGCAAACGAAAAAGGTTAAAAAAATAGCCGCATTTGTTCATCTCATTCATGGTGTAGATTCATTTAAACTCTTAACCGAAATCAACAAACAAGCCGAGCGGAATGAACGGATCATTGATGTTTTATTACAATTTCACATTGCACAAGAGAGCAGCAAGTTTGGTTTTGACATGAAAGAAATTCAAGAAATGGTTGATGATCAAACCTTCTTTGAGTTGAAAAACGTCAGAATTATAGGCGTAATGGGCATGGCTACGTTTACAGATGACGAGGCAATCATCCGTTCTGAATTCCAAAGTCTGGCCGATTATTTTCAAGATTTAAAAAATGGTATATTCCGACAAGCTGATTATTTCAAAGAAATTTCAATGGGTATGAGTGGAGACTATCTTGTTGCAATAGACGAAGGCAGCACGATGGTTAGGGTTGGTAGCGCTATTTTTGGAGCGCGCAATTAGGTTGATATATTTATACCATCTCACCATCCTTGAAACGGGTTGTTTATTCTTGAATCGGATTATTCGATTATTTTTTCTAATATTGAATGAACCTAAGAATCAATTCAATACCGATTGTATATGAGCGTAAAACGCAAAGCACCTATTTGGTTTCTCTTTGTTTCCATTCTACTCATTTGCTGGAATTTAATTGGTGTATTGTCACTCTATACACACATAACACTGGTGAATGATCCAACAATCCTTAATGATCCTGCCATGGAGATATTGTATACGCAATACCCTCTCTGGTCAACGCTTGTTTTTGCTTTGGCGAGTATCTCAGGTTTTGTTGCGGCTCTCTTACTTGCCATAAAAAGACGTTTGGCAAAATTCATATTCGTGATTTCCCTGATTGCCGTTATTATGCAAATGACACATAACCTGCTAATGACCGATGCTATGGAATATCTTGGTGTGCAAGCTGCCATATTACCAACCTTGGTTATTATTATTGGCATCTTCTCTGTTTGGTTAAGTTCTCATGCAGATCGTAAAAAATGGTTGCATTAATTTCGATCCTAAATCACTTTTCCTTCTTTCTCCAGCCGCTAATCCTTGCTTAATTCGTATTTTCGCAGGCATTAAAATTCATTGAAGTGGAAGCGATAATAAGACTCAAGCCCGGAAAAGACAAATCAATAGTACGAAACCATCCTTGGATATTTTCAGGCGCCATCAAATCGATTGAAGGTCCTGTTCAAGAAGGTAGTTTTGTTGAAGTCGTTGCCAACAAAGGCAGACACTTGGGTTATGGGCATTATCAAGATGGAAGTATTGCTGTCCGAGTTTTGTTATTTGAGCATGAAGAGCTGCAAGATAACTTATATGAGGCGCGCATCGCTTCTGCATGGAATTTGAGAAAATCGCTTGGATTGACGGACGATGCTTCAACAAATATTTTTCGGCTCATACATGCTGAAGGTGATTTCTTGCCTGGATTGATTATCGATCATTATAATGGACATCTGGTCATCCAATGTCATAGCATTGGTATGTACATGGATATTGAAAAAATAAAGTCAGCATTAATCACAGTTATTGGAGATCGCCTAAAATCGATCTATCTAAAAAGTTCAAGTACCTTGCCTAAAAACTTCAACGATTACGATGATGATGGTTATATTCATGGTGAGGCAGAAACTCCGCAAATTGCTTTAGAATATGGAAATAAATTTGCTATCAATTGGGTAACGGGGCAAAAAACTGGATTCTTTATCGATCAGCGCGAGAACCGTCAATTGTTAGCGAAATACGCAAAGGGCAAAAAAATCCTGAATACGTTCTGTTATTCAGGAGGGTTCTCAGTTTTTGCTTTAAACGCAGGAGCTCAATTGGTTCACTCATTAGACGCTTCTCAAAAAGCCATTGACTTAACGGATGAAAATATAGAGTTGGGCGGTTTTTCTGAAGATCAACACAAGTCAATCGTAGCCGATGCTATGGAATACATCAAAGAATTACCTGAAGATTTTGATATTATTATATTAGATCCGCCGGCATTTGCCAAACATCGAAGTGCAAAACACAATGCTATACAAGGCTATAAGCGCTTGAATGCGCATGCTATTCGTCAGATTAAACCTGGCGGCATGATTTTTACGTTCAGTTGTTCGCAAGTGGTAGACAAAGTATTATTTAATAATACAATTATTGCTGCTGCTATTGCTGCTGGTCGAAAAGTGCGTATCCTTGAGCAACTCCACCAACCAGCTGACCACCCGGTAAGCTCGACTCATCCAGAAGGTGAATACCTCAAAGGATTAGTGATTCAGGTTGAGTAAAATGTTACAAACTGAATTTACATATAAACGGATATTATTAATCACTCTTCCGTTAATGATCGGAACATTTGTGCAGGCAATTGTGACAATCACGGATGCTATTTTCGTAAGTAATTTAGGGGAAATAGCTATAGGAGCTGTGGGTAACGGTAGCTTAGTATACGCGTCTGTATTTATGCTAGCGCGAGGTTTGGCCGACGGCGCACAAATTGATATTGCTAGAAAGAATGGTGAAGGAAATTTCACCAAGATTGGTCAAATTCTTTGGCATACCCAATTCTATCAATTCTTCATGGCTGTCGCAATTATAGCTACGGTCATTCCATTATCACCTTGGATCATTGAAAGCTTTTCCAAATCAGCTGCGCTTGGTGAGGCGATGAACGAATTCGTAAGCATTCGAATTTTTGGCTTGTTATTCGCGGCGCAGTACTTAGTGCTTGTTGCATTTTTTGTTGGATTAGGTAGAACAAGAGTTATACTATTCTCAACAGTAATCGTAGCTGGAATCAATGTTTTTCTTGATTATGGTTTGATCTATGGTCATTTTCGGCTACCCAAATTAGGATTAGGCGGTGCACCACTCGCTTCTGGATTATCTGAATTTGCTGGCTTTTTATTTCTATGGATTTATTTATTGCAATCACAAGCGTTTGAGCAATATGCCTACCGTTTAAAACAAGTCACGTTTAAATTAAAATCCTATTTATACTTATTTCGATTAAGTATTCCGTTAATGCTACAAGGTATTGCTTCATTAAGCACATGGCTGGTGTTTTTTATTATGATTGAGCACATGGGCACATCGAATTTAGAAACCGCGCACAATATTCGTTATATGTACTTTTTAGCCTTTGTTCCCATTTTTGGATTTGCAGCGTCAACCAAAACGGTGATCAGTACCATGGTGGGGCAAGGTCATCAAAATGAGATTGGTGCTATACAATTCCGTATTATAGTTCTATCTGTAATGTTTACACTCTTCTTTTTTCACGGCGCTTTATTATACCCCGAACAGCTTATCGCTTTAGTAGATCAAAACCCGGTTATTTCGCCTGATGTTCTGGCTAACAGTGTTAAAATACTAAAGTTTGTCAGTGGCTCTGTCCTCATCTTTTCTGTTGTGGTTGTCTGGTTTAATACGATTTCCGGTTTAGGTAAAACGACAATTTCCTTTATAATTGAAATGGCTGCCATTGCAGTTTACCTGCTCGCCTGTTATTTTTTCATCGAGAAATGGCAATGGAGTATAACTGAAGTGTGGTGGGTGGAGTATGTCTATTTTATATCCCTGGGTATTTTCAGTCTATCCTATTTATTATATTACCGTCAAAAATATTTAAAGAATGACCAATAAAATTGTCTTTATGGGGACGCCAGACTTTGCGGTGGAATCATTAAAACAACTCATAGAAGCAGGACATGAAATTGCGGCTGTGGTTACAGCACCAGACCGACCGGCAGGTAGAGGTCAAAAAATACGATATTCAGCGGTGAAGCAATTTGCTTTGGATCATGAATTAGATGTATTGCAACCAGAGAAGCTAAAGTCAACTGAATTCAATGAGGCTTTAAAAAAATTGAATGCTGATCTTTTTGTCGTTGTTGCATTCAGGATGCTACCCGAAATGGTATGGTCAATGCCACCGAAAGGAACAATCAACTTACATGGCTCATTGCTACCGCAGTACCGAGGGGCAGCTCCAATCAATTGGGCAGTCATAAACGGAGAGCTTGAAACAGGTGCTACAACATTTTTTATTGAAAAGGAAATTGATACAGGCAAGATAATTGACAATGTTACCCTTCCCATTCAAGAAGAGGACACCGCTGGAACTATTCATGACAAATTAATGGTAAAAGGCGCCTCTTTGTTAGTAAAAACAGTGGAGGCGATTTTTGACGGATCCGCTAAAGCGAAACCTCAGAAAGAATTTGATCTTTCGAATATCAGACATGCTCCAAAGATTTTCAAGGCCGATTGTAAGATTGATTGGTCAAATTCTACCGACTATATCTTTAATAAAATTAGAGGTCTATCTCCCTACCCGACGGCCTGGACAAATATTGAAATGGATGGCAAAGTAAAATCCATGAAATTATTTAAGGTTAAACGCACCGTGGATGGTAAAGATCATAGCGCGGCGATTAAACATGAGGGTGATCAATTATTTTTTGGTTCAGCAGATGGATGGGTTGAAATTTTGGAGTTGCAATTGGAAGGAAAAAAACGGATGTCGGCAGATGCTTTCCTTAAAGGTTATGATTTAACCAACGCAATATTGCTGATAGATTAATCCGCTCAAATCATTCATTTATACCTCTAAAACAAGTTGACAGAACTGAACTGAATTAACCATAAACGGAACTCCTTCATCCTTTGATCTCTAAGCTTTCATCACAACATAATAACTTTTCCCTCTATTATCAAACCAGCAATTCATGAAAAAAACAATCTTTCTCTTACTCATGGCCATCGCAGTTGGTGTTATAGCCCAAGACGTTTATCGCTTAAAAAAAGAAAAGCCAGGCGAAGATTTCGAAAACATATATGTAAAGAAGGTCTCAGACTCGGATGAACAAACCTCTTTTATTATTTGGGTGCATAATGATGTTCGATTACATAAACACGCACATCACACTGAAAACATCTATGTTATCTCAGGAAAAGGTGAAATGATACTCGGTGACGAAAAATTCGTCATTCAAAAAGGAGATTTTTTCACCATTCCAAAAGGAACTCCACATGGTCTAAATGTCCTTTCTTCTGCGCCAGTTAAAGTGTTATCTATACAGTCTCCAAAATTTACTGGAGCAGACCGCATCTTTATCAACAGTAACTAAAAGAGCTTAAACCCCCCATAAATAGGACGTTTTGGATGCACTTATCAACATTTTGCCGATTTTATTAACAAAATAGGGGTGTTTTTGCCTGTAATCCTTGGAGAATAAGGATTTTCAGATATATTTGCTCTGACATTAAATTATTAACCATTAAAAATATTTGATTATGAACAAATCAGAATTAGTAGATGCAATTGCATCAAACTCAGGATTGTCAAAAGCAGATTCTAAGAGAGCATTAGAAGGATTCATTTCTGCAACTGAAGGAGCTTTGAAAAAAGGTGACAAAGTAGCATTGGTAGGATTCGGATCATTCTCTATCTCTAAAAGAGCTGCAAGAACTGGAAGAAACCCTCAAACAGGTAAAGAAATCAAAATCTCTGCAAAGAACGTTGTTAAGTTCAAAGCAGGTGCTGACCTTTCTGGAAAAGTAAACTAAGCATTACTTTTTTTTAAATTTTAGTCCCCTTTCGGAATTTCCGGAAGGGGACTTTTTTATTGTGCTTTGGCCTCCTTAGCAGAAATCCACATAATCTTTCATAAATTTGTGCCATGAACAAAGAAAAATGGCTGCTCGAAAAATTCTATGAGCACATCTCTGATAATAAACAAGAGCTCTTCGATCGGATAATAAAAGACCGTACGCGTCATATTACGGTTGTATTGGAGAACTTATTCCAACCTCATAATGCAGCGGCTGTTCTTCGTTCATGCGATTGTTTTGGAGTACAAGATGTCCATGTGATTGAAAATAGTAATCAATATGCCCCTAACAAGGAAATTGATATGGGATCGTCAAAGTGGTTGAACATAAATCGGTATAACCAAAAGGAGGAAAACACAATTGATTGCATCAACGAGCTGAAGCGTCAAGGTTATAAAATTATCGCAACAACACCACATACCGATGATTGCGGAATTGATGAACTTCCTGTAGATCAGCCAATCGCGCTGCTTTTTGGTACTGAAAAATCAGGATTGACGGAGGAAGCTTTAGAGGCATCCGACGCCTATGTAAAGTTACCGATGTATGGTTTTACTGAAAGCTATAATATCTCCGTATCAGTTGCGCTTGCGCTTTTTAATGTGACAGAACGCATGCGTAAAGATGAATCCATTCAATGGCAGCTCAGCGAACAAGAGCAAGACGCGATTCGCTTGCAATGGGCCAAAAAGGTGGTTAAAAAAAGTGATACAGTAGAGGCCATTCTAAAAGAACGCTTTGAACAAGCGAATTAAGTTACTACATTCGAGACCCCAAATCATTCATTGTTTTGATAAAACCAGCGCGAATTTCTTCTTGATCTTCATGTTTACCTGACTCTACCAAGAGCTTTCCTTTTGAAATAGTACCCCATTGCATGGAAGAATCTATTGCATATACAATAGTTGAAGCTAAGTTTTCTAAGGATGCAGAAGCTAATAAAGGTGCATCAGCATCCATTAAAACAGCATTTAAGGGTTGACCGATGGCAAAAAAACTTTCATCACAATTATTCATAGCTTTTCGACCGGACAACAAGGCCATTTTAATGCCAAATATACCACTATCGCCTTCTTCTTTTGAATAAAATGTGTTCCGCTTATGACTCATCAATCGTTGCCCATAATCCAATATTCTTAATTCCTCGAAAGGATTTAACCCAACGTGACTGTCTGTACCAATACTCCACTTCCCCCCTTTTTCTTGAAATCTTCTTAATGGAAAAATACCATCTCCTAAATTCCCTTCTGTTGAAGGGCATAAGACCACATGCGCACCAGAGTTCGCTAAATCATCGGTTTCATGCTCTGTCAAATGCGTTGCATGTACTAAATGATAACGACCATTCAATTCCACATGATTTGATAACCACTCCACCGGACGCTGCCCCAAATAAGCCAAACTATCATCAATTTCCTTCAGTTGCTCTGATATATGAATATGAAAAGGAATATCCTGTAGTCCGTTTTTAGCAATCTCCGCAATTACCTCGGGCTCAACTCCGCGCATGGAATGAATTCCAATGCCAACATTCGCATTATCATATAATTCAGCCGATTTTGTCGAGGCCTCTAATAACCGAAGGTAGTCATCTAGATGCTCAGAAATAAATCGTTTCTGTCCATTTACCGGTGGTTTACCAAAGCCCCCTTTTTGATAAAAAATCGGAACTAATGTAATGCCTATTCCAACTTTTTTTGCCGCTTTAATCAGCCTCTCTCCCATTTCGGAAAGATTTGAAAATGGTTGCCCATTTTTATCATGATGCACATAATGAAATTCAGCAACATTTGTGTATCCATGACGCAGCATCTCTGAATACAACATAGTGGCAATAGACTCCAGATCACCGGGTGAAATCGAAAGCGCTAATTGATACATAGCTTCGCGCCAAGACCAGAAATCATCTGGGGTTTGACCCGTTGCATGTTTTTCAGCTAAGCCGGCCATCGCATATTGAAAAGCATGAGAATGGGCGTTTTGAAAACCTGGAATAGCATATACATTTAGTGATTGAGCATTCTCCTTGGAACCCTCTTCAATTCCGGTTATTACTCCATCTTCGTCAACAGTTATAGTTGTTTCTCCTTGAAAACCAGTATCCACAAGAATACCTTTAAATGTATATGATTTCATAAAAACATGAATTTACCTCAAAAATAGAATTTATTCGCCCTATACCAAGTGTACCAAATGACAAATTTGAACTAATCCGTTATCTTTGCTGCCATGCAAATAGCGGATATTACAAAGTATTTAGAGTCATTAGCACCTCTTTCTAGTCAGGAGTCCTATGACAATGCTGGTCTCATCGTGGGTGATGAGCGCACGGAGTTGAGTAATGCACTCATTGCCTTAGATTGTACCGAAGAGATTGTAGATGAAGCCATTCAGAAGAATTGCAATCTAATCATTGCGCACCACCCAATTGTATTCAAAGGTTTAAAACGATTCAACGGTAAAAATTATGTGGAACGCACGGTGATCAAAGCCATCCAGCACAATATTGCCATTTATGCAATCCATACGAATCTAGACCATTATAAACTCGGTGTAAATAAGAAGATTGGTGACTTATTAGGCGTCCACAACCCACGTATCCTCTCACCTGTCAATCAAAAATTATTCAAACTTGCTGTTTTTTGTCCAAAAGAAAATGCAGAAGAATTGAAGACTGCACTATTTCAAGCAGGAGCGGGACAAATTGGCAATTATAACGAATGTAGCTTTAACTCATCTGGAATAGGAACATTTAAAGCAGGAGAAGGTACTGATCCGTATGTCGGAGAAATTGGTCAACGTCATCATGAAGAAGAAGTAAAAATAGAGGTCTTAGCGAGCACACATGAAATGGGCAAGATTATCGGCGCAATGAACGCTGCACATCCCTATGAAGAAGTAGCCTATGATTGTTATCCTCTCTTAAACCAGAATCAAGACGAAGGTGCTGGTATGATTGGTGAATTGGATACACCAATGGATGAAAAAGCTTTTTTAAAATTACTGAAGGAGCGTTTTCAATGTCGAATTATTCGCCACACCAATTTATTAGATAAACCTATTAAAAAAGTCGCTTGGTGCGGAGGTTCAGGAAGTTTTCTACTCAGTGCTGCGAAGGCTCAAAAAGCGGATATATATATCACAGGAGATTTTAAGTATCATGAGTTTTTTGATGCAGAAAATCAGATCATTATTGCGGACATAGGACATTTTGAAAGCGAACAGTATACTATTGATCTTTTGAGTGAGCTTTTAACAAAAAATTTCGCTACATTTGCACCCTGTTTAACCGAAATTAACACGAATCCGGTAAAATACTTTTAATACATGGCTAAGAAAAAAGGTGTAGACCAAACAATCGGCGAAAAGCTAACTAATCTATATGAACTTCAACAAATCGATTCAGGAATCGATCGTATCCGTACGATCCGAGGTGAATTACCTTTGGAAGTAGAAGATCTTGAAGACGAAGTTGCAGGATTGGAAACACGATTGGGTAAATTGGAAGATGAATTAAAGGAATTGGAAACTAGCATTTCCGATCGAAAAAACATGATCAAAGACGCTAAAGCAGCGATCAAAAAATATACCGAGCAACAAAAAAATGTGCGAAACAACCGTGAGTTCGATTCACTTTCAAAAGAAATCGAATTTCAAGGACTTGAGATTGAGTTGTCTGAGAAAAAGATCAACGAATCAAAAGTGAATATGGAGCATAAGATGGAGATCATCACAACTTCAAAAGAAAAATTAGAGGAAAGACAAGCTGATTTAGATTTGAAGCGTAAGGAATTAGAAGAGATTGCTGCTGAGACTGAAAAGGATGAGCAAAAGTTGATCAAGAAGTCCGAGAAAGCAAGAAAAAACATCGAAGATCGTCTGATTACTGCTTATGATCGTCTACGTAATAATTCAAAGAATGGATTAGCGGTAGTATCGATTGAAAGAGATGCTTGCGGCGGATGCTTTAACAAGATTCCACCACAGCGGCAATTAGATATTAAAGCACATAAAAAACTAATCGTCTGCGAACACTGTGGACGAATCTTGGTTGAACCGGCTGCTGTAGAAGTAAAAGCCTAACCAAAAGATCATTTAAAACATCCCGTTTATTCGTCTGAGACGCGTGAACGGGATTTTTTTTTTGATTCACATTCTTCATTATATTTACGAAATAAAAAAAACAAACCTATGGGATTATTAGAAGGCAAAGTAGCCATCATTACAGGCGCTTCTCGTGGCATTGGTAAATCAATCGCCGAACGATTTATCGCTGAAGGAGCGACCGTCGCATTTACTTATTTATCTTCAGAAGAAAAAGCAAAGGCTTTGGAAACCGAATTAACGGCAAATGGTGGTCAAGCTCGTGGATTTAAGTCAAATGCGGCTGAATTTGATGCAGCTCAAAAATTGGCTGATGAAGTGATGGAAGCTTTCGGTCAAATTGATATCCTCGTTAATAATGCTGGTATTACGCGTGACAACCTTTTAATGCGTATGAATGAAGAGCAATGGGATGAAGTAATCAATACAAACCTTAAATCAGCATTTAACTTAACAAAAGCTGTTTTGAGACCCATGCTAAAGGCACGAAGAGGATCAATTATCAATATGAGCTCTGTTGTTGGTGTTTCTGGAAATGCAGGTCAAGCCAATTACGCAGCGTCTAAGGCCGGAATGATTGGGTTTACAAAATCGGTAGCTCAAGAATTAGGGTCTCGTAATATTCGTTGCAACGCAATTGCTCCAGGGTTTATTGAAACTGAGATGACAGCTGCATTGGATGAAAAAGTAGTTCAAGAATGGCGTGATAATATTCCAATGAAAAGAGGAGGGTCACCAGATGATGTTGCGAATACAACGGTTTTCTTAGCTTCTGATATGTCAGGATATGTAACGGGACAGACCATCAACGTTTGTGGTGGAATGCTCATGTAATAAAGAAATAACAAAGATTATTATCAAAAAGAGGTCGAATTTGACCTCTTTTTTTATGTCTCAAAATATGTTTTAATCAATTCAATTGCGTTTTCATGCTTTAAAATAGGCTTTTCGTACATTCTATTTTTATTTACAGGAGTTAACTCGCATATTTGAACTGTAGCATCTAAGAGAAAAAAGATTTTACAAATAACTAGTTTGATTGCATAGTTTGTCTGTTGACAAATAAAAAAGACCCATGTAGTGAGCGGGTCTTTTTTGTATCCTACAGTTTCAATTCTTTTTTATCATTGAATTTCTGATTATCTTAGAGCAAATCAAAATAGGCACATGTTTGAATCAAACATAACCAAAGCAGACATCAATGAACTCCCTCTAGACAGATACGAAGGACCTGTTGTCTTGGTAGAGGATAAAGACAATATAGCGGCTGCTATAGCTGAAATCAACAAATATGATATTGTTGGTTTTGACACTGAAACAAAGCCTGTTTTTGTAAAAGGACAATACAATCATGTTGCTTTAGTACAAATCGCAACCCCAGAAAAAGTTTATTTATTCCGTATCAATAAAACAGGACTTGCACAGGAAATTATCGATCTTTTTGAAAATCCCAATATCAAAAAAGTGGGGGTTGGCTTAGGAGATGATCTTGTATTTCTCAAAAAGATTAAATCCTTCACACCACGTCATTTTGAAGAAGTCAACGAACTGGTCAATCAATTGGAAATTGAAGCCAATGGACTAAGGAAATTGACTGCAATCATTCTTGGTTTTCGAATTTCTAAGAATGCACAAGTTTCTAATTGGGAGGCAAAAGAATTAAACGAAAAACAAATTCGTTATGCCGCTACAGATGCCTGGGTTTGTTTAGAGATGTTTGAGAAGATTAGGAAGATGCTGAATTAAGGACTATTTCTTCAGGGCTTTCCACCAGCAATATATCGCACCAAACAACAACAGACCTGTAAAAACGGATGCCATGACCAATAGAGTGGATCGGTTATTAACGATATCAGCGGCATCGGAGATCAGAATACGCTTTAGTTCAGAGAGTGCCCCCAAAGTCATTAACGATAGGAGAATTGCTAAAATTCTATACCCCATTATTTGTCGCTTTTTTCTTGAACAAGATCGTCATGACTTAAGTTCTCTGCATAATCATCCCAATCCTCTACATGTGGCTCACCTAGTTTACCTATAGATTTGGCAACAATTAAAGAAACCGTGGCATCACCGGTTACGTTAATGGTAGTTCTTAACATATCTAGCGGTCTATCAACAGCAAATATCAATGCTAATCCAATCGCAATCTGATCTGGCTCAAATTTACCTACCGCTTGTAATACAATCACGAGCATGACCATTCCTGCACCAGGAACTGCGGCAGAACCGATAGATGCCATCAGCGCCGTCAGAACAATCGTTAGCTGATCCATCAGATCTAAAGGAACTCCTAACGCTTGCGCGATAAATACGGCAGCAACAGCTTGATACAGACTCGTACCGTCCATATTAATGGTAGCACCAACCGGTAGGACAAAAGAAGCTACTTCCTTTTCAACTCCCATGTGCTCCTCTACTCTTTCCATTGTGACTGGTAAAGTAGCGGCGCTGCTGCTTGTTGTAAATGCCAATAACTGCGCAGGAGCCAATTTTTCTAAAAACCAAAACGGGCTTTTTTTAACAAAAACACCGATCAAGAATAGATAAAAGCCAACCATCAATAAGAGACCTATTATTACGGTTAATGCATACCATAATAGGGCTACGAGTATTTCGGGATCTTCAGATGACACAACTACGGCTGCCAATAATGCAAAGACTGCATATGGAGCTGATAGCATAATTAAGTCAACCATTTTTAAAACAACATCATTCAAAGCATCAAAGAAATCCTTGATCGGCTTGACCCGTTCTTCTGGAATCAATAACATCGCTACTCCAAAAAAGATAACGAAGAAGATAACTTGCAGCATATTTCCGTTATCTGCCATGGCTCCAAATAAATTTGAGGGCACCATATCCTCGACAAATTGGAGCGGACCAGCACTTTTTTGGCTTTCTGCAGCCACCATTTTATTTACAATCCCAGGATCATTACCATAAGTCTGCGTTAATGTCTCAATCGTCTCCTCTGACACACCCCCTCCTGGCTGCATGATGTTTACAATCACCAGTCCAATGGTTATCGCAATAATCGTAGTACCCACATAAATAAGAATTGAGCGACCACCAATCTTTTTAAATTTAGAAATGTCCTGAAGGTCAGAGATCCCTTTTATAAGCGAAGCTAAGATCAAAGGAATCGCGATTAGTTTCAATAATTTTATAAAAATCGATCCCCAAGGTTTGATCCAATCTAAGGTAAAGTCCTTACCACCATCAACATACCACATGGCTAAACCAAAGCCTATTCCCAAGAACATTCCGATTAGAATTTTTAGGTGCAATGGGAATTTCTTTTTTTGATTCGGAAGTGCTTTTGTCATGTCTATATACGCTTTATTGAGCGCCCTGAAAATACAAAAAAAAGCGTATCCAAAATATAGGATACGCCATAAATCTATTCAAAGAAAAAGCCCTCACGCGGCACTTCGACTTAGCTTAGTGACCTTGCAAGGGCTTTATTTTTATTTTAGAGGATCACCTTCCGATAACCTTCTTAGAGAAATTACTTTTCTCCTTTTTCCATCTCGTTTTTCAATGCAGATAAAGCATCTAAATCTCCCATTGTCGATTTCTCGTTTGAGCTATTGATGTTTTTCACTGCTTGATTATCGCCTCTTCCAGCTGGCTTCTTCTTAGCCGAAGTTGTTGGACGATCTTCACCTTCTTCGAACGTTCTTGTATGAGAAACGACAATTTTACGTGCATCTTTGTTGAATTCGATCACTCTGAAATCAAGTGTCTCATCAGCGTGTGCATTAGAACCATCTTCTTTTCTTAGGTGTTTCTTAGGACAAATTCCTTCTACACCGTAAGGTAATGAAACGATAGCCGCTTTGTCTTTCTTCTCTTCAATGATAGTTCCTTGGTGAACAGATCCTTCTTCGAATGTCGAAGCAAACACATCCCATGGATTTTCTTCCAATTGTTTGCGCCCTAGAGAGATTCTTCTGTTTTCACGATCTAATTCTAAAACAACCACTTCCATCTCATCTCCTACTTTGCAGAATTCTGATGGATGCTTGATTTTCTTCTGCCAAGAAAGGTCAGAAATGTGAATCAATCCGTCAACACCTTCTTCTAATTCTACGAATACACCGAAGTTAGTGAAGTTACGAACTGTTGCTTTATGCTTAGACTCAACAGGATATTTTGTTTCGATATCAGCCCATGGATCTGGCATCAATTGCTTGATACCTAGAGACATTTTACGCTCTTCGCGATCTAATGTCAATACCTCTGCTTCTACTTCATCTCCTACTTTCATAAAATCCTGAGCCGTACGTAGGTGTTGTGACCAAGACATTTCAGAAACGTGAATCAAACCTTCAACGCCTGGAGCGATTTCAATAAATGCACCGTAATCAGCGATTACAACAACTTTACCTTTAACCTTATCTCCAACATTTACGCTTTCGTTCAATGCATCCCACGGATGTGGTTGCAATTGTTTCAATCCAAGCGCAATACGTTTCTTATTATCGTCGAAATCTAGAATTACAACGTTAATTTTCTCATCAAGCGATACGATTTCTTCTGGGTGATTCACGCGACCCCAAGAAAGGTCTGTAATGTGAATCAAACCGTCAACACCACCAAGGTCAATGAACACACCGTATGAAGTGATGTTCTTAACCGTACCTTCAAGAACTTGACCTTTCTCAAGCCCTCCGATGATTTGTTTCTTTTGCTCTTCCAACTCAGCCTCAATAAGTGCTTTGTGTGAAACAACAACGTTTTTGAATTCGTGGTTAATTTTAACCACTTTGAATTCCATATTTTTACCAACATACTGATCGTAATCGCGAATTGGCTTCACATCGATTTGAGAACCAGGCAAGAAAGCCTCGATTCCAAATACATCTACGATCAAACCACCTTTAGTTCTGCACTTAACAAAACCAGTGATGATTTCTCCTGTTTTTAATACTTCGTTTACACGTTGCCAAGCGCGGTGTGTACGAGCTGTTCTGTGTGACAATACCAATTGTCCATATTTGTCTTCTAACTGCTCAACAAATACTTCAACCGTATCACCCACTTTTAAATCAGGGTTGTATCTAAATTCATTGATTGCGATAACTCCTTCTGATTTGTAGTTTACATTTACTACAACCTCTTTCGTTGTTAACATGATCACTTTACCGTCGATTACTTCTTTCTCTTGAATAGAGTTTAAAGTACCGTCATAAATCTGATTTAACTCAGCGATTTCTGCTGGTGAGTGACCATCATTTTCGTAAGCATACCAATCGAATTCCTTCTCTTCTTCCTTCGCTTCCTCTACTGGTGCTTCTTCTTTTACCGTTTCCGCTTCTACAGCTGCTGCCGGTGCTTCAGTTACCTCAGCTTCTACTGCTGGTGCTTCTGCCTTCGTTTCTTCTGTTGCTTCTGCTTGCGTTTCTTCCGCTGCAGTTGCTTTTACTTCTTCAGAAACTTCTTCTTGTTTGTTTTTATCTTCTGCCATGATGGCGTTGTTTTTGTATCTCAACTACCCGAAGCTGAGAGTTTTTATACGTTTCCGGCCGGGTACCGGTTCGCTTCCCTTCGAAACGAGGCGCAAAGGTAGTGTTTTTCAGTAAAGTAAGCAATAGATTAACTCAATTTTCAGCAATGAACTAGAACTTCATTATTTTCACACAAGTAATTAACTGACTTTGTTCGTACACATGAAGGTAATAGAGACCTCTAGAGAGCTCAGATAAATCCAATACAACTTCTCCAGTATAATCAGCTGTCTGGTTAACAATTCTACCATTAAGATCAAAGATTTTAATCGCTCCATTTGCGATGGAAGTAGTCGATTCAACTGTCAAGTGATTCGTGAAGGGAATAGGATAAACTTGAACGGATGAATTAAAGTAATTTGCTTGAATGCCAGCATCGTCGATAACATCAATGGTCTTGCAAACCGAGTCGCTACTGCAAATATTATCTACGTACATACAAACATCGTATGAGCCTGGACCTGGAAATGTATAACTGACACTTTTACCTTCCAAGGTGTCATCCAAAATAATCCACTCATAATCAGCAAAGCTCAATGGATCAGCCGTAAAATCATAAACCAATCCCTCATTAGATGAGTTAAAATCTGCAATAACCGAATCGCAACAATAATACTCGTCTCGTTCTATTTCAATCAACTCCCCAATATCACTAACAGAATTCGTCAGTTCCAATGCATAACTTGTAAAGGACATATCATAGATGATCACATCATCCCGTTCATCAGTATATGGTGTATAAAGATCAGAAGGACATGTACCATTTCCAAGCGAATCATACTTGAGCAAAAGTATTTGTCTTAAGTCATCCGCATAAATTCTTCCTGTTCTGATAAAGCCGCCATCAGGAGATTTTTCTAATTGACTTACCCGATGCGCCTGATCATTCAATAATTGTTCTTTTTCCCATACAATATCGAGGGAGGCATCTATTTTTACCAATCCGGCTTGTTCTTCACTGAAAGTGGCTAATACAGCTGACCCATCTTCATAGGCATACATATCTGAAACTCCAACTATTCCGGATTCTTGTTCAATTGTAACCGCCTGTATTAGATCGCCCTCTCCTGCAAATTGGACCAATAGAAAATCCCCGTCAAAAGATTGGAATTCAACTAAGAGATCATTTGTACTTAGCTCTACAGCACAGTCAGCTTCTCTATTGTTAAATCCTTTCGCCCAAATAAATTCTCCGGTTGAAGATACGCGCATAAGAAATCCATAATGGTACCAAGGGCCAGGTATACCATACGACTCAGTATAACCAACAAATAAAAAATCTCCGTTTTCAAGTTGTATGAAATCCTGAGGCGTTTCCCATTCCGGTAATAAATCTGGTGTGTAACGATTCGACCATACGATATTACCATCAAAGTCTAGCTTAACTATTATTCCTTCAACCCTGGAAAAGTCTTCGGTTGTATGGACGACTATACCCGCACACACCAAACCGTCTTCTGTAACGATCATTTTATAGAGTGAAGCTTTTGAAAATTCGGGGATGTCCGCAAGATACCGCTTCGACCAAATCGTATTTCCCGATGCATCCAGCTTAGATAAATGGGTGTAATACGTATTATTTGCTCTACTTACGACATAAAGATACTCTCCATCAGTACCTACCGCGTTTACCGTTTCTCCAGAACCGTAATTAAATTCCTTTATCCATTGCAAATCTCCCTCATCATCGGTGAGCATGCAGTAAGAAAAATCTGAATCCCCTGGGATTCCTATATCAGACTTCCCTCCCCAAAAAAAACTTGAATCTCCGTAAGGAACAACATCATCGAGCCACATATCTTTCCAATCCCCAATTATTTTACTGTAAGGTATCTGCGCAAGGAGGATATTTTGGTTGCAAGAGACAAATAAAAATAAGAGTGTAAGATTAAGAAATAGCGATTTTAGTTTCAGTTTCATAATCTTGAATTTGGCATCTATTAAGAAATGGGCTCAAATATTTTAATCATAAAATAACGAATAAAAGATGAATATGACCTTCTCATGTTTAAAAAAAATGCTCTGAATAATATTGGTATCTTTGAAAGAACGATTATTGAAGATCTAAAGATGACACAATCCTCCTTCAAGACTTATAAAAATGTTGACCGCCAGCATGATCAAGTGCATTTTAGTGTAACCCGAATGGAGGAAATCTTTAAAAAACACAAAGGAGAACCTGACGAACCACACCGCCATGAGTTTTACACCCTAATGATTGTGCAAGAAGCAGTAGGAAAACATTTTGTCGATTTTAATGGTTTTGATTTAGGAAAAAGGCAGGTTTATTTTATTGCTCCAGGTCAAGTTCACCAAATGTTGGAAGAAGAAATGTCGAAGGGTTACGTCATTACATTCGATCAACAGTTTTTAATGAATAATCATATTCCTGAATTATTTATCGAGGACCTCAATCTCTTTAATGCTTTTGATTATAGCCCACCATTAGAGCCATCAAAAGAAGAATTCGAAAAATTATTATTCGCTGCTGACGAAATCAATCGGGTTGTAAATTCTAACCAGTCCTTTAAAATGGAAGCTGCCGGTGCATGGTTAAAGGTATTTCTCATTTCTTGCTATAATAGTTGCTCATTAGCTCCTGGTGATCGCAGTATTCAAGATCATCAGAATGATCTACTGAAAAGGTTTAAGGCGTTGATTAATGATCATTATGTCGAATGGCATGGAACCAGTGAATATGCAGATGCCTTACATATAACTCCTGATCACTTGAATAAGGTGGTCAAGCTTCAAACTGGAAAGACGGCAAAAGAGCATATTCAGGGACGTATCACGTTAGAAGCAAAGCGATTACTTCATTTTTCTGGTCAAAGTATTAAAGAAATTAGTTTTGACCTTGGATTTTCTGAACCCGCCAACTTCAGTGCATTCTTTAAAAAGTGTTCGGGATATAGTCCGAGCAAATTTCGCCCATAATCCTACCCTCTTTATCAGTTACAATTCTTGAGAACGGATTTTCATAAGTCTTCCTCGTTTTTTGATAATACATGTTTAAACATATACATCTAACTTTGTTTTCGAATCGAGATGTTATGGACCGAAAGAAATTTTTACAGAGAACACTAATAGCGGGAGCAGCTGGACTTACTGCACCAACTTTATTAAAAGCTGCTGCAAAAGAAAAAAAAGAATCGACTTATGACAAATTAATCGAGCAAGTAGGATTTAACCATTTACCAAATAAGGAGGACAAAACAATGAATACGGTCATTCACAGAGCAGAAACCCGCGGACATGCTAACCACGGTTGGTTGAACACACACCACACTTTTAGTTTTGCAAATTATTATAATCCAGAGCGTATGCATTTTGGTGTTTTGCGTGTATTGAATGATGATTGGATAGCTGCTGGAACGGGGTTCGGAAAACATCCCCACGATAATATGGAGATCATTTCCATTCCATTAGAAGGAGCTTTGGAACACCAAGATTCTATGGGCAATAAAGCGGTGATTGCAGAGGGAGACATACAAGTGATGAGTGCCGGAACAGGCGTTTTCCACAGTGAATACAATAAGAATAAAGAGAAAGAAGCCCGTTTCATACAGATTTGGTTATTTCCGAATAAAAAACAGGTTGAGCCACGATATGATCAAATCACCTTAACGAATGTGATCAAAAAGAATGAGTTGAACCAGATCCTCTCCCCTAACAAAGATGATGAAGGTGTTTGGATTCACCAAGATGCTTGGTTTAATTACGGTGATTTTGATCAAGACAAGTCAATTGACTACAAAATCAAAAGAAGCGAAAACGGATTGTATGCTTTTCTAATTAACGGAGAGGCAACTATCAACGGCATCGACTTAAATAAAAGAGATGGATTCGGTATTTGGAATGAAACCAATGTATCCATCAAAGCAAAAAAAGGAAGTAAAATTTTACTCATGGACGTTCCAATGTCCATCTAATAACATAAAAAACAAAATGGAAAACAAAACAACATGGGCAATTGACCCATCACACTCAGATGTAATGTTCAAAGTAAGACACATGATGATTTCAACGGTGTCTGGACATTTCGAAGACTTTAACGCAACTGTAAATGCAGATTCAGATGATTTTTCAGGAGCGGAGGTTGAATTTTCAGCAAAGATTGATTCAATCAATACTAAAAATGCTGATCGCGACGCGCACTTAAAGTCAGACGACTTCTTTAATGCGGAATCATTTCCCGAATTAAAATTTAAATCAAAATCATACGATGGCAATAAACTCGTTGGTGACTTAACCATTCGTGACGTAACTAAAGAAGTAACTTTCGATACAGATTTTAATGGAGTAGCAACAGACCCATACGGACAAACAAAAGCAGGTTTTGAAATCAGCGGAAAAATTAACCGTAAGGATTTTAACCTAACATGGAGTGCGGTTACTGAAGCTGGCAAGATTGTTGTTTCTGATGAAGTAAAACTCAGTGTTGACGCACAATTTGTAAAGCAATAAACCTACTCCTCTTGCAAAACAATGAAACAGTGGCTTTAATCGGTCACTGTTTTTTTTGTCGTTCACTAAGCATGATAGACGAAAACATTGATTGAACTGGTCGTCAATTCATTTTGAATATTCCACTTAGAATCGTAATTTTGCATGCATATTTCGAGCGGGTTCGAAATAACCAAACAAGCAAAATCTCACAACATGAAAGATGTATATATAGTATCAGCTGTCCGAACACCAATGGGTAG
Source organism: Crocinitomix sp. (assembly GCA_030836155.1). Classification (GTDB taxonomy): domain Bacteria; phylum Bacteroidota; class Bacteroidia; order Flavobacteriales_D; family Crocinitomicaceae; genus Crocinitomix. Next base: position 45,392 of record JAURQI010000082.1, read on the forward strand.
TTTTGGCGGTGCATTGTCAACTGTTTCTGCTACACAATTAGGAGCAACAGCAATTAAAGGAGCTTTGGAAAAAGCGAATATCTCAGCGGATAACGTTGACGAAGTATTTATGGGAAACGTGCTTCAAGCTAATTTGGGTCAGGCACCTGCACGTCAAGCGGCTTTGTTTGCAGGACTTGGTCAGGATGTTCCATGTACTACAGTAAATAAAGTATGTGCATCAGGAATGAAATCGATTAGTTTAGGAGCCCAAACCATTCTTGCTGGCGATAATGATATCGTAGTTGTTGGTGGAATGGAAAATATGAGTGCTGTTCCTCATTATTACAACGCGCGTACTGCTACAAAGTTAGGCGATGTTAAAATGGTTGACGGAATGGTGAAGGACGGTTTAACAGACGTTTATAATCGCGTTCATATGGGTGTTTGTGCTGAAAAATGTGCGACAGAAGAAAATTTCTCAAGAGAAGAACAAGATAACTTTGCAATTGAATCATACAATCGTGCTGCTAAAGCATGGGCAGATGGAAAATTCGCTAATGAAGTTGTTCCAGTTGAAGTTCCACAGAGAAGAGGTGAACCGGTTATTGTCGCTGAAGATGAAGAATACAAGAATGTGAAAATGGAGAAAATTCCAAACTTACGACCTGTATTTGATAAGGAAGGAACAGTAACTGCGGCTAACGCATCTACATTAAATGATGGTGCGTCAGCATTGATTTTAGCAAGTGCTGAGGCAGTTGAAAAATATGGTTTAAAGCCAATTGCAAAGGTTGTTGGTTATGGTGATGCTGCGCGTGAGCCAGAATGGTTTACAATGGCGCCTTCTAAAGCAGTTCCGGTAGCATTGAAGAAAGCAAATCTTGAAATTAGTGATATTGATTATTGGGAATTAAACCAAGCATTTTCTGTTGTTGGATTGGCTAACACAAAAGCGTTAGGATTAGATCTAGCAAAAGTTGATGTAAATGGTGGTGCCGTAGCATTAGGTCACCCGCTTGGAAATTCTGGTTCAAGAATAATCGTTACGTTAATCAACGTACTGAAGCAAAACGGTGGAAAATATGGTGCTGCAGGTATTTGCAACGGTGGCGGAGGAGCATCTGCTATGGTGATAGAGAATATTGACTAATTTTCTTTCAATAAAATAATGGAAAGCGTTCGCCATTGGTGGACGCTTTTTTTATGGAATTGAAATTGATTTTTACTTGGATATTGCTATAAATTTACGACCTTGACAATCCCACAATCGTTTATATTATACAAACCAAAAGATATTGTAGCCGGTGATTTTTATTGGATGGAACCGCTAGAAAGTCTGAACGGAGCAAACGACACGACAACTTTATTTGCAGCGGCCGATTGCACGGGCCATGGTGTGCCGGGTGCAATGGTTTCGGTTATTTGTAATAATGGCCTCAATCGATCTGTTCGATAGAAAGGACAAGTTGAACCGGGTAAAATATTGGATGAAACAAGAGCTATTGTATTGTCTGAATTTGAGAAATCAGAAGAGGATGTTAAAGACGGTATGGACATTGCCCTATGCAGTTTGACCGGCAGAACTTTAAAGTTCGCTGGCGCCAACAATCCGCTTTGGATTATACGAAAAGGGTCTACAAAGTTGGAGGTGATTAAAGGTAATAAACAACCGATCGGAAAATTTGATAATGCCGTTCCGTTCACCACCCACTCAGTAGAACTTGAAGAAGGTGATACATTCTATGTATTCTCTGATGGCTTTGCTGATCAATTTGGTGGAGAACAAAATTAGAAGTTTAAAAGTATCAATTTTAAGAAATTATTACTCTCCATCCAAGATCAAAACATGGATGAACAGCGAATAACTTTAGATAAAGCTTACCGATTGGCAAGGAGATATGGATCAAGTAGATGACGTCTGCGTTATTGGGGTGCGTGTATAACCAATTGTTTATAGCTGACAGCGAATCATTCGATCTTTTCCTTGCATATCTGATTTTACCTGAACGTATTGATAACCGAGTTCCTCGAGCATGATTTTGGTTTCTTTCCCAAAAGATTCGTGTATTTCAAAAAATAAAAAACCTTTTGGATTTAGCTGTTCAAGCCCTAAAATGCCAATGCGTTTGTAAAATAATAACGGATCTTCGTCAGCTACAAATAACGCTAAATGTGGTTCAAATTTAAGCACGTTTGTGTTCATTTGAGTTTTATCCGATTCGAGGACGTATGGCGGATTACTGATAATAACGTCAAATTTAGGAAGGTCGGCGAGATCTTCTTGCAGGATATCTTTTTCTACAAAATGAATATCAACTTGGTTAAGGTTGGATGAAGCTTTTGCCATGTTAAGTGCTTCTGGGGAAACATCCAAAGCAAATACATTCAATCGCGGAGCATTTTTCTTGATCGCAATGGGTATACAACCACTTCCAGTACCAATGTCTAGCAATTGCTCGTGATTGTTCAAACTCTCTAAAACCCACGCAACCAATTCTTCTGTCTCTGGTCTTGGAATCAGTACATTATTATCCACTTTTATGCGACAATCAAAAAATTCTGTTTCGCCAATAATATAATGGAAAGGTTCCGACTTTTCTAATCGTTTCACCACCTGACGTATTTCCAATAACTCTGACTCTGATAACCGCTGCTCTCCTATCCTGACTTCTATCTTGGATAATCCGTACTGTGCCTCGCAGCACCAATAAAACATATTCTCAACCTCGCGTTCCCCGTAAAGGTCAGTTAACTTCTCCTTAAAATAGGGTAAGAGGTCAATTAATTTATTGGTTGGTGTAAACACGATCTGAAATCTTGTGGTGCCTAGTACTCGCGAATAAAGAAATCGGTACGTCGGTTTTGTGCACGATTTGTAGCATTGGTATTCGGTACTTTTGGTTTCGATTCTCCAAATCCTTCCGACTTTAATCGATCAGCGCCTATACCTTTTGAAATGATATAATCCATCGCGACTTTTGCACGATTAGCACTCAGTACTTTATTGTTACCAGCATCTCCAACATCATCCGTATGACCTTGAATCGTGACTTTTACTGTTGGATTTTCTTTTAAAAACTTAGCAAATTGATCCAAAATAAACTTGGAATCTTCAGTCAATTCATAAGAGTCTGTTGCATAAAGAATTTCATCGATCGTAAATGCCTTACCAACTTCAATGGTGTCAATCTCCATGGCAATATCTTCAGTGAAGGTTTCTTCATCATCCACTAAATCTTCTGCCTTGATCAATTTTGTATCAAAAGAATGGCCTTCTTTCTTTACTGAAATCATAACATCTTGTGGTTCATCTTCATCTACATTTACAACGGCTGCAAATTTACCGTCATCACCATTCACCTTAACTTGCACAGTTTCATCTGTATTTTTATAGGATATTTCAACAACAGCATCTTTCACAGGCTCACCATCTTCGTCTTTCACCTCCCCTTTATAAAACTTAACCTTCTTCGGTCGGGCTTCTTCGTATAATTCAAAATAATAAATATCGTATCCTTTTGAACCTGCATTGCGAGAAGTAAAATAAGCCAAATGCCCGTCGGTAGAAACAACCAACCCTACCTCATTACCTTCTGAGTTAATTGGGTAACCAATGTTTTTAGGCTCCGACCAAGATCCATCATCATTTTGACGTGAATAGAAAATATCTGATCCGCCAGCTCCCGGTCGATCGACGCTACAGTCAGATACAAAATACATCGTTTCGCTATCTTGGTGGATGAACGGAGCTTTATCGTGTCCCTCTGAATTGATCGGTCCACTCACAGCTCTAGCTTGCGACCAGCTGCCATCCACCTGACGCGTTGAATAATAAATATCTGTTAACTGAGATCCTTCGCGCCAAGAAGCAAAATAAAGCGTATTCCCATCGGGTGACAATGTCGGCTGCGCTTCCCACCCGTCTGTTGTATTCACAGCTGGACCAAGATTTTCAAGTGGTGTCCAGATAAAATCTGCCCATCCATTATCAGAACGTTCAAAGGTGGTTCGGTAGATATCACAATTGGCGTGTGGTTGATAGTCCACTTCTTCACAAGCACAAATAAACATTTCTTTATTATCAAGTGAAAGTGAAACACCTCCGTAATTCTGATAAGCAGGTGTATTAAAAGGAGCTCGTAAAGGCTCTCCTCCGTTAAAATCAGTATTGACATCCTTCCGCTGACTCATTGTAAATGATTCAATAACCGCTTTTACAACACCACCAGGGTTATCTGACTTTCCTTTACGTGTAAAAAAGATCAATTCATTATCAGGGGAGATCATTGGCAAATACTCATCCTTCACGGACGATACATTTCTGACCTCTTTTGGATCATAAGGTACAGGATTGGCAAAAAACTCCTCAAAAAAGGCCATTTCTGACAAGATCTCTTCGACATCCGATTTATTTTTTGCATACGTCTCACTGAATTTCTCAGGGTCTTTTGACTCAAAATCAACAAATGATTTAAAATGAACCGCAGCCTCACCTTTTTCACCGAGTAAATAGGCGATATAACCCAATTTATAATAAACATCAGAATGAAAATCTGGACAGTATTCAACCACCTTTTTATATGCATTTGCCGCATTTTTATAAGCTGTACTTAATTGGTTAAAATTAGCTTGACCTTGATCAAACTTTTCTTGGATCGATTCTGCATGCTCAAACTTAAACACAGCATATGAATAGAAAACATAAGCATTCTCCGGTGCCAATTCAAGTACCTGTGTATACAATTCAGCGCGTGTACGCTTATCATTTTTAGAACTTTCAGCTTGTTCCATTAATTTTGAGGTCTTCTTATGCTCCGGCTCCATACAAGCTTCGTCTTCAACTTGTCCATAAACGACAGTTGAGCATAAAAGCGTAATCAATAAGATCTTGTGAAAAGGTAGTTGTCTAGTCAAAAGCATGCGTTTTTCTTAAAGTTTGTCTGATCCAAGTGACCTGTTTGTTCGTGTGATAAATTCCAAAAACCATACCACTCTATACACGTCCATTTTATATTACTTTAAAACAGCGTTTTGGTTACAGTTTTTTGGGAGATTTTAGACCAATTTTTTCCACATACTTTTGATTGGGTTAATTGTCTATACCTGAACCCTCACGATATCCCTAGAAATAATAACGAAACAGAAAGTCTAACGTGGCTAAATGTGTATTAAAATCATCTAGTGGTTCGTAGCTGTTTTTCCAAACATCAAGCAATTGATAGCGTGCCAATACCCCTACTTCAATTTTACCCCAATCCTTTTCTAAAAGTCGATTAACTCCGGCCCCCAAATAGGGCTGAACGTTATTGGTCACACTGGTCACGTTGGCACCTATCGTGACATTATTCAACTCCTTTACTGATAGATTATAAACCAAACCTGTTCCGGCCATGGCATACATATTACCGCTTAAATGAAAATTAAATAATAACGGAACATGTAACGCATTAAAACGATTGCTGGTAACCAAAAGTCCATTTTGAAAACCGTCAAATGCAGAAAACTCAAATTCTAAACCTGTATTCAGCGCTGTAAACTCATTGAACCAGTGTTTAACCGGAACACCAACTGTGAAACCATATCCACTTTGATTGGTCCTCAACCCCGTTACTTTTTGACGTGACATTTTCACTTTCCATGCTGGGTTAATCGTTAACCCCAACTGAGTGCCTTGCGCTTGCGATTGTCCTGCTGAAAATAGCAGAAGAAAAACTAGTCCAATTTTTATAAAATTCGTCATCTTTATTTGTGTCGATATAATTATCATCTTTTCCCCTCCCACTCTGCATAAAACTGATCGAGATACTTTTCCATGAACTGATGGCGATCTTCAGCCAGTTTTTTACCTGTCACCGTGTGCATTCCGTCCTTTAAAAGTAGCAGTTTTTCGTAGAAGTGATTTATAGTATGGGTTCTTTTTTTACGATATTCCTCGGCGGATTTAAAAGTGTTTGGCGAAATCTCTGGATTATAAATCTCATTCCCAAATTTACCTCCAAAAGCAAAGGTTCTGGCTACACCAATTGCACCGATGGCATCTAATCGATCCGCGTCTTGAACAATCTTTCCTTCTATAGATTTCATTTTATTATCAATCCCCCCTTTAAATGAACAATTAGCAACGATATGTTGCACTTCATCTATAATTTGAGCTGACACTCCTTCCGTTTTTAAAATATCATTGATGCGATCTTCCGCCACCTGATCTGCATTTTCGACAAATTTATGATCAGCGATATCATGCAAAAGTGCAGCGATTTCCACTATAAAGGGATTTGCTTCTTCGTCTCGACAGATTAGGTTTGCATTTTTTCGAACGCGGTCGATGTGAAACCAATCATGACCAGTAGATTCAACAGAAAACATCTCTTTTAATTGCTCTTCAATATTTTTTATGATTTCTTTTTCTTTCACTGGATTCGTGGTTTTTAATAGCTGATGGTGATCATAAATAACGCAAGAGATAATCCTTTATTCTGTTCCGATTAATCATATCAATCGGGTGCGGGATATCCGTTAAACAAACATATTCACCTCCTACAAGGTCCGCATATTTTTTCGTCTCTTCTTGGGTTACCATTTTGTCCTTATCGCCGATTCCGATTACGGAAGAAGTACTAACTGTTTTAAACAACGCATCCTCGGTTCTTTTGCTATCGCCCATTTCTTTCATCATTTGAGCTGTTTTAAGCATAAGGTTTTGCCAATGTTCTTTACCGTGTAAATGACTTAAACGATTTGCAAAAGCTGGAACTTTCTCTTGAATGATCTCCGGATTGAGTAATTGTATTTCTTTTTTTGCTTCGGCTGGACTCCATGAAAATTTTGTACCAAGCGTAATTATTTTGGAAAATCGCCGCGGTGCTTTTATCGCAGCAGACAAGGCTACATATCCTCCCATACTATAACCAAAAACCGATACTTCTGTCAGGTTATTATCCTCAAGATAGGTCAGTAGGTTTTCAACAAATAAATCAATCGAATAGGGTAACTCTGATTGCCTCCGACCATGACCTTCAAAGTCCATTAAATGAATACTAAATTGCTCAGATAAAAGTGCTGTTAAAGGTTCCAATTGCTCTTTGCAACCCAAAGCTCCATGGAGTAAAACCAAGTCTTTTTTCATTACGGTTCTGATTCAATGCTAAGACTTTACTTCCTCTGAACCGTCGGCATGTTTTGCAAATCGTCCTTTCAGAGGACCATGAGATTTTTCTCGTTCTTTCCATGGCCAACCGCCAAACTGAGTACGTTGGTAATCCTGTATTGCTTCTTGAATCTCAGCTGTTGTATTCATGACAAACGGTCCGTGTTGCGCAACAGGTTCTTTGATTGGTCGACCCTCTAACAATAGCAAATAAGCAGCATCGTTACCAGAATTCACAAAGGTCATTGCCTTATTTGGCTTTAGCTTCATAAAATGATTCCCTTGTATTTGATGATTCTCGAGCGACAATTCTGTCCCTTCATAGAAATATAAATTACGATTAATGGATTCGACAGCAGCATCTAATTCAAATGCCCCTCCAGGGTCAACGCAAATCGTCATGATTCTCACGCCGTTTTCTTTGTCAGCAGCCCAAGATTCTGGTGTCGTGCCTGGGGCCTTCTTCTCCTGATACTCACCTGCAACTAAATCAATTTTAGTCTTTTTGCCATTGTACTCCGTCGTAATGACTGGAATATCCTCTTTCCATAACATTTTGAAGTGTGGGTCCACCATTTTTTTCTTTGCAGGTAGGTTTAACCAAATTTGGAAAATCTCTAAATGATTGGGTTTGTCTTTATGCAAGAGCGGAAACATCTCAGAGTGTTGAACTCCTTTTCCGGCCGTCATCCACTGAACATCACCTGCCATAAAACGGCCTGCCGCTCCAAGTGAGTCGCTGTGATCAACTACTCCTTGTTTATTGATGGTTACCGTCTCAAATCCGCGGTGAGGATGATAAGGAAAGCCTGGCATTTTCTGGCCATGGTACATGCTCCACCCATCTTTACCTGAAAAATCTTGTCCCATATAACGACCTTTTAGGTGAGATCGATCTGGTCCCATTTCGTCATTTCCTTGGGGGTATTGATCGTTATGATAAGCACAGAAAATAAATGGATCTTCCGTTTTCCATGGAAAAGTAATCGCTCGTTGTGATATAATCAAATCAGTCATCTTTAAAGTTTACTTTAGCGTGAGAACCGTCGCAAAACGGCTTATTTGAAGAGGCTCCACAACGGCAGAACGCATTGGTTCCTGAAAGTGTTGTCGTCTCTCCTTTTGTGTTTTTTAAATTTATTTTTCCATCAACTAACAAAGGGCCATTTTCCATTAGGCTGGCGTTGATCATGTCTACTGAATCTTGTTCTTGGCCTTCATACGACAGTGCTCCCGATGGACAGGCGTTAATCTGCGTTTTTAATTCGGCAGTTGTCGCATTCTCCATGGTAATCCAAGGTTTGTCTTTTGGATGATAAACATTAGGCAACATCTTTACATAAACGGCGGAATGCATGCACTTTTTCGGCTTCCAAATAATAGTAAAGCCGTCATTTTCATATGTTTTAATTATTTCGCTACTCATATATTCATGTCTTTTCAAAGGGTTGCTTTAAAAATAATCAATAAAATCGGTATTTGTTCGCAAGGGCTGCTCATCTCTCCCCTGCAGCTTTAATTCTACGTATTAAACCGGGGCTAATTTTTCAATTTCAGTCTTTATACTGTTTTTTATTCAGGAGAATTGTTCGACCTTTATCAAACCCGAAACCGCCTTTTCTAATTTCAAACCCATACATTGAAGAAAGGTGTTTTTTTTCAGAAGTGAGCGGAATCAACTATTCCTAAAGCTAGTTAAGTAATAATTCGTTTCCTTTCCGCTCAAGAAGACCCATTGGTGAATCTTAATCTCCAATGGGTCTTCTATTATTCCTTTGCTAATGCTTATTTTTGAATTGATGAATCTAAAAGGAATGCATAAGATAAAGTGGTTGAAGAAAGCGGCGATGGATCGAAAGTTCCTATTTATCGTCATGCTTTTTGGTTTGTCCAGCTGTTTTGAAATCATTCAGGAGATTGACCTAAATGAGGATGGGAGTGGACACTTAGAGGTCGTTCTCAATTTTAGCAGAAGCCAGACAAAAATAGATGCCTTATTATTATTAGATCAATTCAATGGTCATTCGATTCCAACGCTTAAAGAGACTGAAGAAAAATTCAATACCCTTGTTGATTCGGCTAGAAGTTCTAAAGGTATTACGCAAGTTAAAAGTCATTTTGACCAAGATCAATACATCTTTGAATTTTCATGTGATTTTGATAAAATTGAAAGAATCAATCAGCGTGTTTATCAAATTGCCAAAATGAAAGATTCTACGGCAGTTTTAAACCAACTTTTTACTTATAAAAATCAAGTCTTTAAACAATCATTGGGAAAACCGATGATCAAGGCATTTAATAAGATGTCCATGGCAGATCTCGAAGTGCTAGTTGGAGCAGACTATACTTCCATTTTTAGATTTAAAAAAGAAGTTATTTCTAATTCTAATCAAGCTGCAATGCTTACACCCCATAAAAAAGTTGTTATTTTGCACTCGTCGGTCATGGAACTTATCCACCACCCAGAGCGAGTAAACCATACTATTAAAGTGAAAAAATGAAAAAGTTAGCCCTATTCCTATTAGCAGTCAATTCAATATTTGTCAATGCACAAAATGTATTAGAATATGTTCCTGAATCAGCAGAATGCGTCATATCATTAGACGGACGAGCATTGACGGATAAAATTGGTAAGAAAAAGATTGAAAACTCCGCTGCATTTTTAGAGATCGTTCAGGATTTTCTATTCCGGGGCGATAGCAAAGGTAAAATTAGTGATTTAGGCATCGATTTGAAAAATGATTTTGTTTTCTTTTTCAATGCTGACACCTCTATGGAGTACATGGGTTATCTCTATGGAATCGATAAGAAGAAAACATTTGAAAAATACATTCAAGAAAATACTGGAGAAGGCAAACGCAGAGACTTAAAGGATTATTCCGTCATCTTTTTTGAAGGAAATTATGACTTATTAGCTTGGGATAAAAGTCATGCGATCTATCTTAATATTGACTACTTGCATGATTCACTGCGTCCAGTGGATGAAGTTAATTCTTGGGATTGGTTTTACGAAGACATGACCGAACAGGTTGAGGAAGCTTTAGTGGTTGAAATGACTGAAGAAGATATTGCCAATCAAGAAGCAGAGCGCAAAGCGCAGGAGGAAGCGGAAGAGCGTCGCGCAGCTGAACGCATCGCCAAATTACAAAATGCCTATCTCGAACAATTGAATCAATATTTTGGTTCAAAACCGAAGACCAACATTCAAGACAATAAAGACTATATGACGGGTAAAGATCCAAATGGAGATGTTTATCTCTGGATTTCTCAAGCTAGAAATGTACGCGACTTTGACTATTATACCAACTTCTATAACCGAAGAAGGTCTTATCGCAAATTTATGTATTCATTCAATAATTTCTTTGGTAATCAAATTGCGATGAACGGACTCTTTACAGGAACGCAAGTACAAGTTATATCAGACATGTCGTTTGACGATGAGATTGCTCAGTATTTTAAAGAAATCTACAGCTCTACTATTTCGAAAGATTTTTTCCAATACATCAATACGGAAAAGGCATTGGCTGTTTCCTCTTTTTCTGTAAAGTCTGATAAAGTCTGGGAGTATTATCCGCGTATTTATGCAAAAATGTACGAGAAGCTTTATTCTCGCAATGCAGATTATTCGCAAGAGGTGGAGGTTTTATTAGACTTCATTAGCATTTTTATGGATGAAAAGGCTTTAGGTGAAATTGCTACCGGTGACGCCGTTTTTGTGCTCAAAGACATAGCGCCAGTAGAGGTGAAATATAAGAGCTATGAATACAACGAAGATTATTCAGAGCGAACAGAAGTGGAAAAAACGAGAAATGAACTATTTCCAGAGTTTTTAGGGATGTTTACAACGAAGAATAAAGGATTTTTAGATAAACTCTTGAATTTAGCGGTAAAAAACGAAGTCATGTATCGTGATAATCAATACTATTATTCAGATGGAGAAAATCGCGATTTACCTTTTAAAATTGGCTTTACGGTTCAAAACGGTATTGCTTTTATTGGTTCTGATTTAGACGAAATCAAAGCAATAGCAGAAGGGAAAGGAAAAGATGGTGCTTCAGACGAGTTAACAGCTGACATGATGGGCAATCAAGGATATATGAAAATGGATCTTCAAGCACTGCTCTATAAAATTCCTTTAGACGATATGTCTCCACGAGAAAAGAAAACGATGGAATACACCCGCGAGAATATGCGCAGTATGTGGACCTACTCTAATTTAGAAGGTGAGCAATTGAGAACACAGTTTTTCATGGACATCCCTAAAAGCGCAAAAAATGGAGCGGTTTACCTTTGGGACTTTATGGAAGAGATGTATAAGATTGATCAGGACGGTCGCAACCAGATGGACTAGTCTCAGCAACCTGAACACTTTTAAGAGCTTCTAAAGGATAAAGCACTTGCTTTAAAAAAGTATGCGGGATCTTCGATCCTTTTACACCGGCATTTAAACCACTTGTATCTTTATTATATAAATGGGTTCCAAATACCAAATCCCATACAATTAATACTTTACCGTAATTTGTATTTGATTCCTCTACCTCGTTTGAATGATGCCAACGGTGCAACTCTGCCGTATTAAACAGATAATTCCATTTGCCGGCATAGAATTGAATATTCACGTGCTCGAGAAATCCAGAAATAGCACTCAGAAGCAATAATATGGTAATCGCCTCAGCACGTGATCCTAATAGCGCAATCGGAACTGCATAAGCCAAACCGGTAATAAATGCATCAATGACATGAAAACGTCCGGCGTTTGCCCAATAAACCCTTTCAGCACCGTGATGAACCGCATGAAATAACCAAAGTGTTTTGTTCTCATGACTCCATCGGTGCAACCAATAAAAAAGGAATTCTGAGGTTAGCAATAGAATCACTATTTGCTAAAAAACATGGATTTCAGTAATGGTTTCAAAAGACAGATAATCGCGCAAAAACATAACGGGGTAATAAACCAACACCGGAACGATCTACTCCCCCAATTTTAATGCAGTAGGCAAAGTAAGGAATGTGCGTATTAAATCCGCTTTTTTGTCACCAGCATCCTGATTCCAGATAGAATTAAATGGTCGTTTTTTCTCTAGATAAATAAACAAGAGAATGGCGGGAAAAATAGCGATTCCTGGTATGAGCACAAATAAATAATCAGGTAGCAGGATTAATAGCATTGAACCCACAACAAGCGTTGCCGCAATAATAAAGGGATAAAATAAAGTCCAATTTTTCATGATGTATGATTTAATTCTACACCCTAAAATTAGCTTATTGGTCGCCCTTCTCAGAATTAAATTCTGCAAGTCATGATTCAGATTTGCGAAAAGCGCAAACCACAAATGGCTCTACATATTTCTTCTGTATTGTCCTCCGACTTCAAATAAAGACTGCGTAATTTCGCCAAGCGAGCAATATTTTGTAGCCTCCATTAGGCGCTCAAAAATATTCTCGTTTTGGATAGCAGCGTTTTGAATTATTCTTAATTCTTCCTCTACTCTTTCAGCGTTACCTTTGTGTAATTCGCTTAACATATCAATTTGATATTGCTTTTCTTCGTCTGTTGCTCGGATAACCTCAGCTGGAACAATCGTTGGTGATCCTTTTTTATTCAAGAATGTGTTTACACCAATAATTGGGAATTCCCCGTTGTGCTTTAAGGTTTCATAATACAAGCTTTCTTCTTGGATTTTGCTGCGTTGATACATAGTCTCCATGGCTCCAAGTACCCCGCCACGTTCAGTGATTCTATCAAATTCCGTTAAAACAGCCTCTTCAACTAGGTCAGTTAATTCTTCAATAATAAAAGCCCCTTGAATTGGATTTTCATTTTTAGCCAAACCTAATTCTTTATTGATGATGAGCTGAATCGCCATTGCACGACGCACAGACTCTTCTGTTGGTGTCGTTATCGCCTCATCATAAGCATTGGTATGTAGTGAATTACAATTATCGTAAATTGCGTAAAGCGCCTGTAAGGTTGTTCGAATATCATTAAAGTCAATCTCTTGTGCATGCAAAGAACGCCCAGAAGTTTGGATATGGTACTTTAACATTTGAGCACGAGCATTCGCCTTATACTTCAATTTTAATGCCTTCGACCAAATTCTTCTCGCAACTCTGCCAATTACAGCATATTCTGGGTCAATACCATTGGAGAAGAAGAAAGATAAATTCGGTCCGAATTTATTGATATCCATACCTCTACTCAAGTAATACTCGACATAAGTAAATCCATTTGCCAAGGTTAATGCCAACTGTGTAATTGGGTTCGCACCAGCTTCTGCAATATGATATCCTGAAATCGAAACAGAGTAAAAATTACGAACACCATTATCAATGAAATACTCTTGAACATCTCCCATCAGACGCAATGCAAATTCTGTTGAGAAGATACATGTGTTTTGAGCTTGATCTTCTTTTAAGATATCCGCTTGTACTGTCCCTCGAACCTGCGCAAGCGTATCCTTTTTAATCTGTCCGTATACCTCAGCTGGTAAAACTTGATCGCCTGTAACACCGAGAAGCATCAAGCCCAAACCATTATTACCTTCCGGCAGTTCACCTTGATAAGTGGGACGTTTTACGTCTTTTTCTTTGTAAATAGCTTCAATCTTAGCTTCAATTTCAGCTTCAAGGCCGTTTTCTACAATGTACTTTTCGCAGTTTTGATCGATCGCGGCATTCATAAAGAAGCCGAGTAGCATAGGAGCTGGACCGTTAATTGTCATCGACACGGAAGTTAACGCATGCGATAAATCAAAGCCAGAATAAAGCTTTTTGGCATCATCCAGACAGCAAATAGATACACCTGAATTACCTACTTTACCATAAATATCTGGTCTCACAGCAGGATCATTCCCGTATAATGTAACAGAGTCAAATGCTGTGGATAAACGCTTAGCCGGCATTCCCAAACTCACATAATGAAAACGCTTATTTGTACGCTCAGGGCCTCCTTCACCCGCAAACATGCGCGTAGGATCCTCTCCTGTTCTTTTGAATGGATAAAGTCCTGAAGTGTAAGGGAATTCACCCGGAACATTCTCCTGTAAAATCCATCTCAACAAGTCTCCCCAAGCGCTGTATTTCGGTAATGCTATTTTTGGAATCTGCGTATGTGATAATGATTCTGTATGCGTGTCAATCCTGATCTCTTTATCTCTTACCTTAAAGGTATAAACCGGATCTTTATATTTTTTTACTTTATCATTCCAACTTAAAATATGCTCCCAATTATAAGGATCCAAATCCATCTTTACACGCCCAAATTCCTTGAGTAATAATTGTAAAAATTCATCATTTTCAGCTGATAACCCTTCATCTTGAATACCGGCTTGGGTGAGTTCCGGCTTTTGACCCGACACGGATTCGATGGTGGTATAAATTCCAAATAACTTTTGTGCAACTGCTTCTTGTTCCTCTGCTACCGAATCATATTGACGGTTGCTCTCTGCAATTTCTGATAAATATCGTGAACGTTTTGGAGGGATAATAAAGATCTTTTCAGACATTTCTCCTGTGATCTCCATCTGAGATGCAAGTTGCTTAGCAGCAGTCTTCTCAGCAATTTTATCCATGATGGCCTTGTACAGCGTATTCATTCCTGGATCATTAAACTGCGACGCAATTGTACCAAATACAGGTAATTCACTCGGGTCAGTGTCCCAAAGTTGATGATTACGGGTATATTGCTTTTTAACATCTCTCAAAGCATCTAAAGCGCCTCTTTTGTCGAACTTATTTACAGCAACGATATCTGCAAAATCCAACATATCGATCTTTTCTAACTGTGTTGCAGCTCCAAATTCTGGCGTCATGACATATAATGAAACATCTGAATGGTCCATAATTTCCGTATCCGATTGGCCAATACCTGAAGTTTCAAGAATGATCAAATCATAATCAGCAGCCTTTAGAATCTCTAGTGCTTCAGAAACATGTTTACTCAAAGCCAAATTACTTTGACGTGTCGCCAAAGAGCGCATGTAAACACGATTGTTCTTAATCGCATTCATTCGAATACGATCACCCAATAATGCTCCTCCCGTCTTACGTTTAGATGGATCAACTGAAACAATCGCAATCGTTTTATCTTCAAAGTCTAATAAAAATCGTCTAACCAATTCATCGACCAAAGATGATTTTCCTGCTCCCCCTGTTCCAGTTATACCCAGTACTGGAGTATCTACTTTTGAAGCAAGATCATGCACCTGATCCATTTGAGCTACTGATTTTTCTGGAAAGTTTTCAGCTGCCGAAATTAAACGCGCAATGGCCGTTACTGACTTCTCTTTTAATCGACCGACTTCACCATTGAGATTATCGCCAACCGCATAATCACTGCGCTGTACGAGGTCATTAATCATACCCTGCAAGCCCATCGCACGCCCATCATCTGGATGATATATTCGCTCAATACCGTATTCTTGCAATTCTTTGATCTCCTCAGGAAGAATCGTTCCTCCACCACCTGCAAAGATTTTAATATGACCTGCTCCTTTTTCATTCAATAGATCATACATATACTTGAGGTATTCTGTATGTCCTCCTTGATAAGAAGTCATTGCTATGGATTGTGCATCTTCTTGAATGGCGCAATTCACAACTTCTTCAACACTTCGGTCATGGCCAAGGTGAATAACCTCACATCCTGTTGATTGAATGATTCGTCGCATGATATTAATTGCAGCATCGTGCCCATCAAATAATGAAGCAGCTGTTACAATTCTTACTTTGTTGGTCGGTTTGTATGGTTCGATTTTTTCCATGAATATTCTGAATTTGCAGTCAACAAATATACAAAATTGCACCCGTTTTGGAATGAATTTTGTTGACATCTTAACAACTGTATTTGGTTTTAATCAGTACGTTTGAAAACGTTCGTTCATTCGAACTTGTACAATCATTTAAAAAGATCATTATGAAAAAGTACATTTTACCCTTGTTTTTATTCGTCTTTCTTCCTTTTATGACCAATAGTTGCGCTAAGACGACGGATGGTCAATGGATGGTTTATCATGAAACA
>JAURQI010000083.1 GCA_030836155.1 Crocinitomix sp.
ATCTATGGTACTATTCACATGATGTGTGCTGATGATTTTAGTATCGCAGATAAGGTTAAAAAGGCTTTTAAATCAACGGCTCAATTATACTTAGAAGTGGATTTGGACGATCCCAAAGAGATGAAGGATTTAATGTCTGCTGCAAAAGGTAAAAAGAAACTGACTGAAATCTTAACACCAGAACAGCAAAAACGATTGGATGAAAAATTACAGGTTGAGGTCGGTTTACCGCTTGCTGCCGTGAATGATTATAGCTTAGCGACCATTCAGAGTTTATTTATGATGAAAGGTTTGGGATGTGATAATATCAAAAGTTATGAGCAAGAATTTCTGACCATGGCGCAAGCAGAGAGTAAAGAAGTATTGGGGATGGAAAAAGCCAAATTTCAAATCAAGGTCTTGAAAAAATCAACGAATGCTGAAGATCAATTTGAAGATCTATTTGATCCTAGCAGCGTCAATGTTTTAGAAGGTTTGATTGAAAACTACAAAAATGAAGATATGATTGCACTAAGCGAGATGTTTAGCGACACAAGCTATATGGATGATAATATGCGCGAGTGGTTATTGGTCAAAAGAAATAATAATTGGGTTGAGAAAATGCCGAAGATAATGAAAGAAAAATCAACTTTCTTTGCTGTTGGTGCTGCTCATTTATTGGGCGACATCGGTATTTTAGATTTATTACGAGCAGAGGGTTATATCGTTAAACCGATTAAGGATTAAGACTTTAGTCAAAAGGAGCAAGAGTTCTTATCCCTAATTCGGGAAAATCAAGGCATCTTAATAAAGGTGTCTCGGATGTATATGGATGCTCCTGAGGATCGAGAAGATCTAGAACAAGAGATTATCTTTCAATTGTGGCGTTCCTATGATCGTTATAAAGGAGATAGCAAATTTTCGACCTGGATGTATCGCGTAGCGATCAATACGGCGATTACTTATTTCAAAAAAGACAAACGTAGAACAGATAATGTTGAGCTTGATACTCAATTGGATATTGAGTTAGACGAGAATTCTTTCGAATCTGAACGTTTGGCCCACTTTTATCAAGCAGTAAAAAAACTCACTCGCATTGAGAAAGCCATCATCCTTTTATTTATTGAAGGGAATTCGCATCAAAGCATTGCGGAAAGTTTAGGTATTACTCCCGTAAATGCGCGTGTTAAGCTAAATCGAACAAAGAAAAAATTAAAAGAAATCATTAAAGAACAAGGCTATGAATTTTGAGGATCTTAAAGAAGAGATGGATCATGCGGCACAAAACGAAGAGGGACGTTTGCCGGAGATTGATCTAAGTCGAGGGCAAAATAATCCTGTTCAGCTCATTCGATCAAATATGAAGAAGGAAATTGTGGTACAGTTGATAGCTATTGTCATTTTTATGACCTACCCCTCGATTAACCCGCTGCCCGAAATGGCAGAAAGTGCTTATTATATCTTCATGTTTTTGATCTCCATTATGACATTGAGTTATGTCATCAAGTTGTTTTTCTTCCTCAATAAAACCAGTGATTTGACACGAGCAACTAAAGATACGGTGCGTGACTTTGTTTATGAAACACGTTTGACGTTGGAGGTATATAAGTCTTTTGTAACAGCAGGCTCCATTCTTTTGCCGATTCCAGTTTTTGCATTATTATCAAAGTTTTCAATGAGTGGTGATCAATACGTATTTGAAAAATGGTTTTTATTGGATATTCCCGCATCATATCTCGTTTGGACGATACTTGCTTATCTGCTTACATCAATTCTCTTTTACCTTATAACCGTTTTATGGACTCAATCACTTTATGGTAAATACTTGAAGAGCCTAGATCAGATCATTAAGGACTTGGATTAGCATATGCTATTTCCCGCCGTTATTCGATAAGTCCTTATTGTGAAATTCCTTGGTTAATTGGATATATGCCGAACTATAGTTGTTGTGTGCATCCTTGACGAAAAGTTCTTCGATATTAATATCTTCCTTGTCCTGATTTGAGAATTCAACATAATACCTTTTGATATGACCATTAGGGTCTAAATGCTTCAGGATCCTTTCAGCGTATAAGCCTTCATCTAATGCGATGGCGAGATGTTTTTCAAATAGATTATCTGGAAATACGACTGCAATTCGTCCGTTTTCTGCTAATAAATCGGCACCATACTCATACAAGTCATAGATATTAAGATCATCCGTGTGGCGCGCTTGATTACGTTCAGCATTAGGTGCTTTATAGTCTTGATCGAAATAGGGAGGGTTGGAGATGATAAAATCGTATTTCTCCATACTAGCAAAATCTTGTAAACGAGCTGGAACGCCCATAATACGATCGTGATAAGGTCCGTTTTGAAAATTAGCAAGCGCTTCTTGTATATTCTGAGGTTGCGGCTCGATGGCGGTTATGACTGCGTCTGGATTTTTCTGTGCCATCATCAGCGCGAGAACGCCAGTTCCTGTACCGACGTCTAGAATGCGTTTATATCCATTAGAAACCCATGCACCAAGAATCATGGAGTCAGTGCCCACTTTGTGCGCATTCTGCTCTTGAATGACATTAAAATACTTAAATTGAAAAGGTCGACTCATTCTTCTTCGTCTGCGCCAAGGTACATGTCAATGAGTCCTTCTGGAGATCGAACCAACATTTCTTTTTTCGCGCGATCTAATTTTAGAATAAATTCTTCTTTTTTAGGAAGGAGGATTTCAATTCCGTTGGCTTCAATTGCAATTAAGGGATTATTTGGCAAGTCCAATACATGCAGAACCGTTCCTAATAGTCCGTGCTCCTCATCGATTACTTGGTAGCCTTCAATTTCGTGGAAGTAGAATTCGGTACCTTCTAAATCCGGAAGATCTGAAAGCGGCAAGTACAATCCACATTTTACTAAATTTTTAGCTTGGCGTTCGGTATCGATGTCTAGGAATTTGACCACCGCATGGCCATTGGTGCGAATCGCAATTCGTTCCAAAAAAAAAGGAATCAGTTTTGTGTCGTATTCGACAAAAACTGATTCCAAATTTTCGTATTCATAAGGATCGTCAACATCGAGGTATATCGCCACTTCACCTTTAAAGCTGTGTAGTCGGCTAATATTGCCTAATCGATAACAATCCGTTTTTAGAAACATCTTTTATGCGGTGAAGATTACTCTTCTTCCGGCTTCGCTTCTTCCTCAGCAGCAGGTGCTTCTTCAGCAGCAGGCGCTTCTTCAGCAGCAGGTGCTTCTTCAGCAGCAGGTGCTTCCTCAGCAGCAGGTGCTTCCTCAGCAGCAGGTGCTTCCTCAGCAGCAGGTGCTTCCTCAGCAGCAGGTGCTTCCTCAGCAGCA
>JAURQI010000084.1 GCA_030836155.1 Crocinitomix sp.
AAATAATAATATAAGTTATGATGATGACGGATCGCTAGTAAAGGTGCCAGAACTTGTTTTAGAGTCTGAAGATGACGTGCGCCGTTTCTATGATGCCATTTACTTACGTCAAAAAAGAAAAGAGATTTCAGGATTTTTATCGAAAGAAATCAAACAAATTTCTTTCGATAAAATGATCAATTTAGTTGCTGAAAACCGTTGTATAATTAAGCTATAGGTTTTTATCTATCTGATTTACAGTATTTTAAAATTTTTTAAGAAAAAAAGCCTAACCTTTTGGTTAGTTGTGCGTTAGAGTATATAGGAATGTTAGTTCCGATTTGAAATAACATTTATTTATACGGTTTTGTAAAAGGGTTCTTGGTCATATTTGTGAGAACCCTTTTATTTTTATAAAAAAATCGTACATCATTATGAGTAAAAAAGCACTCCGCAAATATTTATCTGAAATGCCCAAGGAGGGTCTAGAAGAGCAAGTGCTTGAACTCTATGACCGTTTAAAAGAAGTTCGTGATTTCTACAATTTTGTATTCAACCCTAAAGAGGATAAGATGCTCGAAGAGGCGAAATTCAAGATTTCTAAAGAATATTTCCCACCTGGTAGAAGAAAAGCAAAGAAGCGACGGTCGGTGGCTCAAAAATTTATTAAAGAGTTTATCAAACTAGGTGTTGCTCCGGAAAAGATAGCTGATATTATGGTATATAATATTGAAGTGGCTCAAACCTATAACGCCGACCGCCCGATCAAACAAGACATGTTTTATCGAAGCATGTTGAAATCCTATAAAGAAGCTATACCGTTTATTGACGAAAATGGTTTGCAATCGCAGTTTGATCATCGTCTAGAACGCATTGTTGAAGTAGCTATCGAGCAAGCATGGATCAATCGTCATGCTTTTGATGAAGTTCTTTTAAGTAGGGTGAAATAAATTTAAAATATTTAAGATTTATTTAATATTCTAACCTCCCGTCATCTTAAGATATTTCAAACATTTGTAACTTATAAAATTTGTTTTGACGCTGCGCTGTTTGAAGTGCTGTTTATACAGATGCTGAAGCGGAACGTTTTTTTTATGCTATTCATCTTAATTCAAAAGAGACTTTCCTCTCTTGAGATTCAATCCGTTTATATTTGCAAAAAAAAATAATGCAAATGAGACTAATTATCACCTTTCTGGCTCTTTATATTGTCAATAGTTTATCCGCACAAACTGAATCACTTGAAAAAGTAATTTTAAACGATTTGATTCAAGAAACACAGATCAATCTCAGTAATGATCATAATATTCACCTTTACTGGTGGGTGCCAGCTGAATATTGGGAGGTTGCCATGTTGCAGGATCCTACAACAACTAAGGAGCAAATTAAGGAATTTATCGAACCTTTAAAAGGCTATACAATAATGATGGTTGTTCGCGGTAAATTGGGTTATTATGGAGGTGTATCTTATGACAATGCGGATACAGTTCGCAATAATTTAGTGATGATAGATGAGTACAATAAGGAATATAAACCTTTAAATGAAGAAGATTTGTCCAATGAAGTTTCTTTAATCGTCGACATTATAAAACCGATGATGGCCAATATGTTAGGTGAGATGGGCAGCAATATGCAATTTTTTGTATTTTCAAACAAGAACAATCGTGGAAAAGAAATTTTTTCTCCATACTCTTCGAACGCAGTAAAAGTGCGCTGTTTGGAGGATGAAGTAAAATGGCGCACACCTTTAGGCTCTTTATACAAAAGGAAAAAATGCCCGATAGATGAAGAGAGTTTTGTGGGCACGTACAAGTTTTGTCCTTATCACGGAGATGAGTTAGTTTCACAATAAAGACAATCTATTGTAAGAAAGTATTGATTAAACTTTTCACTCAAAAAAATCCCCATTTCCAGATCAAGTCTAAAAATGGGGATTTTTATTTTAAGCTTATTAATCCGCTTATTCCACGATCGTCATTTCATCAATTAAATGTGATGCTCCTGCGTATTTGTCAATAACAAATAAAACGTAACGGATGTCAACGCTAATTGTGCGTTGCATTTCTTCCTCAAAATCAATATCACCGCTCATAGCTTCCCAGTTGCCATCAAATGCACAACCGATTAATTCTCCTCGGCTATTCATAACCGGACTTCCAGAATTACCACCAGTAATGTCATTGTTTGAAATAAAGTTGACACGCAGTTCTCCATTTTCACCATAGCGTCCATAATCCTTTTTCTCATAAAATTCTTTTAATCGAGCAGGGACGATAAATTCATCATTATTAGGATCTTCTTTCGCCATTAACCCTTTCATCGTTGTATAATGACGATATTTCTTTCCATCCTTATTGGTGTAAGGAAGTACTGTTCCATAACTTAAGCGCAAACTGAAGTTAGCATTCGGGTAATAGTTCTTCTTTGGATTCATCAAGCGCAATGCTTCAATGAATAAACGATTCGCTCGATCCAATTTTTCCTGTGCTAGGATTGCTTTTGTGCTATTAGAAATATCCAAATACTTCATCAACAAAGCGTGGTTAAGCATAAATAGCGCTTCATCTTCCATTGTTGTTTTAGTAGGGTTTTCTAAGAACTGTAGATAACGATCTTTTTCAGAGAAGACCGAAGACTTCATTGATTTACGCACCAATTCACTCCACTTGCCAGCATACGTTTCCGCCAATTCTTCCATTTTTTCAGGACGTTGTGCATCTGGAACGTTTTGATAGAACATATCTAACATAGAACCGATAATTTTCTCTTCGGTATCCGCATTGAAAGTTTTAAAGAAATCTTCAGCGCCAGCTTTTAAACTCTCGACTAAGGCATCGATTGCCTCTTGGTTAGGCTCCTCAGCTATAATGGCATTATAAAGTCGTGTGTGCTGAATCATAAATTTATTCAACCCAACAGAGTAGATAGATTCAAAGAAATACACCTTAGTCGGATTGATTTCATTCATCGTTACATAAGCTTCATTCATGTCGTCCAATACATTCCCGTAACGTTGTTTTCTTTTCTCTTTTTCATTTACCCAATCACTAAAAGCCTTTTCAATTGCTTTTTTCTGCTCTAAGACATTATTGTTTTTTAATTGCTCAGTCTGACCGATAAAGTATTTCCAGTAATTACTTACTTGCGCATAGGTTGAAGCGTATTGAATACGAACAGCGTCACTTGCGTTCATGTCTTCTTTCATCAACTTCAATTTTTCTCCTCTAATTTTTACACGTGTAGGTTGATCTTTTTCCACCGCCATTTTAACACCGTAAGACGTTAAATAACGATCCGTTGAACCAGGGAATCCCATTACCATCGTAAAGTCGTTCTCTTCAACTCCTTTAAGGGAAATGGGCAAGTGATGCTTCGGTACATAGGGTTTGTTGTCCATTGCGAAATCAGCCGGCTGGTTCGATTCGTTCGCATAAATACGGAACATTGAGAAGTCTCCCGTATGTCTTTCCCACATCCAGTTATCCGTATCTCCTCCGTATTTTCCAATTGAAGAAGGTGGTGCACCTACTAGTCTAACATCTGTGAAAACTTCATAAACAAAAAGATAAAATTCATTGTTTTCGTAAAACGGCTTTACTTCAGCCTGATATTGCGTTCCAGCAACTGCTGCATCAGTTATTTCTTTTGAAATAGCACGAATCGCAGCATTTCTTTCAGATTCTTTCAGTCCATCGCTTAAACTCTTTCTCACTTGTTTCGTAACGTCCTTAATTCGAATCACAATTGACGCGTATAAACCTGGTATAGGTCGCTCTTCGCCATAGTTTTGCGCCCAAAATCCGTCAGTCAAAAAATCATTTTCAGGAGTTGAATTTTCGCGAATAGCGTCATAACCACAGTGGTGGTTGGTTAACATTAATCCTTTCGGAGAAATAATTTCACCCGTACAAAAACCACCTAAAGAAACAATCGCGTCTTTAACACTTGGTTTTTTAGGGTTGTATATTTCTTTTGTCGAAAGCTCAAGACCTAATGCGGCCATTTCCTTCTTATTCTTTTTTAATTGAAAAGGAAGGTACATACCTTCGTCTGCATATCCAACTTGCAGGCATGCAATGGCAGTAATAGCTAATAATAAATGTTTCATTCGATTTGTTTAAGTGATTGTATTAATTTCAAAGCACAATATTCAATCCATTATCTTTTCAAAAATTGAATTTCGAGCTAAATTAATACTTCCTTTAGAAAGATTAACGGTCTTTGTTACTCTTCTTATTAACAACAAAACCGTTTGAGGTGTGGATAAAAACTATGTTTTAATCAGTTTTCTTCGAATTAATCCTTTATCCGTCATGATCAAGACTTGATAGATCCCAGATGGAATAGTGCTGATGTCTATTCTTGTTGCGACAGTACTTTTCACAAGTTGGCCAGCATTATTATAGATCATTACTTGCTCTATGATAGCGTCTGAACTAATCGTAAACGATTCATTCGCTGGATTGGGATATAAGTTCAGCGTTGTATTAAACTCTGCATCGTTTGTAGATGCAGTCTCCGCACCATAAATTTTAAGTTGATCCAATAATAAGGTGTATCCATCATTCGTAGTATTACGCAAAGCAATAAAGACATCTTGATTGTCATAACCCATTTCGTCTAATACAATACTATTCGTTTGGTAATACGGAGCTGCTGCGTTTGTAAACCATAACGTGTCTGTAAAGCTGTCCGGTAAACTATCAGTGGTTGAAATAAGCACCTGGTATCCATCAGGATAGGATGCATCACCTGATCTGGCCGTCCAAACAAGTCTTGAGAAGTTACCCAAACTTATTCTAGGCGTAATAAGATAATCTTCTGCAGTGCCAGATGGGTCATAATAGGATGTGCTTGCAGCTGCCGTGTCATTTTCGTCAATCCAAGAAATCCAAGCTTCTGTGAACATCGATACGGCTTCTGCCGTTGTTAGGCCGTCTTCATCAAATACACTCCATTCAACAGGAATGCCGGATGAAAAATCCTCTTCAATTAAGATGGTCTGGCTGTGTCCCTTAAGCGACAGGGATAAAAAAGTTACTCCTAATATAATCTTGGCAGTCATTTTAATACTCATAGATCGCAAAAATAGGGTTTTCAAAAATGCTTATGCTCATTTTAACAGTTTTTAGCTTGAATTATTGCAGAAATGTATTTTGAACTACTCAAACGAGAAAATAAAGAGATCCTCGTCTTCCTTTTTAAAAAAATGATTCTCGCGGGCATATTTTTCTAAAGATCGTATGTCTTGAAGTTGATTAATTGAGGCTTTTAACTCTTCGATTCCCGTCTTTTTTCTCTCTATTTCTGATTCAAGGCTTTGTACGCGCTCATTGCGCTTGATGAGCGTAAACACATCTGATTCGTGCAATATGAGAATGTAAAGCAGCACGAGCAGCGATGAGAAAATGTATTTATTTCGTACGTAAACGAGCACTTGTTTCATATTTCAAATTTAACGACAAATTAGTCAGTTCTAATTAAAGAGTTACGTATTTATCCACAGTGATTCTTTAGTAATTCATAGGGTCAAACTTTATTCATAAATTTGTGGAAAGTCTTTATTATGCTCGGATTAAAATTGCCTACTGACCCAAGATGGGTTAAACTCGTTGAATCGAATATCGAAGAGATTCTAAC
This sequence comes from Crocinitomix sp., assembly GCA_030836155.1. Lineage (GTDB taxonomy): Bacteria > Bacteroidota > Bacteroidia > Flavobacteriales_D > Crocinitomicaceae > Crocinitomix. The sequence goes on from JAURQI010000084.1 coordinate 5,620, forward strand.
TGATCATGCTTGGTGCGAGCAAAAAGCAGCGACCAATGCAATTTCTATCATTACGCAAAATCCAGATAAAACGGATTTAGTAGATGCACTTTTAGCCGTTGCGAGAGAAGAATTAGAGCATTTTGAGCAAGTACATGCAATCATTAAAGAAAGAGGCTTAACGCTAGGTCGCGAGCAAAAAGACGATTATGTAGGTGAGTTATATAAATTTATGCAGCGCGGTAGGGATCGGCATACATCATTTGTAGATCGATTACTTTTTGCAGCAATGATAGAGGCCAGAAGTTGCGAGCGTTTTAGAGTTTTATCACAAAACATCGAAGATGAAAGTTTAGCTCAGTTCTACCATGACCTGATGGTGAGTGAAGCCAATCACTATACATTGTTTATTGGCTTTGCTCGGAAATATGGTGGGGCTATTGATGTCGATAAACGTTGGCAAGAATGGTTAGATCACGAAGCGGAAATCATTCAGCGATACGGAAAAAAGGAAACGGTACACGGTTAGGAATTGAATTTTTCTAAATTGAACGATAAAAACCTTGAGGTTGTCGAAATCCTCTTAATACCCTTGGATAGGGCTGAGCGATAGTTAAATAAAATGGCTATCTTTCAGCGCCTAAATAGTGTTGAACTAATCCTGATTGTTATTGACCGATAACCATATAGAAACTATTGATATCCCTGATAAATTATATGGGCGGGATAAAGCATTGGATGCTCTTAATGAACTGTTTGATGCTAAATCGGATTTATCAAGGTTGGTATTAATTAATGGCCCTTCGGGGATAGGTAAAACAAGTTTAGTCAGAGTATTCGCAAAAGAAATTACAACAACAAAAAATGTATTGTTCTTTCGTGGTAAGCTGCGTTTAGATATACCAGATCGTTCTTACGACTATAGCCTGACGAGATTTTAGTCTCTTCCGAATGAGTGAATGTCGTTATGTGTATCCTCAATCTGATCTTTTAAAACTTTGATTTTCTCAGCTATCATTGCAAATTCAGGGTATTTGCTCTTTAACAACCACTCTTGAGATGCTTTATTATGATCAGCAGCTAAGGCAACATGCTTCAATAATTGGAAGTTTGCTTTGTCCAGCCAGTGAATGGCTTCTTGATTACCTTCTACACCATTAATCATCGCCATTAAATGGGCGTATCCGTTCTTCATCAACCAATCTCGAGCTTCGTCTTTGAGCAACAATGCATGAATAGACATGCCTAACTCTTTATAATCATCACTAGCTAAAAACCAATCGCGTAAATCCGTGTTTCCACCAATGGCTTCAGCCCATCCGACTAGTATCTTCGGTGGATAGCGCAAAGGTTTTAATCTAACACTTTGTGTTATTTCGGCTTCTTTTTTCTTTTTCTTCCGCTTAAAAATCATACTAGAAATTTCCTAAATATTTAATGGTTCTGATTTTTCCCTTTTCTATCGTAAAAGTAAAAGCTTCCTTTTCAAGTTTAGATGCACGCTTAATTTTTAAGTGTACTTCTGCTGATTTATTATCACCTGTCGCATTTAACGCTTGAATATCCATTTTCTCCTGTGCTAATGAATCTGCACCTAGGAAATCATAAGTGATTGCTCGAGGGTTAGCATAGGCCGTATCGTAGGTCTGATCAATCAAAACACAGTTTTCATGCATGAGCTCCATGCTCTTTGTAGGTTCTAAATTCACCCAATGTTGTGTAAATGTTTCAACTGTTTCTTTTGGTGACAATGCTTTGCTATCTGATGATCCGAAAAATACCGTTGCAATGATGATTCCAGCCACAATTCCGGCCAAATCAGCAAGTAATCCAGCTTTTACCGCATAACGCGTTTTACGGATACCTACAGATCCAAAATACACGGCAATGATATAAAATGTTGTGTCGGTGGCGCCTTGCAACGTGGCCGTGAGGTGCCCAATAAAACTATCCACACCATGTGTATTAAAAGTATCGATCATCATTCCTCGCGCACCACTGCCACTAAGAGGTTTCATTAAAGCTGTTGGCAAGCCTTCTACAAAACGGACATCGCTAAAGAATAAACTAAAGAACCATTCGAATCCATCTAATAAATAATCCATAGCGCCAGATGCTCTAAAAACACCAATAGATACAAGGATTGCAATCAGGTAGGGAATGATTTTAATGGCTATACCAAAACCGTCCTTAGCTCCTTCAATAAAGGATTCGTATATATTGACCTTCTTGAATAGTCCCATGATGATAAAGCCACAGATGATTCCAAATAGGATGATATTGCTGAGTAGTGCTGATTGTGTCGCTACTTCTGCCTCAGAGAGGGTGCTGAAATACCAAATCATACCGATAATGACAGCTGTTATACTTCCTAGGTAAGCTAAAATAACCTTATCTAATAGGTTGATTTTTTGGTAAATAGCGACAGTTATTAAACCTATTAGTGAAGCAAAAAAAGTAGCGATTAAAATGGGTATAAAAATATCAGCAGGGTTTTCGGCTCCGTATTGACTACGATAGGTCATAACTGTAACCGGAATCAATGTTAAACCAGAAGTGTTTAAAACCAAGAACATGATCATCGCATTGGACGCTTTGTCCTTTTCGGTATTAATCTCCTGTAGGTCTTTCATCGCTTTCAGTCCCATAGGGGTTGCAGCGTTATCCAGGCCTAACATATTAGCTGAGAAATTCATGAGCATAGCTCCACGAGCGGGGTGATTCTCAGGAACATCCGGGAAAAGTTTGCTAAAAAAAGGACCGACTAATCGCGCTAAAAGGTTAACCGCTCCTCCGTTTTCACCAATCTTCATGATACCGAGCCAAAGGCATAGAACACCGGTAAGGCCAATTGAAATTTCAAATCCAACTTCTGCCATGTCAAAGGTGCTATTGACAATGGTCGTAAAGACCTCAGTGTCGCCCATCGTAGTCTTAATGATTGCAACCAATAGGGCAATCAGAAAAAATCCGATCCATATATAATTTAACACCATACTTTAAGACGAATTTAAGGATGTATTTTCCCTATCAGCCTTTTATGCTCAGAAGTTTTAAACAAAACATATTGAACTGTGAATTTCTCCTTGTTTAATATTTGCTAGCTTTGCAACCTAAGATTCAGAAAGAAAAGAGTTATGCAGCATATTATACACCCTGAAAACCCTGATTTACAGAAGATCAGATTGGTCGCAGATGTTTTGCGAAAGGGAGGTATAATGGTTTATCCAACAGATACTGTTTATGCCTTAGGTTGTAGTTTAGAAAATAAACGAGCCATTGAACGTCTCGCCAAATTAAAAGGTATCAAACTGAAGAAAGCTAATTTTTCAATCATTTTTAACGACTTAAGTTTGCTTTCGGATTATGCCAAGCATATTGACCGAGCAACTTATAAGATCTTAAATAAGAACTTGCCAGGCCCTTTCACATTTATTTTAGAGGCCACGAGTAAAATTCCAAAGCTTTTTGACACCAAGAAGAAAACGATTGGTATCCGTATTCCAGATAATCAAATAGTGCTGGAGATAGTAAAAGAACTGGGCCATCCAATCGTTACCACGTCTATTCACGATGAGGATGATATCCTGGAGTATTCAACAGACCCAGATATCATTGCGGGTAAATGGGAAGATCAAGTAGATGTTCTGATAGACGGAGGTTATGGTATGAATGAGCCTTCAACAGTTGTCGACTTAACGGATGGTGTTGAGATCATTCGTCAAGGAATTGGCGATTTATCGCATTAAAGTTTAATCTTTGCGCTTAAATTGTCCTGTTTTAGGATCATACCCATAAGGGCAATGTTTGCAGCCGCTTTTACAGCAATATCCTCGTTTTAGATGATACTTCTCAGTGAAAACGATATAACCTTCAGGCGTCTTATAAAAGTCTTCAGGGTCTAATTCGCTGGTTTTGTCTCCGAACAAACTCATTCTTTGATAACTTTTTTCGTGATGACACCATCAATGGTGTGCAGCGATAGGTAATACATGCCCGGTGCTAATTCAGTTAAATCAATCAGATTATTAGGCGTTGTGAACTTTTTAACGAATACACCATTGGAGCTGTATACATCCATTGTTTCAATTTGAATATTGCCACTTAAGTTGAGTAATCCTGAAGTTGGGTTAGGGTAGAGTGCTAATTCAATTTGATTTTCATCAATACTTGCTTGCGGTCCTATATAAACACAATAGTCTTCGTATTCACCAAAAAATGTTTCTGTTGGACAAGCGGTTGGATCATTCAGTGCGGCCATTGCGATTCGAATCTTGGTAATGCCTAACGATGCATCTGCCGGAATGAATAGGTTTTGATTCAATGTTCCTAAAAAAGAAAAATCGTCAACTAAACGTTCTTCAGGGATATCAAATACCCCGTTTTGGTTGAAATCAATATAGACCGAATAGCGTTCTGTGAAAGACGATCCTAAAAAGTCCGGTTTAACAGTAAGGATGTATGATTCACCCGGCGTCAAAGCGGCCAATACATGTCCACTATTTAGCCAGCCGCCATTATCACCGCTACCACGGACTCCACCATTTAATTTTACAGTATCAATCCATTCGAATTGACTGTTACCAACATTTACAGGACAATAATCTTGCTCAGTACATGCCCCGCAACCTAAAGTTCGGAACGCATATGAATCACTAAAGCCTCTTGTACTATCACCGCATAGCGTATAGATTTGAACGTCATAATTCGTGCAAGATGATAAAGCGTCAATATTTACCATCGGTGCTGCTGCTCCCTCTATAACAGTCCAGTCTTCTGTTCCTGTCGGCGCGTACCTAATATCATAAGAAGTAGCATATAAGACTTCTTCCCAGTCGATGGTTAAGCTGTTTTCTGTTTTTTCGAAAAGAATCAACGGTGGATTAATACAGCATCCATCTGTTGTGAATTCCAATGTAAAGGATGTTTCACTCCAATCTGGATCACAAAAAGCGCGTACGGTAAAAGTATAATTAGTACAAGGTAACAAGGTGTCAAACTCAATGGTGAAATCGCCTACTACCGAATGGGCAACTGGAGCTGAACCGTCTTCGCTGATTAAGACTTCGTAATCGCTAACGAATCCGTTCCATATCAAACTTGCAGAAGTGTCACTAAATTCGGTGATGCGCAGATTATAAGGTGGTATACAGGCATCCGGATCGCATTCGTCCAGCATTAGATTGATGGAGTTATTGACATTTAATCGACCACCTGTTGCAACTTCACTGGCTAAGGCTGGAACTGGATCAACACCATCCAACATATATCCTCGCATGGCTAAAGCTGCTGCCTGAGGATCGTATTTCACTAGATTTATAAATTCTGGACAGGGGGCAGAATAAGCGAGGCCAATTGCACCCGTTACAACTGGGGCTGCAAATGATGTTCCACTTGACGTGGTAAAACCATCACCCGGTGATGTTACTGGTAAATCTCGACCAGGGGCACCCAAATCGACAGAGGTTGTTCCGTATCCTGAGTTCGCTCGTTGATCTTCATTATTCGTCATGGTAACACCAATTAAAAATTCGCTGGTACAATTCGTTGGTAAATCGCCAGATTCTTCAACGTTCAAGTTATTATTGGTAGTAGCTCCGACATTTAAAATACCGTAAGCACCTAGCGTATCGTACATCGCACACCACAACGGAAAATCGTCAGCATCGCCTCCGTCAATACCCCATGAGGCATTGGTTGCCACAACAAAGGCTCCTTTTTCACCATAAGTATCATTATAGATCTTGCGCATAGTTAAAGGGTAAGAATAAGATGCGATTACCGAAGCTTCGTTGGATGCGCTTACACCTTTGATGATCATCATTTTAATATCCCAGTTAACGCCTGAAATGCCTAATGCATTGTTTCCTTTAGCACCAATGACACCAGTGACACGTGTTCCATGAGATCCAAATCCTACATTATCTGTGTTTTCGTTGATATTCCAACCATCAAAATCGTCAATATAACCGTTGCCATCATTGTCAATTCCATCGTCTGGTATTTCATCATAATTATGCCAAATGTTCTCTTGGAGGTCTACATGCGTAATATCAACTCCACCTCCTTCAATCACACAAACAACAATGGTGTCACCATGACTCGTTAGTCCACCTGTTGTTTGATCCCATGCATCTGTGGCGTCAATATCTGCATCAACTTCGCCACCATCTGTTCCATCATTTTTTAAATGCCACTGATTCGGGAAAAGATCATCCGTCGGAATGGTTTCTCTTTCATAAACATAGTGGTTCTTTTGTGCCATGGTCACCTCAGGGTAAACACGAATTACCTTGAGCGCCAAGTCCAAATTTATATCGCTATCCGCATAAACAATACGATACATATGACCTATGCGACTTAATTCTTCTATTTCTATGATGTGATCAACCTCATTTGCATTGTAGTTTCGAACAAAGGCTTCAGGATTGGCACCATGATTAAGTTGAATTAATAAGTCACCCGGTACATAGTTTTGACCAATAGCTGCTGTTGAAAACAACCATATAAAGAGACTGAATACGTGACGCATTTGAGGCATAGGTACAAAGATAAGGAAATAAGATGCTTTTATCCAGCTCCATAACCTGTTCAGTTCTACTTTTCCAGTATTGTGTAACATTTTCTTAGTAAGTGGAGTATATCAAATCATGAAAAGTCGTTTACCCCTTATTATTTTGTTCGTTTCTTTCTTCGTAACTAAAAACGTTGTTCAAGCCCAAGGCGTTGGCAAGTTGCAGATTTATGCAGATTTCAGCGAGATCATTGCAAAAGAAACCGGAATTGAAATTTCCATTATCAATATGTCTACCAATAAAGAATTGGTTCGAAAAGAGGTAGAAGAGGACTTTACTTTTGCTTTTCCATTAGAACAACGTTATTTGCTTTATTTTCACAAAGATGGGTATTGCACAACCCGCCTTTTATTGGATACTCGTACCTTTATGTCTGGCGTATACACGCTCAAATTTGGCTTAAGTATGTCTGAGCAAAGCGATGAGGATGATGTTTCAAGTATTCCAATTGGCGTCATTAAATTTAATGGGGCAACGGCTAGTTTTGGATATCAGCCTTCTCAATTAGTAGCATCTATTCCTTTAAAAGTTTCTTCTAGTATCCGTCAATCGGAAGTAGTGAAGTTTTAGTCCGTTTAAAAGTTTGAGCGGAAACCAATATGGACTTTTGTTTCAGAGAGTATAAAGGGATTATCGTCTAATTTTCCGTTGGCTACGATGATTTCCAATTGACTATTGCCGGTTTGAAATCCAAATCCAAATCCGAGGGCATGTGCCCATCGTTTTTCTTGTTCTACAAAGTTGGCGTAATCGTATATTGCTTTTATAGATAGCGATTGTATGGGCATAAATGCAACCTCGTTTCTCAAAATCCACGCTTCTTTAGCTGCTAGCTCCAATTCGTAAAAGCCTCTTACACTTTGTAATCCTCCAAAGAAGATGTATTCATTCCGTGCTAATGAAAGGGTAGAAGAGAGTCCTTCATAACGCAGTGTGTTTCTCAATTGAAAGTATTTCAAAAAATCAATATCCTGTTGATATTCTACCGCATATTTTCGATTTCCAATCGTATTGGGTTCGTTTTCTAAAGAATCTTCTTGATATCGAAATACACCAGCTGAGACAAAGAATGACGGATGATAAAAGGATTCAGCAAGCAATGGTTTGTATCGAAAAGTGGCACCAATTGTATTTTTTCTAAAGTCTCTAAATCCGCTTATCGGAATGGTTGAGATGGTATTAGAGGTCTCGAATTGACTATAAATACTCGTTCGGAATTGGTTGTTTAAATAGATGGCCTCTAAAAGAATATCAGATCGCACAAATGAAGTATCTTGTTGCTGTAAGTCGATAAATGCGCCTAAACCAAAAGGTGTTCCAAAGAAATAAGGCAATTCAAAGTGTCCCTTAAGGTTTTGGGTTGAATTAGGGTTGTTTCGCCAATGCAAATGCATGGTTTCGGCCCTGTTTAATGCGTTTTGCAGTTGTAGGTTAATATAGCCATTGAGTACAAGTCGCTCGGTTATGCGATCTTGCTGAAAACCTACAAAACCATCAGCTGTACTTGATTTTTTCTTATTAAAATATACAAAAAGTTCGGCTTTTCCTTGTCTGAAAAGGACTTCAGGTGCTTTTGGAGCGGTGTAAAGTTTACTATTTAAGAAAATTTCCGGAATTTGTCTAATCTTACTTTCGTTATAAGGCATACCAGGTTTAATGCCGAGTAGGGTGAGGATTATCTTTTCTTGGAATGGGTCTTCACTTTTGAGGTTAATCTCATCAATAATAAAAACCTCATCAGAATCAATGTGGTATTGAACGGATAGGCGATTTCCTTCTTCTTTGATTTCGCTGATTTTCAGACTTGCAAAAGGAAAACCATTATTCTCGAGGTTCATTATTTGCACATCAACTTCTTGAATGGCTTGATTAAGATCTTTGGTTACGAACTCTTTTTTTCGTCTACTATTGAGGTTAACAAGCGAAACACGTTTGAATTGATGCTCCGCGCTATAATAAATATGCTTTTGTTTTCGCTTAACGATAGTGTCATTCACTTTTACTCCTACATAACCAGCCATATTGAATTGTCCGATTACGGTTTCTTGCTGCGAGATTTGCTTAATACTATCTCTCGAAGATTTTATCTTAATGGTAATTCGCTCTAAATGATGGAATTCAGTTCTATCCTGACCTAAAACAGACCAATTAGAAAACAAAATCAAGATGAAAATCCCTCTGATTAACATGACACCATTTGAACGGTTAAAGTTACGAAATAGTGTTTTAGGTAAGAAAGCGATTTGCTATTGATCGCGTCCTGGATAAACTTTAAGTGCTTCTTCTAGACAACGAACCGCTTTTTTAAGTGCTGATTTCTCCAAAACATAAGCGATTCTCGCTTGTTTTTTTCCTAATCCTTTTGTGGCATAAAAACCACTAGCAGGTGCCATCATCACCGTATTTCCTTCGAATTCAAATTCTTCCAATAGCCATTGGCAGAAACGTTCTGCATCATCAACTGGAAATTCAGCTATGCAATAAAAGGCTCCTTTTGGTTTTGGACAGAAAACACCATCAATGGCGTTTAGACCATCTACCATAATATTGCGTCTTTCAACATATTCGTCAACAACATCTGTGAAATAATTGTCAGGTGTTTGTAAGGCCGCCTCGCTGGCAATTTGAGCCAATGTTGGCGGAGAAAGTCTTGCTTGTGCGAATTTTAAAGCAGTTTCCATTAACTTCTTATTCTTTGAAATTAATGCACCAATTCGAGCTCCACACATAGAATAGCGCTTCGAAACCGAATCAATTAATACAACATTTTCTTCTATACCTTGTAAACTCATTACCGAGAATGGTGTTGCTCCATCATAACAGAATTCACGATATACTTCATCCGCAAAAAGATATAAATCATGACGCTGAACAATCTCTCTTAATTTTTCTAACTCTTCTTTTGTATAAAGGTATCCTGTTGGGTTGGCAGGATTACAAATCACGATACCTTTTGTTTTCTCAGTAATTAATTTCTCAAAATCGGCTACATCGGGCAATGCAAATCCAGTTTGGATATCAGCCGTAACCGGAACGATTTTGATACCAGCGCTTGTGGCAAAACCATTATAATTTGCATAAAATGGTTCTGGAATGATCACTTCATCACCAGGGTTAAAACAAGTCATAAAAGCAAAAGTCAATGCCTCAGAACCTCCAGTTGTGATCATAATATCCTCCGGGTTGATCGGTAGGTTAAACTTTTTATAATAATCAGAAAGACCATTTCTGTATGATTCAAATCCTGCTGAATGGCTATATTCAATAACCGTTCGATCCATGTTTTTAACAGCATCAATCGCTACCTGCGGACTAGCAATGTCTGGTTGACCAATATTCAAGTGAAAAACATATTTCCCAGCTTTTTTAGCAGTTTCAGCATAAGGCACCAATTTTCTTATTGGAGATGCCGGCATTTGTAGTCCTTTCGATGATAGTGTAGGCATAGTCTTTCGATTTGTTTGCAAAAATAATGGCTTTGTTTTAAATAATGTTCAAAATGGTAAAGAATTCATGACGTTTATATGAGAATCTGATTAATCCTAAGAATAGCAAAAAAAGATGTTATGACATCTAACATAGCTGATATGTTTTGGCTATTTTTGTAGCCATGGCGGAAAAAGCGAAGCTGAATACCAGTATACTCTTCAAATTATTGAAATTTGCTATACCGCATTGGGCAATCTTCAGTTTTGCTATTGTCCTAGTGATTTTATTTGCCGTATTAGGTCCTTTACGTCCTTTAATGATCATGGAAATGGTCAAAAATTTCGTTTCGGGAGATGGCGGTGAGCTAACCGAAAAAGGGGCCCAAATTCAATCGATCGTCGATACTTTTTCGAATCCTGTTACACCTGCAGATCATCTTTGGTCATGGACGATTCTTATCATGTTCTTATTGGTTTTGGAGGCCTTCGTTTCATTGCTTTTTCAGTACATATCCAACCTCATTGGTCAATCGATTATTAAAGACATCCGCACGGATTTATTCAAACACTATAATGCATTTAAATTGAAGTACTTTGATACTACACCAAACGGAACAGTTGTAACACGCTTGGTGTCTGATATTGAAGCAATTGCTGATGTGTTTGCCACGGGTTTATTGACCATGTTTGGTGAAGTGCTAAAACTTTCTTTTGTCATCTATTTGATGTTTAGTGAAAATTGGAAGCTGAGTTTGATTGTATTAATTCCGATTCCATTATTACTTATTGCTACTCGAATTTTTGCGAGAGCCATGAAAAAGGCTTTTCAAAAAGAAAGATTGCAGGTTAATAAACTCAACACGTTTGTGCAAGAGCATATTTCTGGAATGTATATTGTTCAGCTCTTTAATCGTCAAAAGGTAGAACGCGATAAATTTGAGTCGATCAATAAAGATCACCGACAAGCACATGTAGATGCTGTTTGGGCCAATTCTATTTTCTTTCCGATAGTTGAATTATTGAGTTCACTTTCAATCTCCGTACTCATTTTATGGGGGATGTTGCAGATGGATTATTCAGAACAAGATGTGAAAGTCGCTTTTGGAGTCATTCTTGGGTTTATTTTATGGGTGCATCAATTGTATCGTCCGATTCGGCAATTGGCGGATCGATTTAATGTCTTACAGCGCGGTTTGGTAAGGGCTGAACGTGTTATTGAAATTCTGGAGAAAGATGAGCATATAGATGATCAAGGCACTTTGACAAATCCTAATTTTGATGCAGATATTGTTTTTGATAATGTTTGGTTTGCATATAAGGACGAAAATTGGGTGCTGAAGGGAATTAACTTTGAAGTAAAAGCAAAAACATCCGTAGCATTGGTTGGAACAACGGGAGCTGGTAAATCTACCATTACCAATCTACTCACTCGTTTCTATGAATTCCAAAAAGGCGATATTAAGATTGGTGAGAACTCTATTCGTGATATTGAATTACAAACATTAAGAAAGAATATTGCTATTGTGTTGCAAGAGGTCTTTTTATTCTCAGATACGATCCTTTACAATATAACCCTTGGTGACGAAAGTATTACCCGAAAACAGGTTGAAGAAGCTGCGAAGAAAGTTGGAGCGCATCAATTTATTATGCGTTTGCCAGGAGGTTATGATTATAGTGTAGGAGAGCGGGGAGGAGTACTTTCTGTAGGACAAAAGCAATTGATTGCATTTATCCGGGCCTATGTCTATAATCCGAAAATATTGATTTTAGACGAGGCGACAGCTAGTGTAGATTCTGAATCTGAAGAGTTAATTCAAAAGGCGACCAAAGAGCTGCAAAAGGGGAGGACTTCTATTGTCATTGCTCACCGTTTATCAACAATTATCAATTCAACTGAAATTTTAGTATTAGACAGTGGTGAGATTTTGGAGCAAGGATCACATCAAGAATTGCTCAAACAAAAAGGACATTATAAAAAGCTCTATGATTTGAATTTCGCCAACGATTCCAAATAACCTTACTCTGGTTTTAATACGGGTTTTCGCCCCTTGAAAAAGGTATTCAGTAATACACCTAATAAGACCAAGCTTATACCCAAACTTGCATATAAACTCAGGGTTTCGTCAAAGACGAAGAATCCAATCAATACCGCGTAAATAGCACCAACATACTTAACAGGTGAAACTTTAGAAGCCGATTCAGAATTAAAGGCACGCGTCATAGAGATTTGCGCAATTTGTGTCAGAATTCCAACAGCTAAAAGCAAGATCCATTCAATTCCATGCGGAATTACATAACCTTGAATCAACATAAATACAACCATGATTGGCGTTGCTACTAGTGGGAAGTAAAATACAACGGTAATCGGCTCATCTGTTGTGCTGCATTTGATAATGGCATTATAGGCTATACCTGAAAAAACGGCAGAAGTCAACCCAACGATTATCCAAATAGGATTAAAGTCATCAACACTTCCTTTACTCAAACATATAATAAGGACACCTGAGATGGATATTAAAAAGAAAAGCCACTGAATTGGCAGAACGCGTTGCTTGTTTAAATAGATTGCGAATACAATCGTTAAAATAGGGGACATATATTGAATCACCGTTGCGATGGCCATAGGCAAATGGGTCAATGTAAAAAAGAACATAGTCAACCCTGTTGAACCTGCTAAGCCTCTTACTAATAACCATTTTCGGTTATTTCCAAAAATAGGTATCTTTTTCATGCGAATAATAGTGATGGAAATACTCAAGGAAACCATGCAGCGAAAAAACACAAGCTCAAACTCAGGATAATTCTGTATACTATCATATAAGTCGTGCTGATCAGCCAATATTTTTATGATCAGGTTTACAAAACCGAAGCATAATGATGATAAAAGCATATAGAGCACTCCTTTGTACATGCTTGCAAAAATAGAAAGCTCATTGCGATAAACCTTGGAATAGTTTAATTAAACTTTAACACCGATCAGGCAAACATCATCCACTTGCTCTAGTTCTCCTTTCCAATCCTGGAAACATTGCGTCAAATAACGTTTTTGATCAACCATGCTTAAGTGTTGAACAGACTTAATTTCTTCAAGGAGTTGGCGCGATTTAAACTTTTTACCCTTTGGTCCGCCAAATTGATCTTGATAACCATCGGTAAACATGTAAAACGAATCTCCTTCTTGAAGCTGAAACTCATGCGTGGTAAATGGTTTCATGAATTTATAGGTGCCAATTGGCTGTCGGTCTGCTTGTAGGGTAATTAATTCTCCGTTCCTGAAGATATGCAGGTCATTATGCGCTCCGGCAAATAAGATTTTATTATTATCCCTATTCCAAGAAACAAGCGCGATGTCCATTCCGTCATGAACAATTCCTTGAGAACTCACGAAAGATTGAATGAGTATATCACGAACCATATCCAAAATTTCTCCTGGCTTGGTATAGTTAAATTCGCGAACAGTTCTACTCAATGTATTATTGCAAATTAAACTCACCATTGCACCTGGAACACCATGGCCAGTGCAATCGGCAGCAGCCAATAGAATTGTATTCCCTTTTTCTTCTAGCCAATAGAAGTCACCAGCTACTATATCTTTTGGCTTAAATAGAATAAAAGCTTTCGGTAATTTAGTTCTAAGACGCTTTGGTTTTGGTAAAATAGCCCGTTGGATACGTTTAGCATACGTTATTGAGTCAATTATTTCCTTATTCTTCTGCTCGACTAATTCTTTTTGATGCACAACTTCTGAAGTTCTTTCTTCTACCAAATTCTCTAATCGTTTTCGTTGTTGCAGAAGACTAAGCGTACGCCAAGTAAATATAGCTCCAAGTGCAACAATAGCTAGTAGAATATAGGCTAAATAAGCCCATAATGTTCGCCACCAAGGTGGTTGAATAGTTATGTTAAAAGAAATTGTTTCAGACCAAATATTTGACGATCCTATTGCTTTCACATAGAAGGTGTAATCCCCTTCAGGTAAATAGTTGTAAACGACTTTGTTTTCTTCTTGGGTTGTTTGCCATTCATCACTTATACCTTCCATCTTATAATGATATTTGACCTTATGAGGTGCACTCCAATCAGCAGCAGAAAAGTAAATAGCAAATTCATTTAAATTATAGGGCAAAATCAGATTTTCAGGAATATTGCTGAATCTTCTAACACTGTCAAATTCAATGTCTTCCAAATCTCCTAAGGTAATTTTTTCCAACTCCTCGTATTCATTACTCTTTTTAGATGCCCGTAATTTTCTAAAGTCTACATTCTCTCCACGAATGGAGATGTTATTCAGGGTTAATAGAGGAGGGCTGAGTCTGCTTTCATACTTGTCAAGGTCAAGCTTAGTTAAGGCTTTACCGGTTCCCCACCAAAGGTTATTTTCGCTGTCCAAAAAAACGGCATTTGGATAGAAGTCTGTTCCTTTGAGGCCGTCTAGCTTATTAAAGTTGGTAATTTTAAAAGCATCCTGATCTGGCTGAATGCGATCTAATCCCTTTTCTGTCCCTACCCAAACATTTCCGTCATAATCTTCAGCAATTGACCAAATAATGTCATTAGCGAGGCCCTGTTCTCTCTTAATCGATTGCATTTCTCCATTCTGAAGTACATTGATACCACCGTTTTCTGTTCCGATCCATAATCGATTCGCATTATCATACATTAGCGAGAGTACTGTATTACTTGAGAGTCCTTCTTTTGTGGAGAAGTGGGTAATGTTTTCCCCATCAAACTTTTCTAAGCCTCCGTTATTTGTTCCAAACCAAATATTCCCTTCATCATCCTCACAAATAGAGCGAATGGTATTGCTTGATAACCCCTGTTCTGTAGTAAGGTGGTGAAATTTCTTTCCGTCAAATTTGGTAATACCTCCCATAAATGTACCCATCCAAATATTCCTTAGGCTATCTTCATACATGCACAAGACAACATCACCAGAGAGTCCGTTTTTAGTGGAATACTGATAGAAATTTGTTCCGTCAAAATAAGTAGCGCCTCCTCCTTCCGTTCCAAACCATATATTACCCTTTGAGTCTTGAATAATGACTCTAATAATATTTGAGCTTAAACCTTCATTAGTTGTGAAATGTTGGTATGTTTTGCCTGTAAAACGCGTTGCTCCGTTGGAGTGTCCAAACCACAAGTTTCCGTATTGATCTTCGCAAATCCCTCTAACAATGAGACCTCCCAAACCGTTTGCATCTGTATAATTTTGAAATGAGCGATCGTTATACCGATTAATCCCCGCAAAAGTCCCAATCCAAATATTGTCTTTAGAGTCCATGATAATCGACCGAATTGTATTGCTACTCAAACCTTGCTGACGACCAATCAGCGTAAATGAAGAGCGGTCGTAAATGGAAATACCGTTATTGGCTGTACCGATCCATACTTTTCCGTTGGCATCCTCACTGATAGTCGTAACATGATTACCAGATAAACCTTGTTCCGTGCTGAAGGTGAAAAACGTATAGCCATCAAATAAACAAACTCCACTGTCTTTCGTACCGATCCACAAATTTTCTTCAGAATCTTCATAAACGACAGAGGTGTTTAAACTGTTCAAACCATCGTCTAACTGATAATGTGTAAATAAAACACCATCAAAAACAGCAAGTCCATTTTCCGTACAGGCGTAAACCTTGTTATTTGCTCCCACAGTGATATGCTCAACAACCGAAGCCCCTAATCCTTGATCTGCTCCATAATGATAAAAATGTTCTCCATCAAACCGGCTTAACCCACCGTCGGTTGCAAACCACAAATTACCACGTTCATCTTCAACTATTTCTTTTACAAGCAGCCCAGATAAACCATCCTTATCGGAATATCGGATAAAACTTTCACCATCATAGCGAATTGCTCCTACACCATCAGTACCCATCCAAATGTTACCTTTGCTATCCTCATAAACACACCAGATATAATTACTTGCTAAACTATTGGAAGTACTGTAATTAATGAAGGTTTTTCCATTGTAAACACTGACACCCACAGCCCAAGTTGAAATCCATAAATTCCCCCTAGAATCCTCCATAACATCCATGACGTAACTTGAACTTAAACCTTGATCAACATCTAAGTATTGTAAGCCATATAGAGCATTATCCCTAGCTGCTGGCGGTTGAGATTCAATTTGTTCTGGTAAATTGACAAAAGTAGTGTCACCTTTTGGCTTTGTTTGAACGGGCAATGATAATCCATATTTACCTGGAGTCATTATTTCAAGGATTTCAGGAGCCAAATGAATTCCAGGCGATCGAATTTCCACAACATTTTCCTGTGCGGCGGTAACTTCTGGCATGCCCATGGCCACTTTGATTGGTGGATCTGTACTTTCAATGGGTTTAAGATTAACGGCTAAGGGAGATCCTGTAGGTATGTCATCTGGCAAAGAATACGTACCTCTCGTTTCCTCATTTAAACTAATTTTATCATCAACTTTTGTCTCCCCTTCTTGGCAAGAAGAAATGATGAAAAAGAAAAATAACAGATATGACCAATGTTTTAAAACCATTTAAAATGCAAAATACTAATTAATATTGAAGTCAGACCTCATGTATGATGAATAAGGACATCTTTTCGACCGAAAAGGATTTTTTTTTCGTCGAAAATAGAACACGAAATGTGAAGGTTATGGCTAAATATAATTTTGCAAGTCATGGGTGTTGATAATTTTGTCGAAATCTTATTTTTTAATACTGTAGTAAGGCCAAAATTGTATCTAATTTAGCAGCTTTCAAGGCTGATATAAGAATGATAGACAATTACAGGCATAAAGGTTTGCGCAAAAAACTAGTTGAAGAACTACGCGAAAAGGGAATTAAAGATGAGGCTGTATTAGCTGCGATCAATACCGTTCCGCGT
>JAURQI010000085.1 GCA_030836155.1 Crocinitomix sp.
CTTAACAAACCTCGAAGAAGGGGATGTCCTTTTTATTGATGAAATTCACCGCCTCAGTCCGGTTATTGAAGAATATTTATACTCTGCTATGGAGGACTTCATGATCGATATTATGATCGATACAGGTCCAAGTGCCAGAACGGTGCAGATTTCATTAAATCCATTTACCTTGATTGGCGCTACAACACGATCTGGTTTATTAACCGCTCCGTTAAGGGCTCGATTTGGTATCAACTCACGTCTTGAATATTACGATGTAAAGATCCTTTCGGGAATTATTTCACGGGCATCTGGAATATTGAATGTACCGATTCATGAAAATGCATCCGTAGAAATTGCAAGAAGAAGTAGAGGAACACCGCGTATCGCAAATGCATTATTGCGTAGAGTGCGTGATTTCGCTCAAATCAAAGGGAATGGCACCATAGATATGGAAATTGCAAATATCGCCTTAGAAGCGCTTAATGTTGATCAAAATGGTTTAGATGAGATGGATAATAAAATCTTATCGGTGATCATTGATAAATTTAGTGGCGGACCAGTCGGAATGACAACCATTGCTACAGCTGTAAGTGAAAATCCTGGAACCATTGAAGAGGTTTATGAGCCTTATTTAATTAAAGAAGGGTATTTATTGCGTACACCGCGTGGCAGAAAAGCAACGGAAAAAGCATTTAAGCATTTAGGACGTGACATGGGGTATCAACAAAGTGGGTTGTTTTAATGAATCAGGAAGATCTATCCAAAAAGATCAAACAAAAAGCCATAGACTTGGGCTTCATTTCCTGTGGTATTTCAAAAGCAGGATTTCTAGAAGAAGAAGCCCCAAGATTAGAAGAGTGGCTCATCAACAAACATCAGGGTGAAATGGCATATATGGCCAATCATTTTGATAAACGGTTAGATCCAACCCTATTAGTCGACGATGCTAAATCAGTAATATCTGTATTGTTGAATTATTATCCGGTAAAAGACCTTTTTCAAGATAAGGAACTCAAGATTTCTAAATACGCGTATGGGGAGGATTACCATAAAGTCATTCGTCATAAATTAAAGGAATTACTTTCGGCTATTGAAGATTGGGTTGGCACTGAATTATCCGCGCGTTGTTTTACGGATTCTGCTCCTGTACTCGATAAAGCATGGGCGGCTAAATCAGGTTTGGGTTGGATTGGTAAGAATGCCAATTTATTATCAAAGCAAACAGGTTCATTTTTCTTTATTGGAGAATTGATTCTAGACTTGGATTTAGTGTACGACCATCCCGTAAATGATCATTGTGGTTCTTGTACCAAATGTATTGATGCTTGTCCTACAGAAGCGATTATCAAACCTTATGTCGTAGATGGTTCAAAATGTATATCCTATTTGACTATTGAATTAAAGGATGAATTGATTCCGCGCGAATTTGAAAATCAAATGGACGGATGGGCGTTTGGATGTGATATATGCCAAGACGTTTGCCCTTGGAATCGTTTTTCGCTGGCGCATCAAACGCAGGCCTTTAATCCGCATCCTGAATTAAGTGAAGCGGATCTTTCGGATTTATCAAAAGAAGCCTTTAATAAGCTCTTTAAAAACTCCGCTATAAAAAGGACGAAATATTCGGGTTGGCAACGAAATGTTGCATTTGTTAGATCCAATCAGAAATAAAAAAGCCCCGCTCGTATAACACGAACAGGGCTTCAAATAGATTAAGTTGTTTTTAAGATTTCGTAAAAGCCGATTGGATAATCTTCGGGTACTTTTTTCCAAAGTTTTTAATACACCAGCGTCGAAATGTATCAAGCTCTTCTGACTGAATCCAGCTAATCGCTTTCGATAATTCCTTCTGGAATAACACCTGGTCAAAACTAACTTTGACGAGGATTTCTTTGCACAATTCCATCATAGCTTTTAAATTTTAATTCCATCTAATGTACGAAACTTAGGCCGGAATATTGCGCTTAAAAGAGTTAACTTATTAACAAGCAGCTATCAATTTGTGATGAATACGCGCACTGAATAAACACTCTAATAAGGCAATGATTTATCTAAAACCATTGAGGTATTGATAAGAAATCAAATGTGCTTGATTAAACAGTGTATTAAATTTAACACATAATCTAAAAATCGTGTCGAATGACTTGTTCTACCTTATATGTATTTCGATTATATACCAAAATTAAAAAATGCATTTCTTCATTACTCAAGCCGTCTGGTAGTTTATAGGACATGTCCATGACTACTTTTGTTCCTGCAGTAATTTCTTCTGAACCCACTGTTCTTCCCCAAGTCTCACCAAAAACATTTCCAACGTGAACATTGTGATGGTGGTAGTAAGCACTATCACCGAATTCATTAAAATATTGGTAGTCAACCCGATCATTCTGAATAGCATAAGCGACAACATTATAGGTCCCTTCTGTAGATTGTTCAAAGTCTGTTTCTACATGCAAAAATACGCCATTCGTCTCGCTGTAGTAATTCGATTTTGCTTGAAGATTAATACGAACTGGTTCTGCTAGTTCTGCGCTTACAAGCGGAGCCCAATCATCGGGCCCAAACATAAATTCACCACTTTCATTAAATCTTCTGTTGACACCACCTCTTGGTAAGGCTACAAATCCTACACCTAACTGGAAGAATGTAGAGGCTAATTCTAACCCTTCAGGGTTTGTATGATCAGTGTCATATTTAGGTGGAATAATATCGTGAAAGCCCGTTAAGCCATTATTTGAAGGTCCGCCGTGAATCGCAGCTACAAATACACGTCCGGGATTCTCTTCTTCCAAATTCTTTGCAACGATAGCCGCATTCGGACAAGCACCACAGAGGTGACCCGTAAATTCTTCAATAAGCACATTTTTAAGTGTGTTATTATTCTCAGAAAAACTTGGAATAGTATACTCTGAGAAATTACCTGGATATAAACTCGTATCAACCCCTTCAATCGGAATGTTTGGGAATTCTACTTTATCACACGATGTCATAAAAAATGGTGCGATGGCCAGAATAAATAAGATGTAAGAAATAGACTTTTTCATAATATCTGCTTTTCTTTTATTAAAACGAATGTGTAAACGTAAAGGTTAGGCCATTTGTTGCCGGAACTGGTCGACAAACCCCTCCAATACAGAAAATTC
>JAURQI010000001.1 GCA_030836155.1 Crocinitomix sp.
AATGACGGAGATCGTCGAATAATAGTTGAGGCTGTAGGGCGAAATTTTGACGGAGAATCGTACGTTTTATTATCGATGTCTGGAGCTGTTTACAATCAAGAGTCTGGTTATGATCCGGTTATAGGAGCTTCTGTTTCTGTTACCGATGGTGATGGTCTAGTTTCCATATTTAATGAAGATCCATTGAATCCTGGTACGTATCTAAATGCAGATTTTGCCACTTTGCCGAACAAAACCTATGATTTGTCTATTGCAATTGATGGTGAAATTAGTCTATCGGCACAATCGCAAACAATGAATATGCCGGTGCTGGATTCATTAAATTATATTCCACTTGTTGGTGGTGGTTTTGCAGGAGGAGGAACGGATACGAGTTATTTGGTTTTCTATAGTTTTGTAGATGATCCGTATCAAACTAATTTTTACCGCATACGCCCTTTTGTGAACGGTAAAGGAGATGATAACTTCTATTTGAATAACGATAGACTCAGTAATGGTGAGCAAATAACGGCGCCCATTTTTGGAACCGATGTTGAACCGGGTGACACTGTTTTGATTGAGTTGATTTCAATGGATGAAGGAGCTTATGATTATCTATCTACACTCTCTAGCGCATTGACTAGTGGTGCATTTAGTGCTGCGCCTGCTAATCCCGTTTCGAACATTGAGGGAGACGCGATCGGATATTCTGGAATGTATCTCATCGATACCTTATCGATAATTATGCCTGAATAGTGAAAATGAATAAGAGTTTACATGTCACTTTAGCAGTATTAATTTCTAGTTTTTTCGCTTGCGAAAAAGTGATTGAATATCCTGTTAATGATGCAAACTCTACTTTGGTAGTTGAGGCGGTAGCTAAAAATTTACCGGGCGCAAGTTATGTCTTGCTAACGCAGACAATCGGTTTGTATGATGATCCTAACACGATTAAATACGTCTCTGGTGCTTCGGTTGAGGTGGTAGATCCATTTGGTACAGTCTATGTTTTTTCAGAAGACGAATCGGTGGAGGGTAAATATGCACATGAAGATTTTCAGATTTTACCAAATCAAACTTACGACCTGAAGGTGGATTATGATGGCGGAGTTTTTACGTCGCAATCTACAGCAATGAATAAACCGCAGGTCGATTCGATTTTCACTTTTCAGCAAATAGGCACGGATGATCTTGGTAATCCGGATACAACTCATTTTCTTTTTTATACGGTGACAGATGATCCCGATGAAAAGAATTTTTATCGCTTTGTTTTATGGGTAAATGGAGAGAAGGATGATGAACTCTTTATTGAAACCGACGATCTAGGAAATGGACAAACCTATACATCGCCATTTTTTGGTATTACCTTCGATGCTGGCGACTCGGTTTATGCCGAACTTTGGTCTATGCAGAAAGAAAACTACGCCTATTTCTCGGCCTTATTTACAAATTTAAATCAGTCGCCTTTTAGCGCGGCTCCATCTGATTTACCTTCAAATATTGAAGGTGAAGGAATAGGTTGTTTTGGTGCTTTTATGGTGGATACGGCTTCAGTTGTATTCCCATAGAACTGTTTAAAAGACTTTATTGATGAATTCAAAAGCAATGAGAAATCGCTTTAGTGTTATATTTCTAATGGTGTTCGGAAGCATGCTGTTGAGCTGCGAAAAGGTAATTGATATTCCGTTAAATCCCGCAGAGCAAAATATCGTCATTGAGGCAGTCCTAAAAGATGCTCCAGGGGCTAACTATGTGCTTATTTCTAAAACAGGTTCGGTATGTGAGGGGCAAGAATATGATCAAATAGATGACGCTGAAGTAATCGTTGCTGGAAGTGATGGGTCATCAGTGGTATTTGATCACATTACAGAGGGGCTTTATCAAAATGATAGTTTTCAAACTTTGCCTGAATTAACCTATAGTCTGACGGTTAATATTGGGGAGGCAACCTATACATCAAGTTGTGTAACCAGAAGAAAACCAGAAATGGATTCGCTTTCTTATTTTATGCTCACAAGCCCATTTGCAGATCCTGCCGATAGCCTTCATCTTGTTTCTTTCCACATGTTGGATCCGGTAGATGAAGACAATTATTACCTCATGAAAATATTCCGCAATGGAATTGTGAATAGCGGGTACTACTTAGGTGACGATGAGTTCATTAATGGTCAAAATTTTGATGCACCGTTTTTTGGTTCGGAGGCAAAACCAGGAGATACAGTAATGGTGGAAATGATAATGATGGATGCCTCCAATTATCGCTATTTCACAGGTCTTTCTTCGACTATAGATTCTGGCCCCTTTTCCGCTGCACCCGCCAATCCACCCACGAATATAGAAGGTGGAGCGCTTGGTTTTTTTGGCGCTTACTCAACCGATTCTTTGACGGTTATGATTCCGTAATGAATATATGAATTCACATTCATAGAAAGTTTTCAAAGGCTCCCGTTAGGGGGCTTTTTTTTGTCTAAGAGCGGATTAGTTTCTTCCGTTTGCTTCTAAAAGTTTTCAATTTAATTGTGTCTTTCACTTGGTTTGATTTTTATCCAATCCACATAACTTTTCCACAATTTTTAAAATAAATACCACTTTTTACCACTCTAATAAAGTTTACTAAAACCCAATATAATCAGTAACTTTTATGTAAATTTGGAGTATAAGAATAGTTAACAGTCGCAAAAGTTATCAACAAAGCTGATTTGAGTGGTAAATTGTGGGAGTTTAATATATATTTTTACATTTTAATCGAAAATGTCAGGACTAGTAGGAGAATATGAATGCAAATTAGATGCGAAAGGAAGGTTCCTCTTCCCTGCGGGTCTTAGAAAGCAATTGGATCCTACTGCCAATGAAGTTTTTATGGTAAACAAAGGTTTTGAAAACTGCTTATCGCTGTATCCTATGAATGAATGGGAGAAGGTGAGTGCACGTTTGTCAAAGTTGAATTTGTTCAAGCCAAAAAACAGGATGTTTTACAGATTATTTCATCAAGGTGCAAAACAGTTGACAATGGATAAAACCGGACGTTTGCTAATACCTGTTGCTTTGATGGAGAGAATCGGATTGAAAAAGGAAATTATGTTAACTGCCTACAATGACCGGATAGAGGTGTGGGATCGATCAGAGTATTTCGACGTGTTGAATGCGAATATGAGCGATTTCTCCGACTTGGCTGACGAGGTCATGGGTGAAATCGACTCGAATGACGAATAGTACCTATCATACACCTGTTTTATTTGAAGAAGCGTTGGCTGCAATGGAGATTGCTGCTGATAGTCTTTTGGTGGATGTTACTTTCGGGGGAGGTGGTCATTCTCGAGAAATGCTAAAGCGTTTAGGTCCTGATGGGGCTCTTCTTGCTTTTGATCAGGATGACGATGCAAAAGAAAACATGATTGATGATGAACGTTTCTATTTCGCGAATAGCAATTTTCGTTTCTTGGTCAATTTTGCTCGCTTTTATGATTTTATGGAGGCGGATGCAATTCTTGCAGATCTAGGCGTGTCTTCGCATCAATTTGATGCAGGCGAGCGTGGTTTCTCTATCAGGGAAGAAGGTCAACTGGATATGCGAATGAATCAGCGTGCGGAGTTGACTGCTTTTCAA
Source organism: Crocinitomix sp. (assembly GCA_030836155.1). Lineage (GTDB taxonomy): Bacteria > Bacteroidota > Bacteroidia > Flavobacteriales_D > Crocinitomicaceae > Crocinitomix. The sequence continues at coordinate 3,587 of JAURQI010000001.1, forward strand.
GTGGTGAATAAATACCCAGAAAAAGAGTTGTACCGCATCTTTAATTCTTACGCTGATTTAAAGAATGTACCAAAAGTAGTACGGGCTATTTCTGCTAAGCGAAGAGAGGTGAAAATTGAAACAACAGCACAGTTAGTAGATCTGCTCAGCGATTTGGTGAAAGGGAATAAGCAAAATCAATTTTTAGCCCAGGTTTTTCAGGCGATTCGAATTGAGGTGAATGATGAGATGGGGGCTTTGGTTGATTTGCTAGAGCAATCGGTTAAAGTTCTGAAACCAGGGGGCAGGTTGGTAGTAATTTCTTATCACTCCATAGAAGATCGTTTGGTGAAAAATTTCTTCCGTTCTGGAAATGTCGAGGGTAAAATTGAATCAGATTTTTACGGGGTTGTTCAAAAACCTTTTAGGGCGATAACGAAAAAGCCAGTGGTTCCGAATGAAGAGGAAGTTGAGTGTAATCCAAGAGCTAGAAGTGCAAAAATGAGAGTGGCGGTAAGGGTATGAGTGCAAATGAATTTAAAGATCGAAAAGAGGTTAAGGCTGAAGAAGTCTTGAAAGAGGTGAAAGCCAAGAAAAAGGCTAGTCGCAAAAAAACGAAGCGAAGAAGTCGAGGATCTGCGCGCGTGGTGGCGCAGATTATGAATGGTGAATTCCTGTCTAAGGAGAATTTTGTGAATAATCTGCCATTTGTATTCTTTCTCGGCTTTTTGTTAGTGGTTTTGATTAGTTGGGGTTATTACGCAGAAACAACAACCCGAAAAGAGGTGGCATTGGAACGAGAATTAGGGGAGTTGAATTCGGAGTATTTCACCTTAGGGAGTAAATATAATACCATGAGGGGTAGAAGGCAGGTGGCAGAGAAGTTAGCAGGAAGTGGAGTTTCAGAAAGTCTGACTTCGCCGAGAAAAATTAAAGTTAAAAAATACGTGTTTGAGCGTGATTGATAAGAAACAAATAATGCTGAAAGCCTATGTACTTTATATTATGGTTGCCATTATAATGGTAGTTGTGATTGGTCGTGTTGTTGCGATTCAGTATGGTGATGTTGCTCCTCAACCACTCGTTTCTATTTCAGATACTACTGGCGAAATGCCTACCCGAATAGATTCGATTAAGCCGATGCGTGGTCGAATCTTATCCGATGATGGTAGTGATCTCGTCACATCAATACCGCTTTATAATTTACATGTTGACTTATCTATAGTTAAGTCGGGCTTATTTAAAGAAGTAGATTCTTTAGCTTGGCATCTGGCGCAAGTTTTTCCTGATAAAACAAAGGTTGAATGGGAAAGAGCATTGCGAAAAGGAAAAGCAGATGGCAGTCAATATTTTCCGTTAAAAAATAATGTGACCTATGACGTTCTCCAGCAGGTACGTGAATTTCCAATTTTACGAGAGGGAAAATATAAGGGTGGATTTATAGAGGAGAAAGAGTCGAAAAGACAAAAGCCTTATGGTTTGTTGGCGAATCGAACATTAGGCTCAAAACGTGAAGGGGCAATGGATGTTGGTTTAGAGGGCACGTTTGATGAGTACCTGACGGGTGAATATGGTTTGATTGCAAAACAGTTTGTCAATAATGGTTGGAAACCCGTTTCGGGAGATTATTTAAAAGATCCGGTTCCAGGAGCTGATATCGTAACGTCAATTGATATCGATATTCAAGATGTTGCTGAAAATGAATTAAAACGACAATTAGAAGCGCAAGAGGCCGCATATGGATCTGTGATTTTGATGGAGGTCGAAACCGGTTTTGTGAAGGCGATTGCTAACCTTCAGCGTGATAGTGATGGTCAATACTATGAAGGATATAATCACGCCGTTGGTCACCGAACGGACCCTGGATCAACTTTTAAGTTGGCGACCCTGATGGCATTATTGGAGGATGGTAAGGTGGCAATAACCGATTCGGTTAACGCTGTTGGTAAATATAGGTTTTACGATCACGAAATTGAAGATTCGCGCAAGTGGGGCTATGGTAAAATTACCGTTCAACATGCATTTGAGGTTTCTTCAAATGTTTTCTCGCAAATCGTCAATCGGGCTTATTATGATGATGAACAGAAATTTGTAGATCGTTTAAAGTCATTCGGAATTGGTGATTCGCTTGGGCTTGATATTACGGGTGAACCCAATCCGCTCATTAAGGATCGCGGTGAAGATGGTTGGTCTGGGATTACACTTCCGCAAATGGCTATTGGCTATGAGGTGGAGGTGACTCCGATTCAGTTATTGGCATTCTATAATGCAGTAGCCAATGATGGCGAGTATGTAAAACCTCAGTTTGTAAAAGAAATTAGAAGAGACGGTAAAATTATTAAGCAATTTGAGAAAATTGTCTTGAAAGAAAAGGTGTGCAGTGATGAGACACTTGAGAATTTGAGATTGTGTTTAGAGGGTGTTGTTGAGGTCGGAACGGGTCGCGAATTGAAGAGTGCCAACTTCGATATTGCAGGTAAAACGGGTACGGCTAAATTGGTCGATTCAGAGGCGGGAACTTATGTAGATAAATACCAAGCATCTTTTGCTGGCTATTTTCCTGCCGATGATCCGAAGTACTCATGCATTGTTGTCATCGCTGGTCCAACTAAGCAAATATATGGTGCGCAAGTGTCAGGTACCGTATTCGCGAGCATTGCAAATAAAGTCTATTCATCATCATTGGAGTATCATCCAAACTTTAACGCCTTGCCTGTTAATCAACAACGACTGCCAATTGCTAAAGTCGGCAGCAAAGTAGAGACAGAAGTGGTGCTTCAAAAATTAGGGGTGAATTATAAAGATAATGCACCGCAATCTGAATATGTCGTTTCAAATGGTGCTTCTGGCATAATGGGGCTTTCGCAGCGTGTGGTTAATCGTGATAAGGTACCCAATGTGATAGGTATGCCATTAAACGATGCAGTTTATCTGCTAGAAAATCATGAATTATTTGTGCGTGTAAAAGGAAGCGGTAAAGTGATTTCACAATCCATTAGTCCGGGTACACCCTTGCAAAAAGGAGAAACTATAAATCTGGTATTGGGGTAATGAAAAATCTTCAAAACATATTGTATAAAGTGAGTTTAACAGCTGTTAATGGTTCGTTAGATCGTGATGTTAATCAAATTGATTTTGATTCGCGTGCTGTAATTCCAGGTTCGCTTTTTGTTGCTTTAAAAGGAGAACAGGTTGACGGTCATGATTATATAGATAAGGCTATTGCAGCCGGAGCTATTGCCGTTATTGCAGAGCGAAAAGTCGAAAATGTTCCAACAGAAGTGACGTTTATCGAAGTAAAAGATGCCCACGAAGCGTTAGGGTATTTAGCGGCAAATTTCTACGATAATCCTTCTGAAGAAATTAAATTAATTGGTGTTACGGGTACGAATGGTAAAACGACGACCACCACTTTGTTGTTTGATGTCTTCACAGATTTAGGGCATAAATGTGGTTTGCTTTCGACAGTGGTTAATAAGATTGGAACAAAAGAAGTACCTGCGACACACACGACGCCGAATCCGGTTGCTCTAAATCATTTATTGAGAAATATGATTGAAGAGGGCTGCACATTCTGTTTTATGGAAGTGAGTTCTCATGCTATTGTTCAAAGAAGAATTGCTGGTCTAAAATTCGATATTGCCTGCTTTACGAATATCTCTCATGATCATTTAGATTATCACAAAACATTTAAAGAATACATCTACGCTAAAAAGCGATTCTTTGATGATCTCGGTTCAAATGCCATAGCTATTGTGAATACAGACGATACAAATGGCAAAGTGATGGTGCAAAATTCATCCGCCACAGTCAAAACAATGGCTTTAAAACAAGTAGCCGATTACAAAGCAAAAATCATTGAAAATTCATTTGCTGGTCTTGTTTTAAATATGGATCAGCACGAGCTGTGGACACATTTAGTGGGTGGATTTAATGCGTATAACCTGCTATTGGTCTATGCGGTAGCAATGGAGTTGGAACAAGATCAAATGGATGTTTTACAATCCATCTCTAAGCTGAAGTCTGTTGAAGGTCGCTTTGAACATTTGCGCAGCACGACCGGTGTTGTGGCAATTGTTGATTATGCGCATACTCCGGACGCTTTAAAGAATGTTCTGTCTACTATTCAAGCTGTTCGCACACGCAATGAACAAGTGATTACAGTAGTTGGGTGTGGTGGTGATCGGGATCGAACGAAACGTCCACTCATGGCGCAAATTGCAGCAAGTTTAAGCGATCGTGTTATTCTGACTAGCGATAATCCAAGGACAGAAGATCCTCAAGCCATTATTGATGAAATGAAAACCGGTGTTCCGGTTGAAAGGTCAGCGCACGTAATGGCCATTACGAATCGTGAAGAGGCGATAAAAGTGGCAAGTGCTTTAGCTGCGGCTGGAGATATTTTACTTGTAGCTGGCAAAGGTCACGAAAAATATCAGGAGATCAATGGAGAGCGTTTTCCCTTTGATGACTTCGAAATAGTACAAGAAACCCTTAAAAACCTGAATAAATAATGTTGTATTATCTATTTACATACCTAGATGAGTTAGGAGTTCCAGGCGCTGGATTATTTGATTATATCTCATTCCGTGCGGCCATGGCGATCATTACTTCGCTATTGATCTCAATGGTCTTTGGAAAAAGAATAATTCGCGTTTTATTGCGTCAGCAAATTGGAGAGTCAGTTCGTGATCTGGGTCTCGAAGGGCAAAAGGAAAAAGAAGGTACACCGACTATGGGCGGATTAATTATTCTGGCTTCCATTCTGATCCCAACCCTCTTATTTGCCCGTTTGGATAATATCTATGTCATCATTATGCTAGTCTCGACAGTGATGTTGGGTACCATTGGTTTTATCGATGATTATATTAAAGTGTTCAAGAAAAATAAAGAAGGACTAGCAGGTCGATTTAAAGTTTTTGGTCAAATCGCTGTTGGCGTTTTTGTAGGATCGATTTTGTATTTCCATCCAGATGTTCAAGTACACGAGGAGGTGGCGTACAGCGAAGTTGTCCCAAATAGTACTGATGTGACGCATCTCCATGTCGAGAATGATTCGAATGAGAATACCCGCTGGGTACGTACCAAGGATATGACAACAACCATCCCCTTTGTAAAAGGGAATGAGTTTAACTATAACTGGCTGATCGGCGATACCAACAAGAGTTACGGTTGGTTATTGTTTATCCCGATTGTTATTTTTTTAGTAGTCGCCATATCGAATGGGGCGAATATGACTGACGGTTTGGATGGTTTGGCAACTGGAACTTCCGCCATTATCGGAATTGCCTTGGCCATATTTGCCTATGTCTCCGGACATATTGAATTTGCCGACTATCTCAATGTCATGTATATCCCTTACTCATCTGAGTTGGTGATTTTTATTTCAGCTTTTATGGGAGCCTGTATTGGATTCCTTTGGTACAATTCTTATCCAGCACAAGTTTTTATGGGGGATACAGGTAGTTTGGCTTTAGGTGGAATCATTGCGGTGTTCGCTATCGTTATTCGTAAAGAGTTATTGATCCCAATTCTTTGTGGAGTATTCATTATCGAAAACCTCTCGGTAGTTATGCAAGTGGGCTGGTTTAAGTATACAAAAAAGAAATATGGAGAAGGACGTCGCATATTCAAAATGGCACCGCTACATCATCATTTTCAAAAGTTAGGAATGCACGAGTCTAAAATTGTATCGCGATTTTGGATTGTCGGAGTGCTCTTGGCAGTAATCACCATTGTAACATTAAAACTACGCTAAAATAGGGTGGATCACAACATTCAACATATAGCCATTTTAGGAGCCGGAGAAAGCGGTGTTGGTGCAGCTTTGTTAGCGCAGGCAAAAGGGTACACTCCTTTTGTTTCAGATAAAGGAGCCATTAAGCTGCCTTTTGAAAAAGAGTTACAAAAGCACAAGATAGAATTTGAGTCAGGACAACATTCTGAAGAGCGAATTTTATCAGCCGATCTAATTATTAAAAGTCCGGGCATTCCTGAATCTGTCCCTTTGGTGAAAGCGGCATTGAGAAAGGGTATCAAAGTCATTAGCGAGATTGAATTTGCTGGATGGTTTACCAATAAAAAGATGATCTGCATTACAGGTAGTAATGGAAAAACCACAACAACCATGTGGATCCATCACATCCTGAATAAGGCGGGTGTAGAGGTGGCAGTCGCAGGTAATATTGGCGAATCACTGGCGCGTCAAGTAATTGAGGATATTCCTGATGTTTATGTGGTTGAATTAAGCTCTTTCCAATTAGATGGTATCTATGATTTTAAACCCGACATCGCCATTTTGCTCAATGTCACGCCAGATCATTTAGATCGCTATGCATATGATATGCAGAATTATACCAATTCAAAATTCAGAATCACCCAGAATCTTACAGAAAACGATTGGTTCATCTATAACGCTGATGACCCAATTATAGAAAAGGAAATATCAAATCGAAATATCAGCGCTCAAATGGCGCCTTTTTCCCTCACAAAAGAAGAGGGAATGACAGCATTTGTAAAGGATAATCAAATCATAATTAATTTAAAACCAAGTTTCACTATGTCTATTCACGATTTATCATTAAAGGGCAAGCACAATACCCAAAACTCAATGGCTTCAGGTATTGCCGCCAAGATTTTAGAAATCCGCAAGGAGAACATTCGCGAAAGTCTTTCAGACTTCAAAAATGTCGAGCACCGATTGGAGTATGTCGCAAAAGTTAACGGAATTGAGTTTGTAAACGACTCTAAAGCAACAAATGTAAACTCGGCTTGGTTTGCATTAGAATCAATGTCAAATCCTACGGTATGGATCGTTGGGGGTGTTGATAAAGGAAATGATTACGACACGCTATTAGCCTTAGTTAAGGATAAGGTAAAAGCGATTGTTTGTTTAGGTAAAGACAACGAAAAAATCATTGAAGCTTTTAGTGGTGCGGTTGATGTAATTGCAGAAGCGCAGTCAGCTAGAGATGCAGTGGCATTATCCTATCGTTTTGCGCGAGATGGTGAAACAGTTTTATTATCTCCTGCTTGTGCAAGTTTTGATTTGTTCGAGAGTTATGAGGATCGTGGTCAGCAATTTAAGCGCGCGGTACGTTCATTGTAATTTTTGATCAGAAAACTAACCTGAAACAAATCAATGAATTCGTTTTTTAAATACTTAGGTGGCGACAAAAATATATGGGTCATTGCACTTCTTTTGAGTGTCATTTCCGTTGTGTCGGTCTTTAGCTTTATACCAATATTGGTTAAAGTTAAAGGGCTAAGCTATTCCTATCTATTTTTTAAACATTTTATACTCTTATTATTGGGATTGGGCATTATGTATGCCGTGCATAAAGTTCCCATCAAGGTCTTTAGTCGTTTATCGAAAATCTTTTTTTATCTGGCCATTGTTTTATTGGTTTTAACAATGTTAGTCGGAGAAAGTGTGAACGGTGCAGATCGGTGGTTAAAGATACCTTTTGTGCCATTCTCATTTCAAACATCTGATTTTGCCAAATTGGCCTTAATCATTTATTTAGCGAAACAATTAATTAAACGGAAGGATCAATTTAATGATTTTAAGGTCGTAGCTAGATATATACTACTTCCTATTGGTTTGGTGATCTTTTTGATTCTTCCATCTAACCTGTCAACCGCTGTTTTGGTTGGCTTGATATCTTTTGTCATGCTGGTCTTAGCGCGTTTTCCATGGAAGTGGATTGGAGCCTCAGTAGCAGCTGTGCTGATCATGTTTTCAATTTTGCTTGGAATAGCGAAGATTTCACCAGATGTCTTGCCCCGTGTCGAGACCTGGAGGATGCGTATTGTTCGTATGGTGGATGATGAATCTGCAATGGATCCAAATGAGAACATGCAAATCAACAATGCGCTAACAGCTATAAAAAATGGTGCCTTTACCTTTAAGAATGGAAGGTTATACGGTCCGGAATTGCCAGGAAATGGTGTGTTGAAACACTATATTCCAGAAGCCTATGCAGATTTTTATTTCGCCGCTCTTGTAGAAGAAGGAGGTTTACCAACAGCCATCTTTATCATCATGCTCTACTTATGGCTCTTTTATCGTTTTATAAAAACAGCATTAGCTGCTGATAATGATTTTGCAACCCTAGTGGTTTTAGGTATTGCTTTTATGGTGATTTCGCAGGCTTTGGTAAATATGATGGTCAGCACCAAACTGATGCCGGTTACCGGTCAGAACATGCCTTTATTGAGTATGGGAGGGACATCTGCTTGGTTTACTTGTATTGCCTTTGGGATTGTACTGGGAATTAGTAGAGAAAATAAAAAAGAAAGTCCGACTAAAGATTCTGCCAATAAATTAGACGAATCCAGTGATAAAAAATCCGAAACAAATGAATAAGATTGAACGCGTAATGATAAGTGGCGGTGGAACGGGAGGGCATATTTTTCCTGCAATTGCTATAGCGAATGTGATTCGGTCAAAGTATCCAGATGCGGATGTTTTATTTGTAGGTGCTGAAGGGAAAATGGAGATGGAAAAAGTGCCCAAAGCAGGTTATGAAATTGTTGGATTGCCGATTCGAGGAATTCAACGTAAATTATCACTGAAGAACTTGGCGGTACCATTTAAATTGATCGCTAGCTTGATGCAAGCAAAAAAGTTGGTCAAGAAAATGAAGCCTCAAATTGCAATAGGTGTTGGTGGCTATGCAAGTGCAGCAACATTAAGGATGGCTTCTGGCCAAAAAGTACCGACTCTTATTCAGGAGCAGAATTCGTATCCAGGAATGACAAATAAGTGGTTGGCTAAACGCGCAGATACCATTTGTGTGGCCTACGACAATCTGGAGGCATTTTTCCCAAAAGAAAAGATTGTCAAAACCGGAAATCCGATTCGAAATGAAATGGTGGCCATTGAAGGAAAAAGAGCCGCTGCAGCTAAGCATTTTGGATTAGACCCGAATAAAAAGACCATTTTAATTATCGGTGGAAGTTTAGGAGCAAGAACTTTAAATGAAAGTTTAAAAAAGGATATCGCCTTACTGTTAGGTGCAGGATATCAAGTCGTATGGCAATGCGGTAAATTTTATTTCAATACCCTTAAATCAGAATTAAATGAGGATGTTTTGAATTCAGAACAACTCTATCTTTCTGATTTCATTTTCAAAATGGATTTGGCTTATGCTTTAGCAGATGTCATTATTTCCAGAGCAGGTGCTATTTCAGTTTCAGAATTATGTCTAATCGGGAAACCCGTAATTTTGGTTCCTTCTCCGAATGTGGCCGAAGATCATCAAACAAAAAACGCCATGGCCTTGGTAAACGAAAATGCGGCAATTTTGGTAAAAGATATAGACGCTCGAGATCAATTAATACCTGCAGTTAAGAGCTTGTTAGAAGATCAAGAAAAATGTAAAGTGTTGGCGGCAAATATCGCCAAGCTAGGGATACCTGATGCGGCAGATCGCATCCTAATAGAAATCGAAAAACTAATATCCAAATAATAGAAACACTTGAAATTAGATCAAATCCATAAGGTTTATTTTATTGGTATCGGTGGAATCGGTATGAGTGCTTTGGCACGTTATTATAACGGTCAAGGTAAACATGTATCAGGTTATGATCGAACAGAAACTGCATTGACGAAAGAACTCGTTAATGAAGGTTTAGTTATTCATTTTCACGATCGAGGAGAGGACCTTCTTAATGAATTGGACCCAAACACTACGTTGGTCGTTTATACACCAGCTGTATCAGAACAATTTGGTGAGTTAGTAGCTTTACGTAAGGCGGGATTTACGGTTATTAAAAGAGCAGCAGCCCTTGGCTTAATATCAAATGAGTTTGAAACGTTTGCTGTTGCCGGAACGCACGGTAAAACTACAACCAGTGCTATTTTGGCGCATGTCCTTTATCATACCAAAGAACAAGTTAATGCTTTTATTGGAGGGTTAACAACCAATTATAATTCTAATTGTATAGTAGCTCCTAATTCTCGAAGAATGGTAGTGGAGGCAGATGAATTTGATCGTTCTTTTTTGCAATTAAAACCCAATTACGCCATCGTTACCACGATAGATTCTGATCATTTGGACATTTACGGCGATGGTGATGAGTTAAAATCATCATTTAAAAAGTTTACACAGAAAATCAATCCTACAGGAATATTGTTTGCTCATACGGATGTCAGAAAAGAATTAGACTTATCGCATCCCAAAGCTATTTTTTCTTACGGATTTGATCGCAAAGCCGATTGGGTAGGATCTAATCTCATTTATGAAGACGGTCATTTTTATTTTGACATCCATAACGGAGATAAAATATACGAACGCATCGAGTTTGGTTTGCCAGGTAAACATAATGCCGAAAATGCATTAGCTGTATTTGGACTATGTATCGAAGTCGGTATTGAAGAGGCTGTTTTGCGAAAAGCTTTCGCCACTTTTAAGGGCGTCAAACGCCGATTTGAATATCATATTAAACGTGAAGGTTTAGTCATTATTGACGATTATGCGCATCACCCTACAGAAATAAACGCTTTCTTGAAAGCGGTTCGTGAAATCTACCCGACTAAAAATATAACACTTGTATTTCAACCGCATTTATTCAGTCGCACGCGTGACTTCATGAATGATTTTGCCATGACACTCTCATTAGCTGATCAACTCTTTTTATTGCCGATTTATCCAGCTCGAGAGGAGCCAATTCCGGGAGTGGACAGTGAGCATTTATTAACGCGTATAGTGCTCGAGAAAAAAGTAATGAGTTCAAAAGCAACAATAGTTGAGGACTTAAAACAATATGACCATGAACTTATATTGATTGTTGGTGCTGGAGATATTGATACTTGTATTCAACCAATCGTAAATCAATATCGATGAAGAGGCCTTGGGTAAAAAATATGCTTTGGTTTATCGGAATAGTCGCCGTGCTTTTATCTATGCGGATGGTCCATCATGCACAAGATGATAAACTGGTTGGTATCCCAGAAATTCTGCTAGATATGCATAAGGATATGCAGTTTTTGCACAAAGACGATATACTCCAACGATTAAGTGATAAAGGTTTAATAGGTGATACAATGACCTATGCCAATTCTGATATTCATGCCATCGAGTCTTATTTGGCCGGAATGCCTGAAGTGAAAAAGGTTCAGGTCTATGGCACAATGGGAGAGAATTGGTGTATAGACCTCGTTCAACGTAGGCCGATTGCACGTATTTTTAATATTGATGGTAGTAGCTGCTATTTAGATAGTGATGGGACCTTAATGCCACTTTCGACCAACTATACGGCGCACGTTCTTGTCGTCACCGGAAACATCAACGAAACGGATTTTTCAAAGAATGTAGACGAAATAATGAACAATGATAGTTTGAAAACTATTGAAATCCTCGATGATTTGTACGAATTATCAACTTATGTTTGTTCTGATGAATTCCTTTCCGCTCAATTCACTCAGGTATACATCAATACACATAATGAGTTTGAATTGATTCCGCGGGTAGGGGATCACCGAATCCTTTTTGGCGATTCAGAGCATATACCAGGAAAGTTCAAAAAACTAGAGCTTTTCTATTCTGAAGGACTAAGCCGAGCGGGTTGGGAGCAATACGATACGGTAAATGTGATGTATAAAGATCAAGTGGTCTGTTCACGACGGTAGCGTAAAAAGAAAATTGAAATTGACATTGCCCTAGGCAAACTAAAATAAAATTTATGTCTGAAATTGTAGTAGGATTAGATATCGGAACAACAAAAATTGCCTGTATTGTAGGACGCAAAACAGAGCATAACAAGATCGAAATACTTTCCATGGGGAAATGCGAGAGTGTTGGCGTTACGCGTGGGGTTGTATCGAATATCGAAAAAACGGTGCAATCCATCAAAACGGCAGTTGCTGAAGCAGAAAGTCGTGTAGAAGGGGAATTGCATGTTCGTGTTGTAAATGTGGGTATTGCGGGGCAGCATATCAATAGTTTGCAACACCGTGGTATGTTAATGCGAAATGACTTAGAGCAAGAAATCGCCCAAGAAGACATTGATGCATTGATTGAGGATATGTATAAATTGGTAATGCAACCGGGTGAGGAAATCATTCATGTTTTACCTCAGGAATATATTGTAGATAACGAGCAGGGGATTAAAGATCCAATTGGTATGGCAGGTGTGCGTTTAGAAGCCAACTTCCACATCATTACTGGTCAAATAGCAGCGGCTAAGAACATTAAGAAATGTGTAGATAAAGGTGGTTTAGAAGTCGATGAAATGATCCTTGAACCATTAGCATCTTCTGAAGCTGTTTTAAGTGAAGAAGAAAAAGAGGCGGGTGTAGTCTTAGTCGATATAGGTGGTGGTACAACGGATATTGCCATTTTCCAAGACGGTATTATCCGTCACACAGCGGTGATTCCATTTGGAGGTAATATCATTTCTGAAGACATCAAAGAGGGCTGCACGATTATGAAGCGACAAGCTGAATTGCTGAAAGTGAAATTTGGTTCGGCCTTGGCTAGCGAGTGTCAAGAAAATGAAATTGTTTGCATTCCTGGATTAAGAGGGCGCGAGCCAAAAGAAATTTCTGTTCGAAATTTAGCTTCGATCATTCAAGCACGAATGGAGGAGATTATCGAACATGTATATTATGAAATTAAGAACTCAGGTTTTGAGAAAAAGTTAATCGGTGGAATTGTTGTTACTGGTGGTGGAGCTCAATTGAAGCATATCACTCAACTTTTTGAATACATCACGGGTATGGATACCCGAATTGGTTATCCAAATGAGCACCTAGCACCAACTACTATGGTGGACAATATTACGAGTCCAATGTACGCAACAGGAATCGGATTAGTAATTAAAGGGTTTCAAGATTCTTACCGTAATATGGACAATGCTTCAGACTTTATGGCTAAGAATCATTCTTCAAAAAGAAAAGGAAGTTTCTTTGAGAAGATTTTAACCAAGAGTAGAACTTGGTTTGAAGAGGAAGATTAAGAAATAATAGATTATAGATAATTAAAGAAAGTGCAATCGTTGGAGTTTGTAGGCATGATCATAACAATTGTGAGATCTGCCCAGAGGCCAAAACGATCTAACAGATAAACAAACAGAATATGGAATTTGATTTACCAAAAGATCAGTCATCCATCATCAAGGTTATTGGTGTTGGCGGCGGCGGTGGAAACGCAGTGAACCACATGTATAACCAAGGGATCAAAGGAGTAGATTTTATTATCTGCAACACCGACCAACAAGCGCTGGATATTAGTCCAGTTCCAATTAAAATGCAATTGGGCGCAAGCTTAACCGAAGGTCGTGGAGCAGGAGCAATTCCTGAGATCGGTAAAAATGCTGCGATTGAAAATATCGATGACATCAAGGAAGTACTTTCAAAAAGTACCAAAATGGTTTTTATCACTGCTGGAATGGGTGGAGGTACTGGAACGGGTGCAGCTCCAGTTATTGCAAAAGTGGCGAAGGAAATGGGCATTTTGACCGTTGGTATTGTTACCGTTCCATTCGGTTTTGAAGGACGCAAAAGAAAATTACAAGCCGCGGAAGGTTTGGAGCAAATGCGAAATAATGTAGATACATTATTGATCATTAATAATGATCGTTTACGCGAAATGTTCGGAAATCTATCGTTAGGAAACGCATTTGCACAAGCAGATGACGTTTTGGCAACGGCTGCAAAAGGAATCGCAGAGGTTATTTCTGTGACAGGAATGATCAACGTCGATTTTAATGATGTAAACACGGTCATGCGTGATAGCGGTGCGGCGATTATGGGATCTGCTGTGGCAGAAGGAGATAATCGTGCAATCGAAGCTGTTCAGGATGCCTTGTCATCACCATTATTAAACGATAATAATATTGAAGGGGCAAAATATGTGCTCTTAAATATTACATATGGTACGAAGGAAATATTGATGGATGAGATTGGTGAAATCACCGATTATATTCAAGATGAGGCTGGAGCAACTGCAGATGTTATTTGGGGTCATGGTCAAGATGAGACTTTAGGAGAAGGAATTTCCGTAACGATCATTGCAACTGGATTTAATTCATCACCAATTACAGGATTTGAAAAAGAGCCGGAAAAGAAAGTGGTGAGCTTAGATGAAAATGTTCCAACAATGATTTCTCGTCCGATTGAAACACCAACTCAAAAGAATGAGTGGGTAGACGAGAAAAAAGAGGTGATTAACGAAGTAGAGGAGGATGCTGAGCCATTTTTGAAGGAACAGCCAGAAGCTGAGGAACAAGCTGAAATTAATTGGAGTTTTGCTTCTGAAGCTGCACCTGAAGAGGATAAAAAAGAAACGCCTGTTAATGAGGAGCAAGAAGAAAAAGAAGTGGTTCGTCACTTTTTAACGGATGATCTTGAAGAGAAAGTAGAAATGACGGATCATTCAGAGGTTCAATCTGAATCAGTCCTTTCGCTAGAAGAACAACAAGAAAGAGCGAGAGAGCGCATGGAGCGTATTCAGGCTTATACAGCGAAGTTGAAATCTTCTACAGGTATTTCTGATTTAGAAAAAGAGCCTGCATATAAGCGTAAGAATATCCAAATCGAGGATGTGCCACATTCTTCAGAAGAGAGCATGAGTAAATTCACACTTTCTGATGATCATGATGGCGAAAAAGGAGGGTTACGTGATAATAATTCTTTCCTGCACGATAATGTAGATTAAAAGAATCCTTATAAGTCAAAATCAAAATTGATTTACAACTCCCGTTCATTTTTATTGGACGGGAGTTTTTTTATTTCCGTTGAGCTGATAGTTTCGACCTAATAGTCGTAAAAAGTCTTTTTTCATATATATGATCTGTCCGTTTATAAATTTGATTGAGACTTTCCGTTTTTTTCTTTCTATTTTAGTGGCAAATTTGATCTGCTTCGGAGAATATAAACGAACTAACGCTTCCCGTGTAAAAGTCAGGTCAACTTAAATAAAAATATAGCTATGAAAAAAATGAAAATGATGATTGCTTCGGCGTTTCTGTTTATTGGCACTGGTGCTTTTACGCAGGTAGATTACACTTTTACCAATTGTGGTTCAACAGGTCAGTTTGGCCCATCAGAAGGAGATGCGATAACTGAATACGCGGGTACCACTTTAGAAGGAGATGTATCCGTTGTGGATGGGATCCAGTATTGGACAGTTCCAACAACCTCTATATATAGTATTGAAGTTTATGGAGCCGAAGGTGGCGATGATGGTGGTCTCGGTGCAAGAATGTATGGTGAATTTTCTTTAACTGCTGGTACAGAATTAAAAATTCTAGTTGGACAAGCAGGAGGGTCATTAGACGGACTACACGGTAGTGGTGGCGGAGGAACCTTTGTGGTTTATGCTGCAGATGACAGTCCACTTATCATTGCAGGCGGTGGTGGCGGTCACGGTAAAGGTTCACCCGGGATTGATGAAACATCTAATGGATGGGTGAATGAAGATGGAAGAGATTCTGAAACAACACCTGGAGGAACTGGTGGTGGCGGTGGTGCTGCTGCATCGGGTACTTTTGGCGGAACAGCAGATACAGATGGAGGTCCTTCTGGAGGATCTACCTGGTCGAGTGGAGGAGGGGGTCTTTTAACGGATGGCGGAACTTACGCATCAGGTTCACTTCATGGAGGGATTGCATTTGTGGATGGTGGAATAGGTGGACAACCTTCTCCATCAGGTGGAAATGCACCAGGTGGATTTGGCGGTGGCGGTGGCTGCGGTGATCGTGGTGCTGGCGGCGGCGGATACTCTGGTGGAGCTGGAGGAACCAATAATAATGTTGGTGGAGCCGGTGGAGGTTCATATAACGATGGCGGCAACCAAGATAATGAGTCAGGTGTAAGAGAAGGGCATGGATTAGCTGTGTTTACAACACTTTGTAGTCCATTAACAATTACTGCAAGTGAAACGGAGATATGCTTTGGAGAAGAAGTGACCTTATCAGGAACTTCCGAAAGTGGTGAAACTGTTGTTTGGGATATGGGTGTTGAAAACGGAGTTGCATTTATTCCAGAAACCATAGGTGAGAACGCTTATACAGCAAGCACTGATGATGAAAGTGATTGCGAAACGATAGTCACTATTATGGTGAATGAATTGCCTAGTACATTTGGGGCTACAAGTCCAGATGATGGTGGAGCAGGTGTTGGAGCAATTGACCTTCTCGTAACGGGTGGATTACCAGCTTATGTTTTTGATTGGAATAATGATGGTACTGGTGATTTTGATGATACAGAGGATTTAACAGGATTAACGAGCGGAACATATACTGTTATCGTTAGAGATGCAAACGATTGTGAAAGTGAGCCGCAATCATATTTTGTATCTGATTTGGCTGGAATTGATGCAAATGAAAAAGCTACCGTTAGTGTTTATCCTAATCCAGCAGTGGGTCAATTAACAATTGAGTTAAATGGATCTGAAGAAATGCCTTATATCTTAATTGACATAGCAGGTAAGTGGGTTTTAAGCGGAATTCTTCTTCCAAATGACATGACCGTATTGAATCTTTCTTCAATCGAAGCGGGAACCTACTTTGTTCAATTACCAACGGAAACGATCAAGGTAATTAAGCAATAAGAACGCAGATATCTTAAAGATAGTAATAGCCCTGTTCGTCTACGACGGATGGGGCTTTTTGATTTTCACGAAGACATGATTACATGAATCTGAACAATTTCACTCACCTTGTTGATTAAATTGTAATTTTGCAGGAGACATCTTCTAAAGTCAATTGGGCAGCGGAAGAGATGATTAGAAATCCAAAAAAGGAAATATGAGTTTAACGGAGAGAATTAATGATGATATAAAAACGGCTATGAAAGCCCGTGAAAAGGATAAGTTAGCTGCACTAAGAGACGTCAAATCAAAATTGCTTCTAGAGGCCACTAGCGGTGGAGATGGTAATGTCGATGAGGCAACGGAGAATAAAGTGGTGATGAAGCTCTATAAGCAGCGTATGGATACGTATGACTTGTATATCAAAGAAGGAAGAGAAGATTTGGCTGCGGATGAAAAATTTCAAGCGGACATCATCAAAGCTTACATGCCAGAAATGATGTCAGAAGATGAGATTAGAAAAGTCGTTGCTGAAAAGATAACAGCCGTCGGAGCATCCGGTCCTCAAGATATTGGCAAAGTGATGGGCCCAATCATGGGGCAGTTAAATGGAAAAGCAGACGGTAAATTAATTTCTTCTATTGTAAAAGAAGAGTTGAATAAATAGTTTTTCAAGCTGATTAATAGAATGGAAAAGGGCGATCCGTATAGTCGGATCGCCCTTATTATTTTGGGTTGGATTTATATTTTTAATAGGAGATATACACATACCCCTTCACAGGCTCAACACCCTCTTCACCTAAATCAAGAACAAAGAAGCAAGTTGAGTTATTCGGTAGTAAGTCACCTGTGTTCTGATCAGTTCCACCCCAGTCATTTTGATAACCATTTTCAGCGGTATACACTTCTACTCCCCATCGGTTAAAAATTTGGATGGAGGAGTTTGGATAAGCCAGTATTCCAGGAAATACAAGTACGTCATTATCACCATCATCATTTGGTGAGATTCCGATTTCTGTTTCTACGATTAGATCCAATAAAGTGATAACTACTTGATCCGTTGCTTGACATCCATTTTCATCGGTGAAAGTGATGGTGTAGGTTCTTGTGCTAAGTGGTGAAGTCTCTGTTTCATTGCAAGTCGGGCAAGCTAAATCTTGCCCTGGTGACCAAAGATAGGTTCCATTTGAAATTGAACTTGCCTCAATGAATTTTGATTCACCCGGATAAATACTCGTGTCTGCTGAAGCGGTTACTTCAGGTAGTGCAAAAACTTCTATCAATACACTTTCAGCTGCTAAGCAACCGTACTCGCTAGAGCCAAATACGGTTAATATATAGTTGCCTGATTCTGAAGGTTGAGTCATAAATTTATCGTCGTTTGATCCGCCCCAAGGTGTTTCCCAATTGTATAAGTCTGCGCCTGAAGCGTAGAAATAAACTCCTTCTCCAAGACAGATTTCTGATGCAGATTGCTCTATTTGCAAATCCGGTAGCTCCTGAGTTGTGACGTCGATATTCGCGTCATTCACACAGCCATTCGCATCTGTTCCGATTACGGTATGGGTGACTGTTCCAGCTTCGGTTGGTGTAAAAGCAACACCATCTTCAATGCCTAAATCCCATACATACGTTTCTGCTCCTGAACCCGAAAGGGTCACTTCATCGCCAAGGCATACATTTTCAGGGTCTGCATTAGCAATCACTTCAGGTAAAGCAAAAACCATTACGTCAACACTAGCTGTATTGACACATCCATTTCCATCGGTTCCGGTTATGGTATAGGTTGTTGTTCCAGCTGTTGTTGGTTCGAAAAGTTCTCCATCAATGACACCTTCATCCCAGGTATAGGTATCGGCACCACCTCCTGTAAAGGTGACTTGATCTCCGAGACAGATTTCAGCAGCATCGACACCAGCTGTAACAGCCGGTAGTTCATGAACGAGCACATCAACGGTGGCTGTATTGATACATCCCGTTGCCGTAATGGTTCCAGTAACGGCATAAGTTGTTGTACCAGTAGCCGGTGGTTCATAGA
>JAURQI010000086.1 GCA_030836155.1 Crocinitomix sp.
GAAACAAAATTTATTCAATTATTGATACTTTTTTCTAAAATTCAACCAAAATCCTGGTCTAAAAAGAACTTGCTCGGACAATTCACACAACTCAAAATCAGAGCACTAAACAGAAAATAGGAACACTATTTTTTCGTGTTAAAAAAATGCGTAGAATCTATTCAGCTTCTTTTGCTTTTAAAGCATTTAACCAATCTATAGCTTCCTGACGATCGGTAAACAATCTTGTTGGTATTTTCTGTTTGTTGACCGTAATTTTGAGAAAAAAATTGGCCATATGTTTTGAAAATGCTGATGAAACCACTAATGCTCCAGCTTTTAAACCTTTTACTCCTTCATCAGAGGACAAATAAGCTCTAGCTTCATGATCGATACTTTTTAAATTCATGTCGTCGATGAGAATAAACACATCCTCATTATTCATTTTTTCGCACCTTTTCGCGACAATTTCTTTGGCAATATCTAATGTTATGGGGCCATTGATATAGGTCATGAACATGATATCGTCCTCGTACTTAAATCTGTAAAAATCCGTTTGATAAAATTTATCTCTCATGTAATGAGTTTGGCTTAAAGGTATAAAAAAAATATCCAATCAATGAGCTTGCACAAAACTCAAAAAGAAGTAAGTGTTTACACTTAAAATAAAACACCTAAGTGTTTACACTTACTCGTTCAAACTGTAAGTGTTTAATAGGTTGTTTTTGATGCGTATAAGATTGAATTTTGTTGTATTACAAACTAAATCAATAAAAATGAGTAAAAACAAAATCATTCAGACTGTCAATGAGATTGCAAATTTAGCAAAATCAAAGGGAATTGCGCATTTAAATACGCAAGACAAAAAATTAAAAAAAAACTACATTACCCTGAATAACAAAAAAGTAATCAATTTTGGGTCCTGCAGTTATTTAGGCCTAGAATTTGAAACAGACATCAAAGAGGCGGCCAAAGCGGCAATTGATAATTATGGAACACAGTTCTCTTCATCGAGAGCATACTTATCTCCTATCTTTTATCAATCACTCGAGAAAAAACTCAATGAGATATTTGAAGGACACGTTATGGTCGCCCCTACAACTACACTCGGACACATTGCCACAATTCCAGTTATTGTAGATAAAAATGATGCCGTGATTATGGATCATCAAGTACATAATTCCGTGCAAACGGCAGTTGGGATTTTAAAATCTAAAAATGTCCATATTGAACTGCTTAGACATAATCGAATGGACTTACTAGAACAACGCATTCAATACCTGCGTGACAAACATGAAAAAATCTGGTATATGGCCGATGGGATCTACTCTATGTATGGAGATCCTACTCCACTTGATGATGTTTATGCCTTATTGGATACATATGAAAAATTACATTTTTATGTGGATGATGCCCACGGTATGAGTTGTTATGGAGACAAAGGACAAGGTTATGTATTGTCTGAAAAAAAAATGCATCAACGGATGATAGTCGCCACCTCATTAAATAAAGCCTTTGCTTCTGGTGGTGGTGCTATTATTTTTCCGGATGAAGCACAAATGCAATTGGTAAAAAATTGTGGCGGTCCTATGATAACATCTGGTCCGATGCAACCCAGTGCATTAGGCGCTGCCAATGCAGTAGCGGATATACATCTATCTGGAAAAATTAAAGAATATCAAGAACAACTTGAGGACAATATTAGGTATACTAGTTTGATGCTAAAAAAACATAACCTCCTGAATATGGCACATGATAAAACCCCTATTTTCTTTATTGCCGTTAGTCTGCCCATTATTGCACATAAACTTATTCAACGCCTAAAAGAAGATGGCTTTTTCATGAACCTTGGCATATTTCCGGCGGTACCAATCAAAAACACAGGCGTTCGATTTACCATTACCCGTTTGCACACCTTTAAACAAATTGAATCGATGGTGGGACGTATGGCTTTTCATTTTAAGGAAGTATTAGCTGAAGAGAACGTTCAACTCATAGACATATACAAAGCGTTCCGAATCAAGTATAACCCGCCTGTTAATTTCGTTGAAAAACTAGATTCAAGAGTCAATAAATCGGGGCTTATTCTTCGCGCCTACAAAAGTATATCTGATATTTCAAGTGAGAAATGGGACAAATTACTCGGTGTTAGGAATGGTTTAGACGCCAATAATTTAGCTTTATTGGAGGCGTCATTTTCAAATAATCAACTCGCGCATCAAAACTGGAATTTTGACTATGTCATCATCGAGGACCAAAAAGGAAATCCAGTCTTAGCTACATTTTTCACGGAAACCCTATCTAAAGATGATATGTTGGCAGATAAGCAGATTTCATATGACGTGGAGGTCATGAGGGAGAAAAACCCAAACTATATGGTCTCTAAAACACTCTATATGGGAAGCCAAGTAACGGAGGGAAACCACCTCTATCTTGATAGAGCATCAAAAGAATGGCCGCAAGCTATGAAGCTATTATTTCAGAAAATAAATGAGCTTCAGCAACAATATGGCCCGGCAAATACCATCATTCGTGATTTAGATAATAATGACGAAGAAATGGATAAGGTGATGATGAACAATGGTTTCTTTAAAATGGAGATGCCGGAAAACTCAAGAATCAACGATATGCCTGAATGGGAAACAGAAGAAGATTTTTACGCTACTTTGTCTAAAAAGAAGAAAGGTCATTTCCGACGAAACATATTGCGAACAGCAGACTCTTTTGATGTTCGAGTCGAGACCATTTCTGATGAAAAGATGGTAGAAAAATACTATGATTTGTATTTAAATGTAAAACACCGTAGCTTAGAGATCAATACTTTTGCATTACCATTGTCCTATTTTAAGCAAATTGCAAAAAATGAACACTGGGAGATCATTGCGCTGTATATTAATGATAGCGATGAAGCTACAACCAACGAACCTGTGGGCATGGGGCTCTGCTATAAAGGAAAGACGGATTATGCGTTTCCGATTGTGGGGCTCAATTACGAATTAAACAAAACGTATAATTGCTACAGACAAATACTTTGGCAAGTGGTAAAACGGGCTAATGAACTGGGATACCAAAATATAAATATGGGATTTACATCAACGATGGAAAAAAGACATTTTGGAGCAAAGGTGTTTTCATCATGTGCCTATATGCAAATAAATGATAATTACGAGTTGGAGGCATTGGCTACAATGTCTACAACAAAAAACAGAGAAGATGGAGTTAACCAGAGAAGAGTTTTGTCTATTTAATTTGAAGTCTAAAATACAGCTGGTTGAAAAAGACGGTTACTTTTTGACCAGGCGAGTTTCGGGAGATCAATTTTTGATCTCCCTTTACCGCATTTATGGCTTTTTTGTAGAAGTAACCTATGAAATACCAAGTGTTGAAACATTGAGCGTTGATCCTTTAATAAACGTTGAAATAGTGGACTTATATGACTTTAAAGGACAAACGCAACCACAAGCATTTATTGAAGGTTATTTAGGTTATTAGTCTGGTAGCTCAGCCATGAACTGCTACATTTATTTTAATTTTGTTGAATCTAACTCAGATCACAGACAATAGAGGATGAAAGAAATTGCCGATAAAATAGCTCCTTATATTCATCAAACCCCTGTTTTAACAAGCGACAGCTTGAATGGTCTTTTTGGTTGTCACGTTTTTTTTAAATGTGAAAATTTTCAGAAGACAGGTTCATTTAAAATACGCGGCGCTAGTCATGCCATTTTATCGCTATCTCCTGAACAGCGCAGTAAAGGAGTTGTGACCCATTCATCAGGTAATTTTGCACAAGCCTTAGCAAAAGCGGCCTCACTGCTTGGCATTGAGGCCTATATCGTTATGCCAGACAATGCGCCTATGGTAAAAGTTGATGCCGTTCATGACTTTGGAGCGACCATTATTCGTTGTAAACCAACTATCAAGGCACGGGAGGAAGCTGCCAAAAAACTAGAGGCAGAAACGGGCGCCACATTTGTACATCCTTCTAATCAACTAACAGTTATTCAAGGGCAAGGCACATCCGCATACGAACTATTGGAGGAATATCCGGAAATCAAAGTGATTTTTGTACCTGTGGGTGGTGGTGGATTAATTGGAGGAACGGTACTTGCTGCAAAGCGAAAAAATGAGCAAATACTCGTATTTGGTGGCGAACCTAAAGCGGCTGACGATGCTTATCGATCATTACAATCTGGCAAAATTGAATCTAATATAACAACAGATACTATTGCCGATGGACTGAGGACTCAATTGGGTGAGTATAATTTCCCGATTATTTTAAATCATGTAGAGGAAATTTATACGGTGAGTGAGGTTGAAATAGTTGCAGCGATGAAATTAATATGGGAAAGGTTAAAAATCGTTATTGAACCTTCAAGTGCCGCAGCTGTAGCTGCTTTATGGCAACAAAAATCAAACTTTAACGGACAAAATGTAGGTATAATTTTAAGTGGAGGAAATGTTGACTTGGAAAAATTGCCTTTCTAAGTTTAAAATCATTCTTTTAATTTCATTTCATTAATCAGACGGTATACGGTCGTTTGACCGATACCCAATTTCTTTACAACCAAAGCGGTATCATGATTATACTTATCCAAATATAAACTTACAATGCGACGGTTATAAGCACGTAATGTCATTTCTTCCGGGACAATATCAGGTAATACATCTTTTCCAACTAATGAAATATCTGATTCTTCAATCACATTTCCCGAACTCATCACAACACTCAGCTGTATTACTGATTTTAATTCACGCACATTACCAGGCCAATTATAACTCATAACTTTCTTTTGTGCTGATTCGGATAGGAGTTTTACATCCATTTCATTTTCTTGACAGAAATCATAGGTAAACCTAACAATCGAAAATACAAATCCTCCCGAAAATTCCCTTTTGCAACCTCCGATTTATTTTCAATTTGAAAAAATCATTTTCAAATTGAAAATAGTAAAAGTAATTGGTTTCGATTATTTATTTTGATGATACACGTCTACGTATATCGGCAGGTGATCTGAATACCCTCCATGATATTTAAACCCAATATAGGTTCTATTGGTAATCTTACCAACCCCATCTTTCTCTTGCTCTAGTAGGTATTCTGCATCAAATATTTGTGCGTATTGAGTTTTTGTATAGAGTCTGCCGTTTGTATCTAACAGTCCTGGACTGGCCACAAATTGATCTAATATTCCCCATTCGTGATCATATTTATGAGTCCCTTTTTTGAATTCATATTGCCAAATCATATTGTATAGGTCTCCTTTTTTCATATCGGAAATGGACTTTTTGGCTCTTAGAATATCTTGCATACTTTCGTCATCCGGATGATCATTAAAATCTCCCATGGCTAAAATTTTTGCACTCGGTACGACTGCCATGATTGAATCGTATTGCGATCTCAAAACTTGCGCTGCAAAATTCCGTTTTGGTAATGTAGCGAGTTGCCCGCCGTATCTAGAAGGCCAATGGTTAACGAACAGGTGCAAAGTATCTGACCCTGTCATACCCTTTACATATAAGATATCTCTTGTTGGGCGACTACCTTCTTCTGGAAAAGTCAAGGTAATCGGATCATAGGACAGCAATTTAAAATGATCTGGACGATACAATAACGCTACATCTATACCTCTATTATCTGGTCCCTCTTGAAAAACAATTTCATAGCCGTATTTCTTTAAAGGTGTTTTCTTAACAAGATCCTCAAGACATTCAATACTTTCAACTTCACATAAACCAATAACCGCCGGAGGCTCCCATTCCCCAATTGCAATAGATGTTTTCGCAACCTTGTTCAGCTTGTCGTAGTATCTTTTGAATGTCCAATAACGCATTCCTTCTTTTGTGAATTCATCATCATTTTTAAGCGAATCATTTGTTGGGTAAAAGAGGTTCTCAACATTATAAAACATGATGCGAATACCTTCTTTTTCGGACTGTGGATTTTGGCACCAAGAGGTCAATCCAAGCAAAAGAAATACCAAGGTTATTACCTTTTTAATTTGAGTGTGAACCACCATAATATTGAAAATAATAAAGTTGCGAAGAATAAAACTACGGTAATTTGAAGAAAAAAGGGGTTTGAGAATGTTAATTTTGTGTTAACTCCCTGCACTACTCCGTTTATCGGTGTAAAACCAATCGCTAACCAAAAGCTGATATAAGAAAGGGTGATTCCTGTGTCTTGAACAACCTTAGCAAGTGGATTACGACGTAATTGTTCTGAATAAAGCTTAAATGGTAGCTGAATTAAATATTTTAAGAGGCGCTCAATGAGATAGACTAAAAAAATAATCCCCGTCCACGCAAAAATTTGTGAACGGGGAAAATCAAAATAATTTCCGGCCAAACTCAATCCGAAAAAGACAACAAGAATTGTTACAGCAACTAAAAATATCGTCTTAATCATGATCTACGCTTTGGGATGATTAATCCTAATCATCATCGTCATCTGAACTCTCTTGCAGTTTTTTGCCAATCAAGGTTCCTTTGATAATCTGATCTTGGAAATCTTGCATTGCTCCTGGTGAGTGAGGAATTAGAATCGAAGTATTCTTACCGTTAGATCCAATATTATTAATGGTATCAAAATACTGCGTGAGTAATACAAACTGCATAACCTCTTCGTGTGTGATATCTTTTAATGTTTTTTGGAAATCTTCTACCGATTCTTTAAAACCTCTTACAATCTCTAAACGCTGTTGAGCAATACCTTCACCCGACAACCTTTTCGACTCTGCATCAGCTTCTGCCGCCTTAACGACTCTAATCTTATTTGCCTCTGCATTCTCCATTGTCGCTTCCTTATCTCGCTTCGCCGCGTTAATTCGGTTCATTGAGTCTTTCACATTCGCGTCTGGGTCAATATCCGTAATCAAGGCTTTAACGATTGAATATCCATAGTCGTCCATTGAATCAGCAAGGTTTTGACG
The DNA here is from genome assembly GCA_030836155.1 of Crocinitomix sp. Classification (GTDB taxonomy): domain Bacteria; phylum Bacteroidota; class Bacteroidia; order Flavobacteriales_D; family Crocinitomicaceae; genus Crocinitomix. The sequence continues at coordinate 6,912 of JAURQI010000086.1, forward strand.
AACAGCCATTGCAATATCTTCTTTCTTAGCAAATACATCATCCAATTCCATTTTCGGAACTTCGGCACGTACATCATCAAAAATATATGATGCGATCTGATGTCTATGATTATCTAGGGAATAAAAGGCTTCCCATATTCTATTTTCCATTACTTGAAACTGAACAGAGACACGTAAATGAACGAATACATCATCTCTTGTTTTTGTCTCTACGTCTACATCCAGTTGCTGAACACGCATATTGACAATACCTGCTTTTGAATCAATGAATGGTATGATTAAACCCAAACCAGGTTGTGCCATGCGTTGAAACCTCCCTAAACGTTGTATGACAAATATCTTTTTTTCCGGTACGATAATTACCACCTTAATTATCAGAATAAGTCCTAAAACGACTCCAATAACTGAAGGAATTAATTGTGCTTGATCCATGTTTATTGTTATTTGTTGATGAATAATGTCCAGACTTACCTTATGTGTTTGGATTGGATATAAAGATAGCAAAAAAACGAATGTAAAAACAAATTAATTACTAGTTATTTTAGTAATTATCTATTTTTATTGTCCCTGAGCTAATATACATCATGAATATCAACCCCTTCTGGAATGCTGTGCTTCAAAACAAGTAGGAAAAAAGAATTGAAACTCGCGAAAATCATTGAAAAGTATAACTTTGTATTCAAACATAAACAAGAATTATGAAAGCGTATGTATTTCCAGGACAGGGAGCTCAATTCATAGGAATGGGTAAAGATCTGTACGAACATTCAGAAGTTGCGAGAGAGCTTTTTGAAAAGGCTAATGATATATTGGGTTTCCGAATAACAGATATCATGTTTGATGGGACGGATGAAGAACTAAAGCAAACGAAAGTTACACAACCCGCGATCTTCTTGCACTCTGTAATACTTGCAAAAGTTTTAGGGGAAGATTTTAAGCCCGATATGGTTGCCGGACACTCTTTAGGAGAGTTATCTGCTTTAGTAGCGAATGGCGTTTTAAACTTTGAAGATGGATTAAAATTGGTTTCTAAACGCGCATTAGCTATGCAAAAGGCATGTGAAAAAGAACCATCAACAATGGCAGCTATCCTTGGTTTAGAAGATAAAGTTGTTGAAGATGCATGCGAAGCCATTGATGGTGTTGTGGTTGCGGCAAACTATAATTGTCCTGGTCAATTGGTGATATCAGGATCTATTGAGGCCATAGACAAGGCTTGTGAAGTACTAACGGAAGCGGGTGCTAAACGCGCTCTTAAACTACCTGTAGGTGGAGCTTTTCACTCTCCTTTGATGGAGCCTGCTCGTGAGGAACTTGCTGCTGCTATTGAGGCAACTCCTTTTAATCAACCCAATTGTCCGATTTATCAAAATGTAACGGCAAATGCTATTATTGATCCTTCAGCAATTAAAGAAAATCTAATCGCTCAGCTGACTGCTCCAGTGAGATGGACACAAACCATGAATCAGATGATCGCTGATGGTTGCGAAAGTGTAACCGAAGTTGGACCTGGTCGTGTACTACAAGGGTTATTCAAAAAGATTGATCGTCGTTTTCCAACAGAAAGCGCAAGTCTTGAGACAGCATAGATAATAGTAACTTATTGTAAAAGCCCTTCCTCCTTTTTATTCGGAGCGAAGGGCTTTTTTTTATTTCAAAAAAGTGACTTTTTCAATATTGTGACATTTAAGGGTAAAGCGCTAAATAATCATAAATAAGTTTAATCTCAAAACAAATAATAAAATGAAAAAGCACCTTATCATATTTATCCTGATCTGTTCATCAATCGTGGGGTTCACCCAAGAACTTGCTCCTGCATCCGTTTTAGTTAGTGATTTTGAAGGCGTACCAATCGCTGGAGCACAAATTCAATTCATTCATACAAAATCGAATACAACGCTTGATGCTGTCTCTGATGCTAATGGTAAATTTGATATCGAATTAGCAGCAGGACTATATAATATTCGATTAAAACATGTTGGAAAAACAAAGGATTATTCTTCCATTGAAATTCCTGAATTGGGACCGCGAGAAGTATATAATAATGTCAATATTGTCATTCAATATGAAGAGGAGAAGTCATTTACCTTAAGTGATTTACATTTTGATACTGGTAAGGCGACGATTAAAAATGAATCTTTCCATGTCTTGGATGAATTGGTTAAATATCTCCAACTAAAACCAACGTTAAGTATCGAAATAGGCGGACATACAGACAGTGATGGTTCTGATGCTGACAACCTCAATTTGTCTTTAGCAAGGGCTCAAGCAGTGAAGATTTATCTCATCAAAAAAGGAATCAAAAAAGATCGCCTAAAAGCAACTGGGTATGGCGAAACAAAACCTATTGCAGATAATGAAACCGCACAAGGCAAAGCCTTAAATCGGAGAACGGAAATTACGGTAATAGAATAGAAGGAATAAAAAAACCTCCAATCCGTCAAAGACGTTTTGGAGGTTTTAATTATCATATTCTTAAAAAATTATACCAGCATTCGAACTGGGTTTTCTAGGAAGTATTTTAAATCTTGCAAGAAAGCTGATCCTACGGCACCATCAACAACACGATGGTCACATGATAGGCTTAATTTCATTACGTTACCCGGAACGATTTCACCGTTTTTAATCACCGGAGTTTGTTTGATTTGACCAACCGATAAGATACATCCATTAGGCGGATTGATAATTGAAGTAAAATCCTCAATACCAAACATTCCTAAATTCGAAATAGCGAAAGTTCCACCTTCCATATCGGATGGTTGTAATTTCTTGCTCTTTGCTCGAACAGCCAAGTCTTTGATTTCAGAACCAATTTGAACTAATCCTTTCGTATCTGTAAATCGCACAACAGGAACAACTAGACCTTCTGCAACAGCAACCGCTACTCCAATGTGAATGTGATCATTATATCGAATAGCATCTCCTAACCAATCGGCGTTTACCTTTGGATTTTTGCGTAATGCCGCAGCAACTGCTTTTACTACCAAATCATTAAAAGATATCTTGACACCATCTTCCGAATTAATAGCCTTACGTGCAGCGATTGCGTTATCCATATCAACCTCTATTTTTAAGTAGAAGTGAGGCGCATCAAATTTAGATGCCGATAATGTTCTAGCAATCGCTTTTCGCATTTGCGAAAGTGGTTCATCCGTATAAGATTCCGTTCCAACCGCCGCAGCAAAACCTGCTATTGCTTGTGGTTGAGCGGATGGTGTATAATTTTCAATATCACGTTTAACGATACGGCTATTTTCGCCTGTTCCGTTTACCTGTGCCAAATTAATTCCACGCTCTTCAGCCATCTTTTTAGCCAATGGAGATGCGAAAATTCTTCCACCTTCATTGTTTACCGTCTGCACTGCAACCGGCGTAGAAGCTTCAGCCGCAACTGGTGCAGGCGTTGGTTTCTCCTCTTTCGGTGTATCAGCCTTCGGTTCTTCTTTGGCGGCGGGAGCCTCTACTGCAGCACCATCACCGGCCTCAGCAAGTATAGCATCTACATTCTCTCCTTTTTCACCAATAATGGCCAAAATATCATTTACCGGGGCAGCGCCCCCTTTTTCAATACCAATGTGCAATAAAACGCCGTCATAAAACGACTCGAATTCCATGGTTGCTTTGTCTGTTTCAATATCTGCTAACAAATCACCTTCTGCAACTTGATCACCGACCTTAACGTGCCATTCTGCTACCACACCTTCTAACATGGTATCTGACAACTTGGGCATTCTTACAATTTCAGCCATTCTTATTGTTCTTTACTTTAATTATTTTGATTGATTAAGCCAGGTACTCCTTTACGTAAGGGTAGTCATCCTGAACGTATACATCTTTGTACAATTCTTCCGCTTCTGGAAGTGGTGACTTATCAGCAAATTCAATTGATTCTTTCACCTCGTTCTTAACCCAATCTTGAATCTCTTTAATTTCCTTTTCCGTAAGAAAATTATTTTCTTTGATAACGCCTAATACGTGCTCTATCGGATCTTTTGATTGCCATTCCGAAACCTCATCTTTTGTTCTATACTTTTGAGGATCAGACATAGAGTGTCCCTTATAACGATATGTTCTGATGTCTAATAGCGTCGGACCATCACCTCTACGTGCTCTTGCAGCTGCTTCTTCAATCGCTTCGTGAACACTTTCAGGACTCATTCCATCCACTACAAATGAAGGCATCTCATAAGAAGCTCCAATTTTAGACATATCATGCACATTTGTAGTACGTTCTACCGAAGTACCCATAGCATAGTTATTATTCTCAATAATGAATATAACAGGCAATTTCCAAGTCATAGCCATATTGAAAGTCTCATGCAAAGCACCTTGTCTTGCGGCACCATCACCAAATGAGCACAAAGCTACATTATCAGTTCCTTTGTATTTTTCGGCAAATGCGATACCCGCTCCCATTGGAATTTGAGCACCCACGATTCCGTGGCCTCCATAAAAACCTTTTTCAACATCAAAAAAGTGCATTGAACCACCTTTACCTTTTGAGCAACCCGTGATTTTACCGTACAACTCGGCAGCTAAAACGCGAGGATCTGTACCCAAAGCAATAGGATGGCCATGATCACGATAAGCAGTAATATGCTTGTCTCCTTCTTTAGTTGCAGAAGCTGCACCTACCACAATGGCTTCTTGACCAATGTACAAATGAAGAAAACCTCCAAATTTTTGTTGAATGTACAATTGCGATATTTTCTCCTCAAACTTTCGAATTAGGAGCATATCTTTATACCACTTCACATAAGTTTCCTTCGAAAACTTCGTTCCCGCACTCTTTCGCGTGCGTTTTGTTGTTTTTTTAGGTGTAGCACTTTTTGTTGCCATATTGCCCGTGTTTAGGTTGTTTATCGGACAAATATAAGGCTTAATTTTTAATCTTTTCAATCAAATTTGTTGGAACATAAAAAGATAATGAAACGTATTCTTTGAAGCCTAATAAAAATGGTAAAACCGCTCTCATAATCAATAGCTTAAACTTGCCTAAATTTCTTATGGAAATAAGTGTAACGTTTTTATCTTGCTTGGTTATAATTCGACACACCCGAACAATGGCTAAGTTTTTACTCCTTTTTATTGTCCTTCTTATTAATCTTGCAACACTAGCGCAAACCTTGTCCAATGTAGCTTTTGACAAGATCAAGAAAGCTACGAACGATTCTACCAGCTCCTATTACTATCCTAAAATCAAGGAAAAACTATTGCAGTTAGATACCACCTTAACTGGATTGGAATATCATGCTCTTTATTATGGCAATGTTTTTCAAGCCTATTATCATCCTTATGGTGCAACCGATAAAGAAAAAGAATTTGACGCGGCTTTTCAAAGAGCATCGGCTTTGCCAGCTTTAGAAAAATTAGCGCAGGAAGTTATGCTGGAGAACCCTGTCAACTTAGAACTTTTCTACAAAATGATCATCAGTTGCAACCGCGCTAAAAACCGAGATAAGGCAATTCTGTGGGCAGAGATTTATGTCTCTTTTCTTGAAGTGATCTATGCAAGTGGAACCGGGAAAGCCTGCGACAATGCTTTTATTGTAATTTCTGTTGATGATGAATACCGCATCGCATCTGACCTCGGATTAAAAGTGGTGAAACAAGCTTTAATTGGTACATGTGATCGATTACAGTTTGCAAAAAAAGGACAAAAACGAAAAAATAGAATTAAGACTTTGTTCTTTAACGTCCAATTTCCATTATCCTCTCTATCTGGAGCTTTTGATCATATCGATCAGCCTCTGCCCGATCAACAAGAAGATGAAGAGGAATAGTTAGGCTTCAAGAAAGCTACCATCAAAGCCCCATGGCAATAGATCTGAACAGCGATTTAATTGAATGAAATATCCATCCTTTGAAACCATGAACAACTGAATGGAAGTATTTTGCCTCCCTTCTACTTCAACTAATGTTTGCCTGCATAAACCGCATGGAGAAGCTGGTTCTGGCAGATACTTGTCCACATAAACCACAATTTGCAGAATCTTTTGATTGGGGTAGTTAGAAACGACGGTAGAGAGTAGATTTCTTTCAGCACATATGCAAACGGGATAAGAAGCATTTTCCATATTGGCACCGAAAACGGTAGAACCATCATCTAGCAATGCTCCAGCACTCACCTGAAATTTAGAATACGGCGCATAAGCTCTTACAGCAAAATCTTTTGTTGAATCAATTAAACTGATTATTGCCTCATCTTTAATATCCTTAACCTCTCCCGAACGGAAAGTAATCTTTAAATTCTTATCTTCTATCATAGCGATTTGTCAATCGTTTCGATTGACTAAGATAAGTTATTTATAAACGTTTTTTTTGATTTTAAAAACTTTGTTCGTGTTCCTCGAACAAAGTTTGGATTTTTACGTAGAATTAAGATACTTTTAAATTTAGCTTATTTTTGCGGTAATATGCAGGAGAAATTCCCAGATATTTTTGACCAACTTTCATCTTTTCATCCAATCACGCTGGCGGAGATGGATTCCGTCAAACTCATGAATCGAACAGATACAAAATTTGTATTTGAGCGTTCGCTTTTACCGGAATTGATGGAGGCACTCTCTAAGGAATACAAAGTGCTTAATGTAAACGGTAATCGCATATCAGCTTATAAGACCTTGTATTTCGATACACCTAAATTTAAATTCTACATGGATCATCATAATGGTCGTGAGAATCGCTTTAAGGTGAGAATTAGAAACTATGTGGAATCTGATCTGTTTTTCTTGGAAATTAAAAACAAGAAAAAAGGTAGAACTATAAAAAGTCGAATACGATTAGATGATTTTGAAATGGACTTAACGAACAAATCTGCAAATTATGTGGAGGAAGTGGTTGGATCAGGAACCAAAGTTGAAGCCAAACTATGGAATAGTTTTAATCGTATCACGTTAGTTCAGGAGAAAATAAAAGAGCGCTTAACGCTGGATTTAGGTTTAAGCTTTAGCTGGAATGAAATTGAAAAACGATATGACCATATCGTGATTGCCGAATTAAAACAAGAAAATGTAAACAGAGAAAGTCTGTTCTACTCTTTGATGAAAAAACATGAAATTCGACCAAGTGGAATGAGTAAGTATTGTGTTGGTGTTATTTCACTTTTTGCTGAATTAAAGTACAATGTATTCAAAGAAAAATTACTTTTGATTGAAAAATTAGGATAAAACGAGCTTATGTCGCTAGAGGAAATGGAATTTTTGGGAATGAAAGTAATGGACAATGATTTATGGAAATTATTGTCCAAATTTACGATCAACTTATTCTTCTTAACTGTAATTGTCCGTTACATTTACTTTAAGAAAACCCCACGTAAAAACTATCTTTTTACGTTCTACATGATTTCAATCATTTCATTCTTTATCTGCTTTGCGTTGAAGAAGTTTGAAATGGAGGTTGGAATGGGGCTTGGGTTATTTGCCATTTTTGGCATCATCCGCTATCGAACTAATCCAATGCGCATTCGAGAAATGACCTATTTATTCCTCGTAATCGGATTAGCAGTAATCAATGCGTTATCTGGTAAATTAAGTTATGCAGAATTGCTTCTAATCAATTGTATCGTTTGGTTCATGATTTATATCATGGAAAATTGGTGGCTACAAAGCAACGAGTCTGACAAGACGATTACGTATGAGAAAATTGAAAACATTAAGCCAGAGCGATACGACATTCTTAAAGCTGATTTAGAGGATCGTACTGGACTAACCATTAATCGAATCATTGTTGGAAAAGTGAATTTTCTCCGCGATACGGCAGAAATCAAAATTTACTTTGATGAGACGCAATTAGAAATGGAAGATTAAGTCCATCTCTGAGCATTCGTCTTATTTTTTTACTCTCTTATTGTCACATTAATTGTCACTCTACCGGTTTGTGTGGGTGGATAAGTATTGTCTTTAGAGAAACGAAGCCCCATGAGGATACGATTTTTAGCTTCGTAGGAGGACACTCTGCTATTCACTGTGGACTCAACACGGTTCCAAACACATTCAACAACCTTCCCATCACGATCAACTACAATATCAAAGACCAAAATTCCATTTTTCGTACCATCCATATCATACGATATACTGTCGGTCACTAGACGTGAAGACTCAACCAAGTCTCCGGACAATTGAGCCCAAGACCCCATCAATGTCAATAAAAGTACTAAACTCAGAACGGTATTTTTCGTATTTATCTTCATCTTATCGATTTACTTTTTTCTAAAACTAAGCAATTAACTGATTCTACTCCAGTTTGGTTTTGCTTTTAAAATTTGCCTCAATTTGGCTGCTATTCGCTGATGTTCATCAGCTTCAAGCTTAGGGTCTTTTTCTAATAATTCTCTTGCCTTTTCTCTAGCTAATCCAACTATTTGCGAATCTCTTGAAAGGTCTGAAAGTTTGAGATCCAAAATACCACTTTGCTGTGTTCCCATAATATCACCAGGCCCCCTTAATCTTAGATCTACCTCTGCAATTTTGAAGCCATCATTGGTTTCGCACATGGTTTCTAAACGCTTCCTAGCATTTTCACCGAGTTTATTACCGCTCATTAAAATACAAAAAGACTGTGCAGCGCCTCGACCCACCCTGCCTCTTAATTGATGTAATTGTGATAAGCCGAATTTCTCTGCACTTTCAATGACCATAACACTGGCATTCGGAACGTTTACACCGACTTCAATCACGGTTGTCGCCACCATAATCTGTGTTTTCCCAGAAGCAAACAAGTCCATTTCATAGTCTTTATCTTCTGGATTCATGCGGCCGTGAACGATACTAACGCTGTAATTCGGTCGCTGGAATCGCTTAGTGATCGCTTCATAACCCGCCATTAAATTATGATAATCCAATTTTTCAGATTCTTCAATCAGGGGATAGACAACGTAGATTTGACGCCCGAGTTTAATTTGCTCTTCAATAAATTGGAACACGCTTAACCTTGCTGATTCAAAACGGTGTGACGTTTGAATTGGCTTTCTTCCTGGAGGAAGCTCATCGATAACAGACACGTCCAAATCACCATAAAAAGTAAGCGCCAATGTTCTCGGAATAGGAGTCGCAGTCATAACCAATTGATGCGGTGGTAAAATATTCTTCTTCCATAATTTAGAGCGCTGTGCAACACCAAAACGGTGCTGCTCATCAATAACTGCTAATCCAAGGTTCTTATATTTCACTTTATCCTCCAACAATGCGTGCGTACCGATTAAAATATCGATTTGACCATTTTCTAATTGCTCATGAATTACTTTCCGTTCTTTTTGTTTTGTTGCACCGATCAGCAATGCCACATTCACATTCATTTTTTCAAGCATTTCTGACATGGAATGAAAGTGTTGTGTTGCCAGAATAGCTGTTGGTGCCATAATGCAAGCCTGATAACCATTCCCGATCGCAATCAGCATGACCATCAATGCAACAAGCGTTTTACCGCTGCCCACATCTCCTTGCAATAAGCGATTCATATGAACACCCGAACTTAAGTCTTTGCGAATTTCACGGATTACGCGCTTTTGAGCCCCTGTTAATTCAAACGGAATATGTTCTTCATAAAATGTATTAAATGGCCGCCCGATAGCTTCAAAACGAAAACCTTTTATCTTTCGCTGAGCAATTTCTTTTCTGAAAAGTAATTCCATCTGCAGAAAAAACAATTCTTGGAATTTTAAACGGAATTGCGCCTTTTGCGCCATTTCATGACTGCTCGGTTGATGTATTTGAAACAAGGCCTCCTCTTTCGATATTAAATTCAGCGACTGTACAATAAACGGAGGAAGGTCTTCTTGGATTTTTCCTTTAATACCCGGCAATAATTCACCCACAGCTCGTTCTAATCCTTTAGTATTAAAGCCAACTTGCTGTAGTTTCTCCCCGCTATGATAAACCGGCTGTAAGCCTTTTTGCAATTGTTTCTGCTCTTTTAGAAACTCAATTTCTGGATGAGAGATTGACCATTTTGCACCATATCTTCTCGCCTTGCCCCAAACAATCAATTCAGTTCCGCGATCTAATTTTGGTTTAATCCAATTAATGCCTTTAAACCAAACCAAACTGATTGTTCCCGAATCATCTTTAAAACTCGCCTCCAAACGTCTGCCTCTGCCCTTCCCTATTTCCTTGATACCTGAAACAACACCTTTTATTTGAACAGCTGAATCAAGTTCTGGGATATCCGATATCCGGTGAAACCGTGATCGATCAATATAGCGAAATGGGAAATAATAAAGTAACCCTCCAAAATTATCGATACCCAATTCTGAACGCAATACCTTACCCCTGGAAGGGCCTATTCCTTTCAAATATTCTATGGGCGTTAACAAGTATTCGGACATCAGAACTTAATCTATTTTTTTTCGTACTTTTAGGTGTTCCAAGATGGACAGTATGCTTAAAAATATAGCGCAATTTACTTTATTTTTTTCGATCGGAGTTGTGATTTTTGCTTTTGCAGGATACGAAAATCACCTCAGCTCTTATCAAAATTCTGATTCCAATGCAATTCCAGAAACGCTGGAAGAAGCCTTATTGATTCTCGGAGATGAGAAACCTATCCACTATATCGCCACTGCTGACCCCGACTCTGTTAGAATGGGAATGGAAATGGTTTATTATGGACAATTATTGGACGAATCAAACGATCCGATTTCCAAATATTTTGTTTGTACAGATTGCCACAATCAAGTCTTAGAAAGTGCGAACCCTGCGGACGAATCAGCCGACGCTGTGCTCGAGCATAGTATGACCAATAACATTCCTTTTTTGCCTGCGTCGACGTTTTACAGCATGTACAATAAGCGGCACTGGTATAATGGTGATTATTACAAAAAATATGGTGACTTAGTAGCACCTACTCGCGACTCACTTTATAACGCCATTCAACTTTGTGCGACTCAGTGCTCGCAAGGAAGAGCCATGGACCATTGGGAAATTAGAGCCGTGCTGCACTATTATAAATCATTGGAGTTAAAAATAAATGACCTTGTCTTCACCGAAGAAGAAAAACAACAACTCGGCAATTGGATTGTCAACGACAAAACTTCTGCCATTGCTTTATTAAAAACAAAATACAACGATACCAATCCAGCCACTTTTGGCACTAATAAAACCCCAGAAGTGCCCGGTTATGAGCCAAGCGCAAAAAACGGGGAGTATATTTTTACAATGGGCTGTTTGCATTGCCATGACCCGCAAACGGGCATCACCAATTTCACAATGGACAATGACCCACTAACATTGCGCTATCTCTATCGCAAAAAAGACAAATACAACAATATGGCTGTCCAGCATATTACCCGTTATGGCACCTATGCCATGAGCGGACGTAAACAATATATGCCCATGTACAGTTTCGAGAAATTAAGTGAAAAACAAATGTTAGACCTGCTACACTATTTGAAAGTGGGAGGACACGACAATTAATTAGCCCTTTTGCACATGAAAAAATTATTATTCATTGTCTCAATTATCGTTGCGGGTTCCGTGACATATGGACAAGAACCTGTTCTAGAGTCTTTTGCTGGCACACGCGTTTTGAGCAATCATTCTATTGAAATGCTACCTAAACGTTCACTCGAATTTCGGGTTTCCCATAAATTTGGTGATATCGCGGGTGACGCAGGTGGGATCAATAATTTCTTTGGTTTTGACAACCTTGCCGACGTGCGAATTGCCTTTGAGTATGGCATTTTAGACAATCTTGATATTGGAGTGGGAAGAAATAAAGGAATCGGATTGATCTCTGGGGTTGTAGATGGATATGCTAAGTATCGCATATTACAACAAAAAACAACGGGCATGCCTGTAAATTTAGTTTTTGTTAGCTCTTTAGCATTACCCTACAAGCCGGCAGTCTCAGACTCCACATCCGTTGCCTCTTATCCTCGTTTTTTAAATCGGCTACGATTCACCAATCAACTTTTAGTTTCCAGAAAGTTTTCTGATCGATTTGTCTTACAAGCTAATGTTGGATACAATCACAGAAACTATGTGGATTATTTAGACGCAAATGGTTTATTATTTGCCGGAGTTTCCTCGCGTTTGCGGATCACAAAAACCTTTGGTTTATTGGTTGAGTACAATCATGTCCTCAACCGTCCAGAAGGTGTGGCTGCGAACTATCAGAACCCATTAAGTGTTGGTATAGAGATACTAACAGGAGGGCATTCGTTTATCTTAAACTTCTCCAATGCAAGAGCTTTGAATGAAAACCTGTTTATGCCTGAAACGACTGCTAATTGGCTAGATGGTCAGTTTCGAGTTGGATTTAGTATTAACAGACAATTTAAACTGTAATGAAGCATTTGATTCTCATATTAAGTTTATCATTTCTCGCTGTAGCTTGTTTAAAAGAAAAAACAGTAGAGCCTGAGCCGATCCCAGAAGGGCCATGTGCGGAAACTGTTTCATTTAGTACAGAATTACTTCCAGAAATATTCGATATTTCCTGTAATACTTCGGGGTGTCACGATTCCGGAACTGGCGCTACAGGTTATGTTTTGGAAACACATGAACAAATTAGCACCAACGCAAACGTCATTCTTGACGTCTTACAGCATAATTTAGGATTTGTTCCAATGCCATACGGTGGTGAAAAATTAGCCGATAGTCTCATCTAGAAAATGGATTGTTGGATTGAGCAAGGTCAATTAAACAACTAATTACTTGCACCCACAAGCCGTTGGAAATAAACAATTTCACGTCTATTTAGCAACGCATTACCAAAATAAATAACACATGAATAAAAAACTACTTTTTACTTTATCCCTTGCCGGAATCGCGGGGATGTCATTTTTTTACAATCCAGACCGAATCACAAAATACCATAATGATGGTATAGAGACGGTCAACTTTTCATCCAATCCACCAGCGGCAAAAACAGGTGCTCCAGGTGAGGGCAATTGTACAGACTGCCATTCAGGCTCAGTACTTTCAGCTGATGGGGTTGTTGATTTTTCAGTCGGTGGAGGACCAGGATATATCCCTGGCAACACCTATACGCTAATCGTTTCTTCCATTGGAGGAGCGAAAAACGGATTTGAACTGACTGTTCTTGATGCTGCTAATAATCAAGCAGGAACATTAACTGCTGGAGCAAACTCAAACGTAACATCTTCAGGTGGTCGCGAATACATCAGACATTCTTCTTCATTAGGCGAAAACACATGGGTATTCGAATGGACGGCACCAGCAGAAGACGCGGGTGAGTTAACTGCATATTATACAGTTAACAAGGCGAATAACGATGGAGCAACTTCAAGTGATGAGATTTATGTTGGAAGTACTCCGATCCCATTATTTGGAGCAAGCATTTCAGAAAATGAATTGGATGCATCTTATAATGCATATTACAACCAAGCTGCACAAGAGCTTAACTTGAGTTACTCATTACCAGAAGAAGCGAAAGTTGTACTAAACGTTCAAGATCTGTCTGGCCGACTGGTTACTTTCAGAGATTTTGGAGATCAGCCAGCCGGTGATTACAATGAAACATTCCAAGTTAACAATGTAACTGCTAACTCTATTTATATTGTTTCGTTATTTGTAGACAATACCGTATTGAACCGAACAATCATGTTCTAAACACTGATTTTACAGATCATTAAATAAAAAGAGAGCTTGTTAGTACAAGCTCTCTTTTTTTCGTTCATTACTTGTGCAAATCATTCCGATTTGAAGGCTAATAAAAGGCATTTTAGAATTATATTTGTGTTATTACTTATTCGATACAAATGCATAAAATAGCTACATACGATTTTACAGGAAAAAGGGCGCTTATTCGTGTTGATTTTAACGTCCCACTGAACAAGGAAACACTTGTTGTAACTGACAACACCCGAATTAAAGCAGCCGTGCCAACAATCAAAGCTGTTTTAGAGGGCGGAGGTTCGGTTGTTTTGATGTCGCACCTCGGTCGTCCGAAAAATATCCCTGAAGATAAGTTTAGCTTAAAAAATATCCGTGCTGCAGTGGAGGAAGAATTAGGTATGCCCATTTCTTTCGCGAGTGATTGTATAGGCGACCGCGCATTTGAAAAATCAGCAGCATTAAAACCAGGAGAAGTATTACTCCTAGAAAACCTACGTTTTCATCAACGTGAGAAAAAAGGAGGCGAAGATTTTGCTGAGCTCTTGTCAGAGCACGGAGATGTTTATATCAATGACGCATTTGGAACCGCCCATCGCGCTCATGCTTCGACAACCGTTGTTGCCAAATTCTTTCCACAAGAAAAAATGTTTGGTTATCTGATCGAAAAAGAAATTGAAAGTGTCGATAAAGTATTGAATACAGATCGTTCTCCTTTAACCGCTATTGTGGGTGGAGCAAAAGTATCCTCTAAAATCACAATCATTACAAAACTCCTCGATAAAGTTGACCACCTAATCATTGGTGGCGGAATGGCATATACGTTTATAAAGGCGCAAGGCGGAGAAGTGGGAAGTTCTTTGGTTGAAGATGATTTTATCGACACAGCCAAGGAGATTTTAACTACTGCAAAAGCCAAAAATGTCTCCATTCACCTACCTATCGATACCGTTGTTGCAGACGAATTCAGTGCTGAGGCGAACACGCAAGTCACGAAAACCCAATCGATCCCAAATGGTTGGATGGGCTTAGATATTGGTCCCGAAGCAGCAAACGCTTTTCGAGAAGTAGTTAAGAATTCGGCGCTTATTTTATGGAACGGCCCAATGGGTGTTTTTGAAATGGATAAATTTCAAAATGGAACAAAGGAAATTGCGCTTGCCGTTGCAGATGCAACAGATAATGGTGCATTTTCATTAATCGGTGGCGGCGATAGTGTTGCAGCGGTAAATAAATTTAACTTAGCAGATCGTGTGAGTCATGTATCTACTGGCGGAGGAGCCATGTTGGAATATTTAGAAGGAAAACAATTACCGGGCATAGCTGCTATTCTTAATCAATAGAACCTGATCATGAAAACTGAAGAATTATATACCCTTTTTAAAGCGGGTAAAGGTATTTCCACTGACACACGCAAAATTGAGTCAGGAACCTTATTCTTCGCTATAAAAGGTGATCGCTTTGACGGTAATAAATTTGCTAAAGACGCTATTGAGAAAGGTGCTGCATACGCAGTTGTTGATGATCCAAATTTGGAAAAACATCCACAATATGTTTTTGTTCAGGACACATTAGAAGCACTTCAAAAATTGGCACGACATCATAGACGTCAGTTTGACATTCCAGTATTAGCTATTACAGGTAGTAACGGCAAAACAACAACTAAAGAAATTTTGGGGGCAATTTTGACCCAAAAGTATAAAGCTGTGGTAACCGAGGGAAACCTCAATAATCATCTAGGAGTGCCCTTTACACTCTTGAGACTAGACGAGACGCATGAAATAGCCATCGTTGAAATGGGTGCTAATAAACCCGGTGACATTAAGGAACTCGTTGAAATAGCTGAGCCTACTCATGGTTTGATTACCAATATTGGCGCAGCACATATTGAAGGATTTGGATCAATCGAGGGTGTAATCAATACAAAAAAAGAAATGTATGATTATTTGGGCACACATAAAGGAACCATCTTTTTCAATACAGATGATTCAGTCCTTCGACAAATTATTCCTCGAAATGCAAATTTAGTTGGCTTCGGTATCGATGGCATTGTAAAAGGTATGCTTACAAAGCAGGACCCTTTTGTTTCTTTTACATGGTCAACAGCAGAATATGATTCTCCAGAGCTAAATACAAACCTCGTTGGCCAATATAACTGCACCAATTTCTTGCTAGCGCTTTGTGTTGGAACCTACTTTGAAGTAGAAGCTTCGGTCATGAATGAGGCGATCGTCAATTATGTCCCTTCCAATAACCGTTCTCAAGTAACCAAAACGGATCGTAATACATTGATCGTAGATTGCTACAATGCGAATCCTACGAGTATGAAAGCCGCCCTGGAGAGTTTTAATGAAATGAGTGATCCAAGTAAATTAGCCATTTTGGGCGACATGCTTGAATTGGGAAATATTTCTGAGGAAGCTCATCAGGAAGTAGTAGATTATATCAATGAACATAAGATTCCGACGATTTTGGTGGGAAAACTTATGGGAAAAACGGAACATAAAGAAACCCTTCAATTTGATTCCTGGGAAGCATTGAAGGCAGGCATCAATATGGATGACATTTCTGATAACGTCATTTTATTAAAAGGATCAAGAGGTATTCGACTGGAAAAGTTGATACCATTCCTTTAAAAAATAGGCACAAAAAAAAGCTGTCATTCCATCCATTTTAGGCATAGAAATGACAGCTTTTCAACTGATTTATCAGCTGTTACTAATCCTTCAAGATTCCTCTTGAAATAACAATCTTTTGAATTTCTGAAGTTCCTTCGTAAATCTGTGTGATTTTTGCATCACGCATCAAACGTTCTACGTGGTATTCACGCACATATCCGTAACCTCCATGAATCTGAACTGCCTCCGTTGTTACCGATTGAGCAATTTCAGAAGCATACAACTTAGCCATTGAAGCTTCTTGCGTATAATCTTCACCCTGATCCTTTAATGATGCCGCATACATACACATTAAACGGGCCGCTTGCACTTGTGTCGCCATATCAGCTAACTTAAACGCAATACCCTGGTGTTTATGAATCTCTTTACCAAAAGTTTGTCGTTCCTTAGAGTAAGCAATCGCTAAATCCAATGCACCAGACGCAATTCCGAGCGCTTGAGAAGCAATACCAATACGACCACCACCCAAGGTTTGCATCGCAAATTTGAATCCGAAACCTTCCTCACCAAGACGATTCGCTTTTGGTACTTTTACATCATTAAAAATCAACGTATGCGTATCCGATCCTCGAATACCCATCTTATCTTCTTTTTCTCCAACAATAAAGCCTTCCATTCCGCGCTCAACTATTAATGCGTTGATTCCACGATGACCTTTTTCTTTATCCGTTTGAGCAATAACGATATATGTTGAAGCCGAACTGCCATTGGTAATCCAGTTTTTAGTTCCGTTCAATAAATAATAATCACCTTTATCTTCAGCTGTTGTTCTTTGCGAAGTTGCATCAGATCCAGCCTCCGGTTCTGACAAGCAAAACGCTCCGATTTTCTCTCCTCTAGCAATTGGTGCTAAAAATTTTTGCTTTTGTTCTTCTGAACCAAAAGTCTCGAGTCCCCAATTTACAAGTGAGTTACAAACCGACATACAAACCGCCATAGAAGCATCTACCTTTGAGATTTCTTCCATTGCTAACACATATGATACAGTGTCCATCCCACTTCCGCCGTATTTTGGGTCTACCATCATACCAAAGAAACCAAGCTCACCTAGTTGTTTAGCTTCTTCCGCCGGAAATTTTGCGTGAATATCTCTTTCAATCACACCAGCTTTGAGTACATTTTGCGCAAAATCGCGGGCTGCATCTCTCACCGCTATTTGTTCTTCCGTAAACTTAAAATCCATTAACTTAACTTTGAAATATTAGTATCTTGTTCCTTCATTCCGATTCGAAAGACTCACGAATTAGAGCGTACAAATTTAACAATTATTTAGCAATTTTGTTTGCATCAAAGACAATGTTTAAGAAGCGCGTTATAGGATTAATGTCAGGAACATCTCTAGATGGTTTAGATATCTGTTATGTTCAATTTGAAAAAGACCAAAAATGGACCTTTTCAAATATCATTGCAGAAACGATACCTTATTCGTCTGAATGGGGCGAAAAACTAGGCACTGCAATCGAACTAAGTCGATCAGATCTCAATATCCTCAATCAAGAATTTGGACAATACTTAGCCAACAAAACAACCGAGTTTATGGCTAAACACAATTTACAGGGTCAAGTGGATCTAATTGCTTCGCATGGTCATACGATTCATCATCAACCTCAAGCCGGCATTACTGTTCAAATTGGCGACGGACAGATTATCGCCAATCAAACCGGCTTACCCGTTATTTTTGATTTCAGAACAGCTGACGTGGCATTGGGTGGCCAAGGCGCCCCACTCGTACCTATGGGTGACGAGCATCTTTTTAACGATTATGATGCCTGTCTAAATCTGGGAGGAATTGCCAATATCAGCATGAACAGGAATGGAGAACGCATTGCTTTTGACATCACCGCTTGCAATTTGCCACTCAACAGCTTAACGCGCAATGAACTCAATATCGAATATGACGCCAACGGTCAAATTGCCGCAAGCGGTCAAATTATTCAAGAGCTGCTTCTGAAACTGAACGAATTGTCTTATTACAATTTACAGCATCCAAAATCATTGGGGGTCGAATGGCTAAACGAAATCTTTTATCCTATCTTAAAAAATTTCCATTCATTCCCGCTTGCTGATCGATTGGCAACGATCATCGCTCACGAAACCGATCAAATTGCACGCATCTTTGCTGATCACCAAATAAAAAACGTACTCGTTACAGGTGGAGGTGCTTTTAATTCTTATTTCATTCAACGACTGCAGCATAAAACTGACACAGAGATTACACTGCCTAGTCCATTGATCATTGATTTTAAGGAGGCACTTATTTTTGGTTTTTTAGGTGTCTTGCATTCAAGAAATGAGATCAATACACTCAGATCAGTCACAGGTGCAAGCCGAAATTCAATCGGTGGGCGTCGTGTTGAACCACGTCAATAACCCCTTTTCTAAACATGAAAAACTGATCGGTTAAGAAAACCACCCAATTCAGTGTGCAAACGATTTAGTCTTTTCAATTCAATAAGTGAAAATCTTTGTTAATTTTGCTGCGTTTAAAAACGTGCGTAGCATGATCGAATTATTAAAGAAATTTGAGAACAAACAGCCAGAAATTGTATTTGAATGGAAAGATTCAGAGACAGAAGCTGAAGGCTGGGTTGTGATCAACTCGCTCCGAGGAGGAGCTGCCGGGGGAGGAACTCGAATGCGAGTAGGTCTCGATAAACGAGAAGTAGAATCCCTTGCAAAAACCATGGAAGTCAAATTTACCGTTGCAGGCCCTCAAATTGGAGGTGCTAAATCTGGTATTAATTTCGATCCCTCAGATCCGCGGAAAGAAGGTGTATTGCGCCGTTGGTACGCTGCTGTAACTCCATTGTTAAAGCATTATTACGGTACAGGTGGTGATTTAAACGTGGATGAAATTCACGAAGTAATCCCATATACAGAAGACTGTGGTGTTTGGCATCCGCAAGAAGGTGTGTTTAACGGACACTTTCAACCGCGTGAAGCTCAAAAAATTCACCGTATCGGACAATTGCGTCAAGGTGTTTTAAAGGTGATTGAGGATGCTAATTTCTCGCCAAGTGTTGCTAGGAAATATGTTATCGCCGATATGATTACCGGTTACGGTGTCAGCGAGTCGATCTATCATTTTTATGATCTTTGGAAAGAATCAATTGAAGGTAAAAAAGTTATTGTTCAGGGTTGGGGAAATGTAGGTTCTGCTGGAGCTTATTATCTTGCGCAACATGGCGCCAAAGTAGTCGGAATAATCGATCGCGTGGGTGGATTGATCAATGAAGACGGTTTTTCTTTAGAAGAAATTCGCGAGTTATTTTTGAATAAAAACGGAAATCAGCTAAATGCGCCGAACATGCTTTCATTTGATGAAGTGAATGCGCGTATTTGGGATGTGACTGCCGATATCTTTATTCCATGTGCAGGCTCACGTTTGATTACCCAAGAGCAAATTGACCGCATGATTAAAGCAGGTGTGCAAGTTGTCTCATCAGGTGCGAATGTACCATTTGCTGATGCAGAAATCTTCTTCGGACCAATCGCTGATTATACTGATCAAAACATTGCTGTAATACCTGATTTCATTTCTAACTGTGGAATGGCCAGGGTTTTTGCCTATTTAATGAGTTCAGACCTACCAAGTATTGAAGATGAGCGCATCTTTAAAGATACTTCCAAGACTATACGCGATGCGATGGTTGAGACATTTGAAAAGAATAATAAGAAAACAGAGATTGCACGCAGTGCTTTCGAAATTGCTTTGAATAAACTAATCTAAACATTATGGGAATAGAATACATAATGGTAATCGTATTTATCGTCGGATATTTAGCGATTGCACTTGAACACAATATCCATATTGACAAAGCTGCTTCTGCACTTTTAATTGGTATGGTCTGTTGGGGACTATATGCCATGTGGCCTGAGGATCACTTGGGAGTAGAAGAAAACATGTCCTTTATTGACATATCCCGGAGTGACGAAATATCAGTCGCCACCCCCCAGTTCTCAGAATACGCCAATCATGAGGTCATCAAAGAAAAAGATGAAATTCTCAACCATGGAAATTTTGATGCGGAAATAACAACAAAAGATCCAGCGCATACGCACGAGCACATACAGCATTATGTAGAGCATGGATTATCCCATCACCTATTCGATATTGCCAGTATCTTATTCTTCCTTTTAGGAGCAATGACCATCGTGGAGCTAATTGATGCCCATGATGGATTCTCTCTAATTACGGATCGAATTAATACAACCAGTAAAGTAAAATTACTTTGGGTTATTTGTTTGTTGACCTTCTTTATGTCGGCAGCACTGGATAACCTGACTACTTCCATCGTGATGATTTCTGTAATTCGTAAACTAATCAGTGACAAAGAGGCTCGTTGGTTATTTGGTGGATTTATCATTATCGCAGCAAATGCCGGTGGTGCTTGGTCTCCAATTGGAGATGTAACCACAACGATGCTATGGAATAATGGGCAGATCCCTAGCTCTGGAATTATTATTGTGAATCTTATAATCCCTTCTTTAGTGGCGATGCTTGTACCTCTCGGATTGGCGACTATTTTTGTAAAAGGTACAGTTTCTCGTCCAGACAAAGTGGTAGGTGTTGGTCACCACACCGTTGAACCGGCAGTTTGGGAAAAGAACTTAATTTTCTTTGTTGGTTTAGCTGGACTTTTGTTCGTTCCGGTTTTCAAAACAGCCACTCACTTACCTCCATTTACGGGAATGATGTTGAGCTTAGGTATTTTATGGATGATAACAGAATTATTGCACTCGAAAAAAGAACGCCAAATGAAAAAAGAGCTTTCTGTTATTAGTGTATTGCAGAAAATTGATACGGCAAGTGTGCTGTTCTTTTTAGGTATCTTGATGGCCGTAGCGGCATTACAAGAAGTAGGACACTTAGTAACAGTGGCTCAATTTTTGGACACGACATTTGACCAAAACATGTACTCGATTAATATTTCAATCGGCTTATTGTCTGCTATTGTAGATAACGTACCTTTGGTTGCTGCAGCGCAAGGGATGTATCCAGTTGCTGATGCTGGATTATTTGCGGAGAACGGAGCATTCTGGCAGTTCTTAGCTTATTGTGCCGGTACAGGCGGAAGTGCATTGATCATCGGTTCTGCCGCAGGTGTTGCAGTGATGGGACTTGAGAAAATTAGTTTTGGATGGTATCTTAAAAAGATTACCTTATATGCTGTAGTCGGTTATTTTGCCGGTGCAGCTTGTTACTACTTCATGTTTGGGATGTAACAAATATTTTGAACACACGTTTATAAACACAAAGAGAAATTAATATGAGCGCTTTGGCAATTTTATTACAAACAACCGGACCTGCTGCAGATACTTTAAGCAGTTTAGATAATGGTACAGGGGTAACCGAAATGACAAAGGATATCCCTGTATGGGATTTGGTTTTACAAGGTGGATGGGCTATGATTCCATTGGCTATTCTTTCAGTCATGACGATTTATATTTTTGTTGAGCGCCTTTTGTCTATCAATAAGTCATTGAAGGATGAAAAAGGATTCATGGTAGAAGTGAAAAGCTTGCTCATGAATGGCAAAGTAGATGACGCTCGCCGTCTTTGTGCAGCGACTAACAATCCTGCCGCACGCATGGTTGAAAAAGGTATTTCAAGAATTGGTAAACCGATGCGTGATATCGTAAGCTCGATTGAAAACGTAGGTAAATTAGAAATTTATCAATTAGAAAAAAGATTAAGCTTTTTAGCTACGACTGCTGGTGTTGCTCCAATGATTGGTTTCTTGGGTACAACATTGGGTATGGTAAAAACATTTAACGCCATGAAATTTAATGGAGTTGAAATCGCCAATTTAAGTGGTGGTATAATGGAGGCGATGGTAACAACAATTGCCGGATTGGTCGTAGGAATTATCGCATACGGTGCATACAATTATCTGGTGGCTCGTGTAGATAAAGTAATTCACTCCATGGAGGGTGCTTCAATCGAATTCTTAGATTTATTGAACGAACCAGGTTCATAGTTGTATAGAAAGGTAAGGATATGAATTTAGGACGTAGAAATAGAGTCAAAGTTGAAGGCGGAATGTCGTCTATGACAGACCTTGTCTTTTTATTGCTGATCTTTTTTATCATTATGAGTACTATGGCACAAAAAGGTGTCAACGTTGACCTTCCAAGTGATAATAAGACAAAAGTTGTTGATCCTACTGTTACGATACTGAATGTTGGTGTTACAGAAAATAACACCTATGTCCTAGACGAAAATGTCGATTTAGAATACCAGACTTTCGAAGAAGTGGAGCCGATTATCATAGCTAAAATGGCTGAAAATCCAGAAGAGCAAAAAATTAAGGTTTCAGGCGATCGAAATGCTGACTACGAATATGTTTTCCGTTTAATTGCCATGGCAAAGCGAAATGGATGGAATCCTATCTTGGTATTTAAGTAGAATCACTAAAAGGAGAAGTTATGAAGCTGTTGAGTTATTTAAAAGAAGAAGACCACAGACGTGCATTATATGCATCGTTAGTCTTTATCATGTTGATGATCTTATTTTTCTTATTGGTTAGTTTAGAGGAACCAGATCCACCGCGCCAGCCTGAAATCGTTGAGGTTGAATTGCCTGATGTTATCTTTGAACAAGGATCGCAACCTGAAGGTGGTAGCGAAAACAGCGAAGAATCGAATGTCCCTACCCCATCACAAAATGTAGAGACTCCAGCTCAAGAAGTGGATACACAAACTGAGGAAACAGTCAATGTTGTTTCTGGACAAGGTGACACAGATAGTGATAATACGAATCAAAGTGAACCAGAACCAGATAGTGATTTTAGTTTTTCTGGTTCAGGTAGCGGGCAAGGAACAGGTGATGGGAATGCATTCGGTGATGGAGACGGTGTTGGTGGCGATATTGATGGAAATGTTCCAGGTGATGGAAAATATAATCCTGATCGAAAAGTGTTACAGGAACCAAATTATAAGTCCAGCGCACAGGAAGAAGGACGAATCGCCTTAGATATTTGGGTAGATGCTAATGGAAAAGTGATTAAAACGCAGTACAAGGCTTCTAAATCAACTACTGGAAGTCAATACTTACTTGGTTTAGCTGTGAAAGCGGCAAAAACAATGAAGTATGATAAAAAACCAGGCGTTCATTCTGAGCACGTTGGGTACAAAATTTTCGAATTTACCAAGCAATAAATGACCTATTCGGAAGTCACTTCGTGGCTTTTTAAGCAAATTCCCAATTTCCATCAAACTGGAGCGCTGGCGTATAAACCAGGCTTAACACGCATGAAACAATTGATGGAAGCGTTAGGCAATCCACATAAAGGATTAAAAACGATTCACATAGCCGGAACGAATGGTAAAGGTTCAGTGGCGCACATTCTGGCGGCTATTTTTCAGAACCATGGTTATCGAACAGGGATTTTTACGAGTCCACATATTCACGACTTTAGAGAGCGAATCAAAATTAACGGTGAACTGATTTCAGAGAAAACTGTCGTTGATTTTGTAACTCAAAACAAAATAAATTTCTCAACAATTGATGCCTCCTTTTTTGAGATCACTACCGCTTTGGCATTTGATTGTTTTGCAAAAGAAAAATGTGACATTGCCATTATTGAAACCGGTTTAGGTGGGCGTTTAGACGCCACCAATATTATCGAAAAACCTGAGGTGGCTATCATTACAACAATTGGACGTGATCACGAACAGTTTTTAGGCAACACTCTCGTATCTATTACGGCAGAAAAAGCGGGTATCATTAAAGCTGAAGCACCCGTTGTTTTAGGCCAAATTGATGACGACCTAATTTCCATCTTCCACAATAAAGCAGCGGAGGTTGACACACAGATTATCCTCACCAATAATGAGGACCTCACTCCTATCCCAACCGACCTCTTGGCTGACTATCAGCAGGGCAATATTCGTACAGCCTTAACGGCCACTCGTGTACTAAAGGAAAA
>JAURQI010000087.1 GCA_030836155.1 Crocinitomix sp.
TATGCAAATCAATTATGTCAATTTATATTTGATAATGGCACCTTAGACGCAGAGGTCAATCTTAATCGATTTCGCAAAGACTAATTTCTTTCTATTTTTGCCAAGATTATAAAGCAATATATTATGCAGAAGATTGAACTTATGGCTCCAGCTGGTAACTGGGAATCTATGCAAGCTGCAATTGATGCCTGAGCCGATTCGGTTTATTTCGGAATTGACCAATTAAATATGCGCGCAAGAGCGTCCATGAACTCTACTTTGGATGATTTACCTGCAATCGCCAAGAAGTGTGGAGAGAAAAATGTGCGCACTTATCTGACGCTAAATACCATTATTTATGATCATGATTTATCGGTGATTAAAACATTGGTCAATGCGGTTAAGGATGCAGGCATAACAGCAGTTATTGCCTCAGATCAGGCCGTTATCAATTATGCTTTTACACAAGGGGTAGAGGTGCATATTTCTACGCAATTAAATGTCACCAATATAGAGACGGTTAAGTTTTATGCCAACTTTTCAGATGTCATGGTTTTGTCTCGCGAACTGAGTCTCAATTAAGTTAAGAAAATCGTAGATCAAATTAAAAAAGAGGATGTACGCGGACCTTCAGGGAAGCTTATTGAAATTGAAATATGTGGTCATGGTGCTCTCTGTGTGGCAGTTTCGGGTAAATGTTATATGAGTTTGCGTACGCAAAATTCTTCGGCAAATCGAGGTGCTTGTGTTCAGAATTGCAGAAGAACCTATACTGTTATCGATAAAGAAACGGGGGATGAATTGGAGATCGATAACGAATTTATCATGTCACCCAAGGATTTATGCACGCTTGATTTTTTAGATCAGGTGGTGGATACGGGGATTGCTGTTTTAAAAATCGAAGGGCGTGGAAGGGCACCGGAATATGTTAAAACGGTTATCGAGACCTATCGATCTGCACTAGATGCTTTAGCAAGGGGTCAATACACCCGGGAGAAGGTTGAAGTTTGGATGGCAGATCTGGAAACGGTCTATAATCGAGGGTTTTGGAGTGGTTATTATTTAGGTCAGAAATTAGGTGAGTTT
The DNA here is from genome assembly GCA_030836155.1 of Crocinitomix sp. Lineage (GTDB taxonomy): Bacteria > Bacteroidota > Bacteroidia > Flavobacteriales_D > Crocinitomicaceae > Crocinitomix. The sequence goes on from JAURQI010000087.1 coordinate 1,066, forward strand.
AATAATACGAGCGGATCAAAGGCAACCCAAAAGAAAGTATACTTAGGCAAAGGCGAGCATTATTTTTCAAGAGCTGGAATAGGAGAGTTTAAAATTGAAGCACAGACCTTACGGGTGAATGATAAGGTGCTCATCACCGGTCCAACAACAGGTGTAGTTGAGCATGAAATTACAGAAATGATGGTGGACGATCAAAAAGTGGAAGAGGCAAAAAGGGGCGATCACGTAACTTTTCCGATTGGAGTGAAAGTCCGAAATTCAGATAAATTATACAAGCTTGTTGAAAACGAAGAACGCTAATGTCTGCCCTAATTGTTACCCTTCAACGGGATAAATGTATTGGATGTAATTATTGCGAAGAACTTTGTCCTTCTTTATTTCGCATGTCAAAAAAAGACGGAAAATCAGTCCTGTTAAAAAGTGAAAATCGTAAGGGTTTTCATACGGCTCGACCAGGGTTAGAGTGCCATGAAGGAGCAGAAAATGCAAAAGAAGCCTGTCCCGTGAATATCATTTCTGTGAAGATTGTTTAGGGGATACTTGTGGATTATCATCAGTTTTTCTGACCAGTATACATTCTAATCACTAATTTTGTACTAAACCCTTTTGGGTTTTAACTGTTAGCATTCAAAAACACATTAATACAAGATCTTATGTATCCTGAAGAATTAACTACACCTATGAAGAACCAGCTAGTCGAAGCTGGGTTCAAAAGTTTGGAATCAACTGATGCTGTAGATGCAGCAATCAATAATGAAGGCACAACTTTATGTGTCATTAACTCTGTTTGTGGTTGTGCCGCTGGTACAATGCGTCCTGGAGTTATTCTTTCAACAAAGCACAATAAATTACCAGATAGTATGGTAACCGTTTTTGCAGGTGTTGATGGAGATGCAGTAGCACAGGCAAGAAAATATACATTGCCTTACCCTCCGTCTTCTCCATCTATCGCATTGTTTAAGGATGGAACCTTAGTACATTTTATTGAGAGACACCATATCGAAGGCCGCTCTGCTGAAATGATTGCAGAAAACTTAGCAATGGCTTTTGATGAGTATTGTTAATACACATCTATCAAAATCTTAAAATGAGTAATCTACTCAAAATAACTTTGTATTCGCTGGGAGCAATCCTGGCGTTTACTTTGTTTTTCTATTTCTATCCCGCTTCGATTTTTGAGGCGGAAATTGTCGAGCGTCCTGAGACAAGATACATTTTAGATGTCTCGATGAAAGGGTTGATGGATGTCAATGCACTACCGGAAAAAGTAGATCCAAATTTGGTCATCTCTTCTGCTCTAACTTTTAAAGGTTGGTTTTTGCTGATAATTTGCCTGGTTGGTGTTCCAATAATGATTGGCTATCGACTGGCAACACAAGAACCCAAAAACAAAGAACAATAACGAATTATGAATATCGAATTATTATCTAAAATTTGCACAACTCCAGGTGCGCCTGGTTTTGAGCAAAAAGTGCGTGAATTGGTTATCCAGGAAGTGACACCTTTGGTGGATGAAGTGGAAGTAGACAATATGGGGAATGTTTATGCAATCAAACGTGGAAAAGAACGCAAGTCGGCCATGATCGGCGCCCATATGGATGAAATTGGATTCATCGTTACACATATAGATGATAATGGATTTATTCGTTTTCATACTTTGGGTGGATTTGATCCTAAAACCTTAACTGCTCAACGTGTTATCATTCACGGAAAAAAGGATGTTATTGGCGTAATGGCCTCAAAGCCAATTCATGTCATGACGCCCGAGGAACGTAATAAAGTAGCAAAGATTAAAGACTACTTTATTGACACAGGTTTATCTAAAGAGGAGGTTAAAAAATTGATCACCATTGGTGATCCGATAACGCGAGAGCGTGAGTTCATCGAAATGGGAAATTGTGTCAATTCAAAATCATTGGATAATAGACTAGCTGTGTTTATTTTGATTGAAACACTGAAGAATTTAAAAGATAAAGAGGTGCCTTACGATATTTATGGTGTCTTTACGGTGCAGGAAGAAGTTGGAATAAGAGGTGCAAATGTTTCTTCATTGAAAATCAATCCGGATTTTGGATTTGGATTGGACACAACCATTGCTTTTGATTTACCAGGTGCAGCAGCACACGAAAAAATTACAGAGCTGGGTAAAGGAACAGCAATTAAGGTAATGGATGCGAGTACTATTTGCGATTATAGAATGGTCGCATTTATGAAAGAAACAGCGGATAAAAACAAGATTGATTGGCAACCTGAAATATTGACGGCTGGCGGAACAGATACAGCCGGAATTCAGCGCATGGCAAAAGGTGGTTCTATTGCTGGTGCAGTTTCTATTCCAACACGACATTTGCACCAAGTAATTGAAATGGCACATAAAGATGATATTCAAGGTTCAATAGATTTATTGACGGCTTGTGTATCAACATTGGATACGTATGACTGGTCATTTAAATAGTGCGTTAAATTATCTTTTAGTCCTTTTATTGCTGAACTTTACTGTTGGTCTTGCCTATGGTCAAGAAAAAGAGTGGGATACATTTAATGGAGAACGCTACAAGAGAGATAAGCACTTAATGCTTACACTCGGTTCATGGTCTATTGCGAATGCCGGTGTCAGTGCTTATGGATGGGCGACAACGGATAATGAGGCCAAATACTTCCATCAAATGAATGTCATGTGGTCGGGAATTAACTTAGCCCTGGCTTTTCCGGGTTATCTCAAGGCCAATAAACCCGGTACTGACGGATTGAGTCGAGCGAGTATTATTCAAGAGCAATATAAAACGGAAAAGATATTTTTGTTTAATACTGGTTTGGATGTTGGTTATGTGGCAACCGGTTTTTGGTTGAAGCAACGCGCATTAAACGATCCTGAAAACTATCAGCGTTTTAGAGGTTGGGGCAATGCTGTGATTTTACAAGGTGGATTTCTTTTTCTATTTGATCTTTCGGCTTATCTGATTCATGCAAATCATCGAAAAAATAAACTAAACCCTTTGCTAAATCAACTAGATTTGAGCGATAATGGCTTAGGTCTAAAATGGACCTTTTAGGTTATAGGGACGATTAAAAGCTTTCTTTTTCTGATTCATTTTTGGTTAAAATTGTTTATCTTGAAGTAGGTGATAGTGGATAAAACACCGCGATGTCAAGCAGAAGAATTCAAATATCAATTGTTGGTTTAGGTAATGTCGGAAAATTCATTGCAGGTGCTCTTTTGTCACTAGAAGAAGTCAAATTGGAGGTTAATATTATGGACCCGGATACCGACGTGGTTGGTGCGGTATATGACCTTGAACATGCGGCAGCCATAAAAGGCTTACATCGCTTTTATTTCAATAGTCGCGATCGATTTTTAAATGCAGATTTTATTTTTCATTGTGCCGGAACACCAGTTCCGAAAGGTGCGTCACGTTTAGTCACTTGACTCCAGCTAATGCTTGTTCCAAATCCTAGAAATAGGCAGAGCAATAGCTTCCAATGTAATTTTTGTATCATAGTATAGAAGTTTAAAAAGGTTAGACTACCAAAATGGCAATTATTTAGAACATTACAACATGCTCTTTCAACGGATAAGTCTCAAAACAAATATGTTAGTGGTTAAAACCATGAGTTAAAATTAGGAGTCAAAACAGAATACGACATGATGTTATTGAGAGTCTACTGTTTATAGATTCCTCGTTTAAAATGAACTATTCATCTAAAAAACCTTAATTTCATTGAACAGATTCAAATTTAAAACGTTATTCAATACAAATGGATTACGTAAATTTGTAGTCCGCTGCAATTGTAGCATTAAACAAGGCGTATGTCAGAATACACAGCTGGAGACCTCCTAAACCAAATAGAGTTTCCAAAAGATCTTAGAGAAAAGTTTGAAGTTGATCAACTCCCACAAGTTGCAGATGAACTGAGACAGTACATCGTTGATGTAATTTCTGAAATTGGAAATTCTCATTTTGGTGCAAGTCTAGGTGTCGTTGAATTAACGGTAGCTTTACATTATGTTTTTAATACTCCAGTAGACCAATTGGTATGGGATGTAGGACACCAAGCCTATGGTCATAAAATTTTGACTGGACGGAGAAGTCGCTTCCACACCAACCGAACAAAAGACGGTATTAGTGGATTTCCAAAAAGAAGTGAAAGTGAATACGATACCTTTGGTGTAGGACACTCTTCCACATCAATTTCAGCCGCCTTGGGTATGTCCATGGCGAATGAATACAAGAAAGATGATCGCCAACACATTGCTGTGATAGGTGATGGATCAATGACCGCAGGCTTAGCTTTTGAAGGGCTCAATCATGCAGGTTTTACGAATAATAATATGTTGGTTGTCTTAAACGACAACTGTATGTCGATAGATCCAAATGTTGGTGCATTGCGCGAATATTTAACGGATATTACAACCTCTCACACTTACAATAAGGTAAAAGATGAGGTTTGGTCATTATTAGGTAAAGTTTCAAAATTTGGTCCGAACGCACAAACGATCGCATCAAAATTGAGTAATGCCCTAAAAGGATCTTTATTAAAAGAGAGTAATTATTTCGAGTCACTCAACTTCCGTTATTTCGGACCGGTTGACGGGCACGATACCATTGGTTTGGTGAATATCATGAATGATTTGAAGGACATTCCTGGTCCAAAGATTCTACATGTCATCACAACCAAAGGAAAAGGATATAAGCCAGCAGAAGAAGGAAACCCAACAAAATGGCACGCGCCAGGGGTTTTTAATAAAGAAACTGGTGAAATCGTAAAAGTCATTCCAACAAGTCCAGAAGCACCAAAGTTTCAAGAAGTTTTTGGACATACGATTGTAGAATTAGCTGAGAAGAATGAAAAAATCATGGGAGTAACACCTGCCATGCCAACAGGTTGCTCATTGAATATCATGATGAAGGCCATGCCGGATCGTGCATTTGATGTGGGTATTGCTGAGCAGCATGCGGTAACTGTTTCTGCTGGGATGGCGACACAGGGTTTAGTGCCGTTTTGTAATATTTATTCTTCATTTATGCAACGGGCATATGATCAGGTGATCCATGACGTTGCACTGCAGAATTTGAATGTAGTTTTCTGTTTAGATCGTGCTGGTTTTGTTGGAGCGGATGGTGCAACGCATCATGGTGCTTATGATATCGCTTATATGCGATCGATTCCGAATATGACAGTGAGTGCTCCAATGAATGAGTCAGAATTAAGAGATCTCATGTATACAGCACAACTAGAAGATATGGGACCATTTTCGATTCGCTATCCAAGAGGACGTGGAGTAATGCCCAAATGGAAAACACCTTTAAAGGAAATCAAAGTTGGTACTGGTCGTAAATTAGAGAACGGTTCAGATTTAGCTTTTTTAACCATCGGTGCAATCGGTAATTTAACGACCAAGGCAATTGAGCAGTTGAAGGATAAGGGAATCAGTGCTGCTCATTATGATATGCGATTTGTTAAGCCAATTGATGAAACCATGCTTCATGAGGTCTTCTCTAAATTTGATAGAGTTATTATCGTTGAGGACGGTTGTTTAATGGGAGGATTAAATTCTGCGATTCTTGAGTTTATGGCTGACCATGATTATAAAGCAAAAGTGGTTCGTCTGGGAATTCCAGATAAGTTTATCCATCACGGGACGCAGCAAGAGTTATACGAAGAGGCATTCTACGATGTCAATGCGCAAGTAAAGTCTGCTGAGAAACTCATGGAAGGCATCATCCTCAAAGCATCTTCTTTGGTCGGGTAAATGAAACCTGAAAGACCTTCATCTTGTACTTCATGTGAACGCGAATTACCGTTGACATTTCATCATCTTGTTCCAAAAAAAATGCATGAAAAATATGCTGTGAAGCAGTTGCATGGAGAAAAAGAATTGATTCATTATGGTGTTTGGTTATGCAAAGATTGCCATAAGAAAATACACCGTACCTTCTCGCATACTGAGTTAGCGTTAAACTATTACACATTAGATGCGCTATTGCAGCATACTGATTTTTCAAAATTTGTGAAATGGGTAAGCAAACAAAGAAAGCCTGTTAAGCGTGCGCCTTCCAAACCACGTTCTTAAACGTATATCGAATAATCATCAGAAGCCTTATCTTTGGTAAAAAAAAGATGCAGAAGCAAATCATAGGCCTATTCCTTTTTACATTTCTATTAGCTGGATGCAATGGAGAGGTTGATCAATCCGATCAAGATTTAATGAATCAGAATGTTGAAGCGTTTTTGATGCTCGAAGATTCGATCCAAGTCAACACTGCGATTGAAGATACTGTGTACCTTGACAACCTCAACGAAATGATTGCACAAACAGAGAAAAATTTAAACCTGATTGGAATGGATTTAGATACGCTCTCTAAAATGATCGATGCAGCTGCCTATCATAAATTGGCTTTGGAAGGTGAATCAGTCAACGCTGGAATATTCAGCAAGAATAAATGGAAAGATTCGCTCCAAAATAGGGAAATTCAATTATTACAATTGCAGTTGCAACAAGCCAGACTTAAAGATCAAGAAAATCAGTTTAAGCAAACTAATCGGGTTTTGTTTCGATTAAAAAGAAGTGTCTGGGCAAATGTTGCAGGTTTTCATGTTCGTGCTGAATACACGGTCAATAAGGATACCATTACTATGGGATTGTTATTAGACGCCAATTTTAATGTAGTTGATTAGAACGCATTAACAATTTATATATTAAGAGATTACGAATCGTTGTAGCGAAAGTTGCAACGATTTTTTTGTTCCCATACAACCCTTTTTCATCGATATCCATCAGTAGATTGATTAAAGGCCTTATATCATTAAAATCAAAACTGAAAAAATGAAAAATTTGAAAAAATTAAAACGAATATTTGTATTTGCATTCATGGCACTGGCTGCTGTTGCATGTCAAGACAAGGTCCGTTATGAATACCTCATGAACGTGCCTATTTACACCGATTATGAAAGTTTTAGAAGCACGGGTGGTTTTGAAGGGCCAAAATCAATGGAAACACAAGGAGCGATTTATTATAAAGATCAACACATCTTTATGGTAGAGCCCGATAAGGGGATACATTTTGTAAATATTGAGGACCCTACAAGTCCGAATCAAACAGGGTTTTTGAATGTCTGGGGAGCAACAAGTATGGCTATTCGTGGAGATTATCTTTATGTGAATAGCTTTATTGACCTTTTAGTATACAATGTAGCCGACTTCACAAATCCTGTTTTTGTCGATCGATTAGAGGATGTCTTTCCGACAGCATTACCCCATTCTGAAGGTAACTATCCTTACGAACCGATTGATAAAACCAAAGGTGTGGTAACGGCTTGGGAAGTTAAGGAAATGGAATCCGATGCTGGAGAAGAATTACCAACTTTTGAGAATCCGGGTAATTGGGGAATTGTTACCACTTTTGAGGATAATTCTTTTGGTGGCGGAGAAGTAGGAACTGGTTCTAATGGTGTTGCCGGATCAATTAGTCTTTTCACCATTATTAACGATTACCTCTATGTGATTGAAGAAGGACAATTTTTGCATCCATTCGATATCACCAATCCAGCATCACCAAATAAATA
>JAURQI010000088.1 GCA_030836155.1 Crocinitomix sp.
AGTGTTATCATTAGTTGCAATCGCGTTGTCATTTCCAGCATCAATACTTGCATCTCCTCTATCGATAGATGTGCCGTTTGCATTTGCATCATTATCTACGACATTCACTTGATCAGTTTCTTGAACATCATCACTTTCTATTACTTCTTGATTTTCAATTTCATCATTTGCTAAAACTGCATCATCAGCTGAGACTTCGTTGTTGTGCGACTCTTCTGCAATAAATACAGATTCCATAACGTCCGCAGACTCCTCTGTTGATAATTCGACTAAATCATTGTTTGATGTTTCCTGTGATTGATCATCAGTTGAAAAATAAATACCGCCAACTACAGCAGCACTAATCCCTGTGCCGATCAACAAACCTTTCACCCAAATGGACATACCAGAACCAGTTCCAGCCTGCACAGACTGTTGGATGTTTGACCAAGCTTCTGGCGCAACATCACTTTCAAAAGACTTAAAGTGCTCTTGAAACAGTTCTTCTATATTAAAATCCTCTTTCACCTTCTGTTACAATATTTCTTTCAATCAATATTTTTCTTAACATCTTTTTTGCTCTCGAGAACTGCGACTTTGACGTACTTTCAGTTACTCCGAGCTGCTCTGCAATTTCTTTGTGCGAGTAGCCTTCTATTGCGAAAAGATTAAATACAACCCTATACCCTTCTGGTATGGTTTGAATAATTTTTAAAAGATCCTGCGCATTAATACTTTCAACGATATACTCTTGTTTTTCAAGTTTAAATGATACCGCATCTATTTCAACATCTTTTTGAAATTTTTTATTCTTTCGGTAATGGTCTAAAGCCGTATTAACCATGATTCTCCTAACCCACCCTTCTAAAGAGCCTTTATTGACAAATTTTGAAAGTTTATTAAAAACTTTAATAAATCCATCCTGCAGAACATCTTGTGCCTCTTCATAGTTGTTTGTATACCTTAGGCACACCCCCATCATCTTTTTCGCAAATAAGTCATAGAACTCTTTCTGGGCCGACGCATTTCCGGAAATACACGCTTTTACCAATTGTTCTTCCGTCATAAATACTCTTTCCGTTAGATTAGACCTTTAAATGTTTCCAAAAGTTGCACGGCCACAAAAATAAATCATAATATTCTTATATTTAGATCCGCATTTTAAAGTGCTAACGCTATTACTCGCTTCATGATGAAACAACTTTTTCTCTTTTTACTAATACTTGTTTCATGTCAAGGATTTTCATACAATTTAAAACTGAAACCCGGCTATTGGCACACTTCTTTTGCAATAAACGATTCAACCGCGCTTCCTGTTACTTTTTTAGTAGAAAAAGAAAAAAAAACGTATCACGTCTTTGTTATAAACGCAGATGAAACTATTGAGTTGCGCAATATTGGACAAACGCGCGATTCTTTATATGTGAGGTTTCCTGGTTTTGGATCAGAATTAAAATGTCGGATTGTCAATAAAAAACAGATTGAAGGGTATTGGTTTAATATCGCTAAAGGACCTAATTACAAAATTCCTCTTACGGCAACTTTAGGATACAAATCTCGATTTCCTAAAGCTGAATCAGATCTTTGTGTAGCTGGTAGATGGGAAGTTACTTTTGATTATGAAAATGCACCCGAAAAAGCTATTGGTGAATTTGCGCCCTTAACGACACATTATTCGTATAGTCAAACCAATGTAATCAAAGGTACTTTTCTGACCGAAACCGGCGATTATCGTTTTCTTGAAGGGGTTATTTCTAATGATAGTTTAAATCTATCCACTTTTGATGGTTCTCATGCTTTCTTGTTTCAGTCAAAATTTCGCAACGATACCTTGTGGGGACAATTTTATTCAGGTACCCACTACCATGTGAATTGGTATGCTGTTCGTAATCCTGATTTTCAGCTAAAACATCCTGACTCCTTAACCTATCTCATCAACGAACAACCATTAAAACTGGCTTTGTCTGATTTGAATAGTGAAACTTACCATTATCCCAATGCTCAAACTAAAAACAAAGTCACTCTTATTCAAATAATGGGTACTTGGTGTCCAAATTGCTTGGATGAGAGTCGTTATTTGAACCAGAAGAAAGAAACTTTTGGAAACCAACTTAATATCATATCTGTTGCTTTTGAAATGGCAAAAACATTAGAAGCTAAAATAGCTAAAGTGCAATCGTTTAAAGACGATCTAGGTTTAGATTTTAAATTCCTAATAGGAGGTAAAGCTTCAAAACTAGAGGCTCTGGAGCTTTTTCCAATGCTTAATAAGGTTATTTCATTCCCGACTCTAATTTTTATTGATAAAGCGGGAACAATACGTAAGATTCACACTGGTTTTAATGGACCAGGAACAGGACAATATTATAAAGCTTTTGTAGAACGCACCGATAGCTTTCTAGAAGCTTTAATCGCTGAAAACGTAAACTAATTTGTCATCAACTGCAAGCAATTTTATCGACACGACGCTGATGTCTACCACCCTCAAAATCTATACTTAGAAAAGTGTCAATCATTTGTATTGCCAAACCTTCACTAACAAATCGTGCTGGAATAGCGATGATGTTCGCATTATTATGTTGGCGAGCAAGCTCTGCAATTTCGCTAGTCCAACAAAGGGCCGATCTTACTTCAGCATACTTATTAACGGTCATATTGATTCCGTTTCCACTTCCGCATAGGACTATACCTAAACCATTTTCATTAATCACATGCTGGGCAACCTGATGACCAAAATCAGGATAATCTACACTATCGGGACCATTAGTCCCGTAATCTTTCATTACAAATCCTTTTTTCTCTAAATGAGTTTTTACTACTTCTTTTAATTCGTATCCTGCGTGATCGCATCCAATAGGTATTGTCATGACTTTTCTTTTTATCAAAGCTAAATTATATTTTACGAAGGACGAAAAAAGCACTGTTCATAATTATTAACATTTTTTTCGCTATTTCTCACTTCTCAATAATAACAGGTGTTCTTACACTTTACGTTTTCAACACCATGTTTATTAAATTGTTTATAACCGTCTTATAAGTGACTAACGATTTGATGAATCTAAATTTTGTTATTAAAAATTAAATTTCAGGTATTGAAATTATTGAATAGAGCACGTTAAAAACTAAGCTTTTTAATAAGGACTTATTGACACAAAAACTAGCTTTTTCTAAATATACTTATGAACACATAAGATTTTCAACATAATGTTCATAAGTAGGTCAAACCATTGAATTATAAAGAAAAATTAATGTTTTGAACTGTTCGTAACATCTTAAAAAAAACACGTAAATTAGAAATCCAAATCTATTCATTCGATTTATGAACATATGAACAGCCCTAATAATAATAGTAAAGGTTCTTCTTTTATAAAAAAAATAGCTGTTATATTAATAATAGGAACTTGGTTGATTTTGGGATCGATCGATGGATTAGCGCAAGAAATTGACCCGAATGGTTATAATGTTTTCCGCTATGAAAACGGGAGAATCGCGAGTGAAGGTCATTTTAAAAATGGTCAACCTGACGGGATCTGGAAAAGTTATTATTCTGATGGTACGCTAAAATCAATTGGATTAAAATCAAAAGGGCTTTCAGATAGTACCTGGGTGTTTTTTGATGATGAAGGAAGAAAATCCAAAATCTTTGATTTTGCATTAGATCAAAAAAACGGATGTGCTCAATATCTCGATACGAACGGTCGTGTCATAAAAGAAGTTTATTTTATTGAAGACGTTCCACAAGATGAAATTCTTGAATATTATTCCAATGGTAAATTAAAAAAACGAACAAAGATTGAGAATGGAAAGGAAGTCGGTTTGGCACTTGAGTATAATGAATCAGGTGAAATTATCACTGAAGTGATATACGATAATGGATTTTTAAAAGAAAGAAATGAATACAATCGTTTTAATGAAATTGGGGAGAAAACAGGAGTTTGGAGAACATTTCATCCGAATGGAACCATTGAGAGTGAAATAGGATATGAGAATGGTAAAAAAAGCGGACTAGCCAAAACGTATAATAAAAAAGGGAAATTAATTGATCTAAGAAGAATGGACGGTGACACACTTGCCGGGCACAAGGATGAGTTGGTTATTATTGATTTGTATAAAGCTTTTTATGAAGATGGAAAAATTAAGCTTATTGGTGGAATCAATAATGGCTTAAAAAATGGTATTTTCAGAGAATACGATAAAGAAGGAGAGATTATCAACGGGTATATTTATGATTATGATACCCTCATTGCAGAAGGTATGATTTCAGCTGCAGGTATCTATCAAGGTGAATGGAAACATTATTACAAAAGCGGAAAACTTGCTGCTGAAGGAAATTACATCGATAGTAAGAAAGATGGTAAATGGATTTATTATTATGCAAATGGTAAAAAGGAGCAGGAAGGAAAATACGTAGAGAATGAATTCAAGGGTGAGTGGAAATGGTATTACCAAAATGGTCAAATAAAACGTATTGAATTTTACAATAAAAAATCGTTGTTAGAGGGTTCAGTTTTTGAATATGACTCTTTGGGTAATGAGATGACCAGAGGAGAATATTACAACGGTTTAAAGGAAGGAGATTGGTTTTATCAGGTAGGTGATTATAAAGAGGTTGGTTCATTTTCGAGAGGCTATGAAGACGGCATATGGAATTACTATTATCTTAATGGCAGGTTGGCTTTTACAGGAGCATTTAATGAAGGAGAACCAAAAGGTAAACATGTGTATTATCATCAAAACGGGATACCAAAACTAGTTGGTAAATATTTAGGAGGAGAAAAACATGGCAAATGGAAAGCTTATAATCGCCAAGGAGAAAAAACACAAGTGATTGAGTATCGACGCGGTGAGATGTATCGCATAGATGGTTTTAAGGTAGAACCCGTCAGGGAGGAAAGTTAAATGAAATTAAATCCGGCAGGAAATAAAACAACAGCTGATTCAATTTCTAATCAATCGCTGATTAGCTTGTATGACCGATCCTTTTGGTTTATTCTACCCCCATTAATCACGATTGCCATTTTAGAGTTGATTTTTTTCACAGATGGTTTAATTACTTTTCTATTATTGGATGTTGTTGCGGCTTTATTCTTTTTTAAATTCTTTGGCAAGAAGACTATTATCCAAGAACATCAAATTTGTTTTCATCAGGTTTTTGTGGTTGCCGCGGCTATTGCTTCAATCACTTGGTTTGTCATTGATCCTTCCATGCGAAACATGGTTGTGATGTTGATGACCGGTTCCATTTCAGGCTATTTATTGATTACGTTAAGAGCTACCATATCTTATATTGTGCTTTTTTATACCTTTTTAATTTATGCTTACTTTACAAAACCTGGTTTATTGATTGAATTTTTACTATTCAGCATTGCCTTTTCAGCTGGTAGTATTTTGGTCAGCTCTTGGTTAGATCAACTGATCTCAACTGGGAATAGTTTAGAAAAATCCAAAACCAAGTATAAAGCCCTTTTTGAAGGAGGGAATTTTGCAATTTTATTATTGATTCGTAATGGAGATGAGTTTTTAGTAGAAGAGAGTAATAGTCAATGTTCAAACCTATTTAACTCAACCGAGAAGAGTCTAAAAAACAAAACTTTTAATTCATTCCTAAACAAAAGTGAAGATCGAAAAGAACTGAATGAAAAGTTAAAAACACTGACCCATTTTGACAGAATAACAGCAGAATGTGAGTTAATTCGTCCTTCTGATAATTCAATATTTATTGCTGAAATATCATTTTTAGGGCTTGAAATGGACGATAAATTTATTATCCAAGTTCATTTTAATGACATTACAGATAAGGTCGATAGCACCAAAAAAATGCATCAAAATGCAGAGGGTTTTCGTAGTATTTTAGATAATTCGCTGGCGGCCATGTTTATTTTCAGCAACAATAAACTTGTGTATCAAAATTCAAATGGAGAAATATTAAGAAGTGAAATTCTGAATGATGAGTCAGAGGACTTGCATGAAATTTTCCCAAAAAAGCACCATGATCTGCTTGAAGAGTTAGTTAATGAATCAAAAAATAAAATTAGCTCTTATACACAAATTGAGCTGGATGGTGGGAAAAAACGATATAGTATTCACTTCGTAAACATAGTTTATCGTGGAGAAAAAGCGAACCTGATTATGTTAATGGATATTGGACTTCAAAACGAATATAATATTCAACGGTTAAGAGCTGAAATAGCTGAAGAAACTAATCGCAAATTATCAGATGAGATTAAGAAACACGAATTAACGCAAAAGGAGTTAACGAAGAATACATCTAAATTGAACGCACTTTTTGAGAGCTCTAGCAACCTTTTTATTCTCACAATTGATAGGGATTTAAACATCGCTTCATTTAATTCCAGCTTTAAGCGAATGATGAAGGAATATCTTAGTGTTGACGTAGAGATTGGAGATGATTTTTTAAATACTTTTCCTATTGCTGAAGCGGCTTATGGAAAGTTGATTAAGTGTTTTAAACGAGCACTTAGAGGCGAATCAGTTGAAATCATTAGTCATTTTCCAACATTAAAAGGACAAACTTGGATAGAGTCGTTCATTAGTCCAGTTCGAGTGGAAGGAGAGCCAATTAAGGAGATTGTATTTATCGCACACAACATAACAGATAAGGTTTTAAACCAAAGAAGAGTTAAAGACAGTGAAGCGAATAATAGAGCAACGGTTTCTGCAATTCCCGATATGTTATTTAAGGTGAATAAGGAAGGTTATTTTACAGATTTTCGTTTGAATGAAGAAGGTGGACAGTTGTTGAAAAACTTTGCTTTTACAACTGATCTATTGGACATGCATGTCAATGATGTATTTAAGAATAAGGAACTAGCTAAAGCATTTCTAATACACATTAAAAAAGCCTTGCAAACCGGACGAGTGCACACACAGAATTTTATTATTCCTTTCCTTGTTGGCCGAACAAAAAAGAAGATGTACTATGAAAATAGATACTCTCGCGTCAACAGTAATGAAGTAATTGTGATTACAAGAGATGTAACAGACAAAGTCGAATTTGAGACACGATTAATTGAGTCCGTTCAGGAAAAAGAAATTCTTTTGAAAGAGGTTCATCATCGTGTAAAAAACAATTTACAGGTAATAAGTAGTATTCTAAATCTTCAATCCTCTTATGTTGAGGATGAAAAGACTTTAGAAATTATCAATGAGAGTCAAAACCGAATTCGATCTATGTCATACATTCATGAAAGTTTGTATCAAACGAAGGATTTTTCTTCTATTGATTTTCATGATTACATTACCAACCTGATTCAAAACCTTGTTCATTCTTATCAGATTTATACCAGTGAAACTAAATTAAACCTAAAAGTAGACCGTGTACAATTGGTTTTAGATCAAGCTATTCCTTGTGGATTAATACTCAACGAATTAGTTTCTAATTCCATGAAATATGCCTATCCAGAAGGCAAAGAGGGTGAAATTCAAGTTGAGATAAAAGAAGAAGGAGGTAAAGTAAAAATTCGTGTTGAAGACTTTGGTGTAGGACTCCCTGAAGGATTTAAAATAGAGGATAGCGATTCATTAGGCCTTGGTTTGGTGGACACTTTGGTTGATCAAATTGATGGAGAACTAATTTTGAATACCGAGAAAGGAACAAAATATTTAATTATATTTGACAAGCAAGAATCATAAGTTCCCATGGTGAAAACAAACGTACTCGTAGTAGAAGATGAAAGTATTGTCTCCAAAGACATTCAACATAGCCTTAAGAAATTAGGGTATAATGTTGTTGGAGCTGCGTCTACTGGTGAAAAAGCATTTGAATTAGCGGCGACAACAAGTCCAGATATTATTCTAATGGACATCATGTTGAAAGGAGACATCAACGGAATCCAGACTGCAGAGCGTGTAAAGAAGGAATTAAACATTCCGGTTATCTTTTTGACGGCGTATACTGATGAAGCAACCCTATCGAAAGCAAAAGTAACAGAACCTTATGGTTATATCATAAAACCTTTTAAAGGAGTAGACTTACATACTTCAATTGAAATGGCTTTATACAAATACTCCAAGGAAAAAGAGGTTTTAAAAGAGCGTGATTTATTTTATTCGTTGATTGAAAATAAAGATTCTCAAGATTTTATATTTGTAAAATCTAAAAGTAGACTGGTTAAGATTAAGACCAAGGATATTTATTTTGTAGAAGCGCATAAAGATTATGTTGTCATCAATACATTAGAAAGCCGCTACACGATTCATTCAACAATGAAAGACATCGTTAAAAAACTATCTAGTGAACATTTTATTCGCGTACATCGATCATTTATTATTCGTGTTGATAAAATTGCTTCAATCGAGTATCCAAATTTAAATCTGGAGAATGACAAAAAGACTGTTCCAATTGGCGGGTCATTTAAGGATCAATTGATGGAGCGATTAAATTTGATCTAAGCAGATTAGACGTATATCCGATTTTCTTTATTCAAACTTATACTCCCTTTTAAGGTCATATATATCGCGAATCAATTCGGATACTTCTGCTTCATTGGTTCCATCATACATTCCTCTGATTCTTCCAATAGGATCAATCAAGACAAAGTTTTCTGTGTGAATAAAGTCGGATTCTGCACCGTGATCAAAATTAGGGTCTTCTTTATCAGGAACGACCAAATATGATTTACGCGCCATGGTGTATAAATCAGCCTTGCTGCCGCTTAAGAACCACCATTTTTTATGATCAGCTCCAAAACGTTCGGCATATTTATACATCACCTCTACGGTATCAATCTTTGGATTAACCGTATGACTTAAGATTAAAAAGTTTGGGTCTGTAAGAAATTCACGGTGCACTCGCTGCAGCTGTGTAGTCATTTTCGGACAAATACCGCCACATGTCGTAAAGAAATAATCAGCAACAAAAATTTTACCCGTCACATTTGATTTTGTAATAGTGTCTCCAAGCTGATTTAAGAAAGAAAAACCAGAAATAGTATGATCTTTACGCTTATCATGCAAAGAGCTATCTACAAGCGCTGGATTGACGTCAAAAGGGCTGTATACTTTTAATCGGTTGTTTTCATTTCGGTTATAACTTGATTCAGGGTCATCTGAATAATGTTTCATATTCAGCGTGACTGCAATGGTAATACCAACAACCAGAATAATTATAAACCCAATAATACCTTTCATTACTTATTTTTTACAAAAATAGGGCTAATAGGTCAGAAGGAAAGTGACTTTCATCAATTAATTAAATTGTACACCTATAACACAAATATCATCGATTTGTTCAATGTCTCCCCTCCAGTTTTCAAGCTCTTGAGCATAAACATATTCTTGTTTGTGAATAGGTAAATGTGCGTTTGAAAGAAAAAGTTTCTTTAAAGCACTGTATTTGTATTTTTTTCCTTTCATACCACCGAATTGATCCGCATAACCATCAGAAAACAAATAAACCGAATCCCCTTTTTTGATATGAGTCTTTTTCGTTTGAAATGGAATAGGATTGATATAGCGTCCAATGGGACGTTTAGTAGGCTTGAGTTCCTCAACAATATCCTGTCCAGAACGAATGATCCAAAGCGGGTTGTTTGCCCCCGCATAATGAATATCATATCCGTCTTTTGTTTCTTTAACTGCAATTAGACAAATATCCATACCATCATTAATTTCTAAGTCACCCTGATCAAAATGAGATTGAACGATTTTACTGACAGATTCTAAGATCTCAGCAGGATCCGTCAAATGAAACTCATTAATGGCTTTTCTCAATGCACCTTCACATACAATACTTACCATTGCACCGGGAACGCCATGTCCTGTGCAGTCTGCAGCTGCAAGAAAAGTTGAATCAGTTCCGTTTTCTCCGGCAGCAGAAAGCCAATAAAAATCACCAGCAACAATATCTTTCGGTTGATAGAGGACAAAATGGTCTGGAAAACAAGCGTACATGTCCTTTTTTGTTGGTAAAATGGATGCCTGAATTCGTTTTGCATAATTTATACTATCAATGATGGCATCGTTTTTAGATTGCAGTTCTTTATTGGCACGCTCAATAATAGCAGCACTTTTTTGGCGCTCTTTTCGGCTTTTAAATAAAAGAAAAACGATTAATATCAGGGCAGTAAAACCAATTAATAGAATGATAGAGATAAAACGTTGTCGTCTATTTTTCGTTTCTAAACCAGCTTGAACTTGTTGATGCTGAATAACGAGTTCTAAAGAGTCTTTTACATGTGCTTGTTTAATTTCAAAACGTTGACCCATGAGTTTGATTTCATCAAAATCATTAAGCTGAGAAAGACTATCCTTTAGGTTGTGGTGTTGCTCAAAGTATTGAAAGGCGATATTATCTTTATCCAATCCGTGATAGCCATAGGCCAGCTGGCGAAGGGCCTCTATTTGAACACTTTTTGATCCCGAAGCCAAACTTAAATCCAACACATGGTGACCTGTATCAACAACATAATTGAATTTTTTTTGTGCTAAGTAAACATTATTCTTATAACCCAATGTAATAGCTTGACTATAGATATCTTCTTCTGCTCTCCAAATTTTAAGACTTTTATCAAATTGCTGTAATGCTAATGTATTGTTCTCAAACTCTTCGAAACAAAGTAACCCTATATTCTCTGTTGCAATAGCAACACCTCTTGGATTACCCAATGTATCATTCATTTCGATAGACTTTTCAAAAAAGGCGATCGCTTTAGTCGGTTGATTTATTTCTTGGTAGTATAAACCATAGTTATTATAAAGTCTTGCTTCTCTAATGTCTAAATCTAAAGTTTGGAAACTTATTAGCGCTTTATCATAATATTCTTTGGTTTTAGGATAATCTCCCATAACATGATAAACGACGCCAATTTTTATATTCGCATCTGCAATTCTAGCACCATCCTTATTCGATATGGCAATGTCAAGTCCTTTTAAATAGGCATCAAGTGCGTCTAAATGTCTTCCCTGCTCACGCGTTACCCATCCCGACTCTAGCAAGATATCGATCTTTAACCCCTCATCATTAAGTTGAGGAAAAAGAGATTGCGCGATGATTAAAACACTATCTGCAGGTAGTAATTGACCCGAACCATAATAGGCGTTGGCAAGAGCAAGTAAATTACGCGCTTTTACATCTGCGTGCGAGTCGGAAAAGTTTTCATAAACCGCCGCCTCTTTAAGGAAATAAGATAGCCCGTTGTCAACACTTCCTAAATGATAATCTGACCAACCTAAAATATGATAAGCTTTCGCTTTTTCAACATCAGATGTAGCATTCAATAAGTTTTTTTGCGCTACTTGAAAAACAGAGTCTGGATTTGATTCAGAAAGTTCCAATAGTGATGTTGCTTGTCCAAACCCCCAGTTAAAT
Organism: Crocinitomix sp.; assembly: GCA_030836155.1. Lineage (GTDB taxonomy): Bacteria > Bacteroidota > Bacteroidia > Flavobacteriales_D > Crocinitomicaceae > Crocinitomix. The sequence goes on from JAURQI010000088.1 coordinate 11,309, forward strand.
GAGGTGAGTAAGAGCAATAAAAAGAGGGAGCGAATCAAAATAGTTTGGTTTATTGTTTTTCAGGGACAGCTTTGGTTGCTAAAAAGAGTTCTGTTAGTTGCGCTGCATCAATCGGAGCAGGCGAGTCAATCATAACATCACGACCACTATTATTTTTAGGGAAAGCGATATAATCACGAATAGATTCTGAACCACCCATCGTCGCAACGAGTCGATCAAAACCAAAAGCTAATCCACCATGTGGTGGCGCTCCATATTCGAATGCATTCATTAAAAACCCAAATTGAGCTTTTGCTTCTTCATCTGAAAAACCTAATAACTCAAACATTCGTGCTTGCAATTTTTTGTCATGGATTCGGATTGATCCACCCCCCAACTCAACACCATTCACAGCTAAATCATAGGCGTTGGCTCTTACTTTGCCGGGGTCTGTATCAATTAAATGAAAATCTTCTGCTTTAGGTGAAGTAAAAGGGTGGTGCATCGCATGGTAGCGTCCGCTTTCCTCATCCCATTCTAAAAGAGGGAAATCTAACACCCACAAAGGAGCAAAGACATTAGGGTTTCTTAAACCTAACTCATCACCCATATGGAGTCTTAATTCGTTCATTTGGCTTCTAACAGTAGCTAAATCACCAGAAAGAACCAATAATAAATCACCTTTATCTGCTTTACAAGCTTTTGCCCATGCTGCTAACGCATCCTGATCAAAAAACTTATCGACAGATGACTTAAAAGAACCGTCTTCATTGCATTTACAATAAATTAAACCTTTTGCACCCACCTGAGGGCGTTTTACCCAATCGATTAACTTGTCTAATTGCTTTCTTGTATAACCGGCGCAATCTTTAGCATTTATGGCAAGTACTTGTTCGGCACTATCAAAAACACCAAAACCTCTACCTTTTGCAACCGGATTAAGGTCGACAAATTCCATCTCGAAACGCATATCCGGTTTGTCTGAACCAAAGCGCTCCATGGCTTCTGCATAGGTCATTCTCGGAAAATCGCCTTCAAACTCGTGATTTCGGCAGATTTTGAAAAGATGTTTAATCAACCCTTCAAAAGTTTGAAGGACGTCTTCTTGTTCAACAAACGCCATTTCACAGTCAATCTGCGTAAATTCAGGTTGGCGGTCAGCTCTTAAATCTTCATCTCTAAAACATTTGACGATTTGATAATAACGGTCAAAACCAGAAACCATCAATAATTGTTTAAAGGTTTGCGGAGATTGAGGTAAGGCATAAAACTCTCCAGGATTCATTCGGCTTGGAACAACAAAATCTCTTGCCCCTTCAGGAGTCGATTTGATCAGGTAAGGTGTTTCAACCTCTATAAAATCAACCGCATCTAAATATTTACGTGTTTCTAAAGAAACTTTATGTCTAAGCTTTAACTTTTCTTGGATTGGGTTCCGTCTTAAATCTAAATAACGGTATTTCATACGCAACTCTTCTCCACCATCCGTTTCATTTTCAATGGTGAAAGGTGGAGTAATTGCCTTGTTCAGAATATTAACTTTTGCCGCTTTAATTTCGATATCGCCCGTTGGCATTTCAGGATTTTTCTGGTATCGTTCAATCACCTCGCCTGTTATTTGAACAACATCTTCTCGGTTTAACCCTTTCAATTGATCAAGTACCACATCCTCAATAACTCCTTTTTCACCAACAATTTGAGTGATACCATATCGGTCTCTTAGATCAACCCAAATGATATGTCCTTTATCTCGTACTGTTTGTACCCAGCCTGATAGGGTAACAGAGGTTCCGCAATTTTCTGATCTTAATTCGCCGCAATGATGTGTTCTGTACATGTTCTATTCGTAATTTGGACCCAAAGATAAGGATTTCCCTTTTGAGATAACTCAGAATTTAAGAGGATCACCACTATAAATTATTGAAAAATGAGAATATGTATTTCACTAAACCCAGAAAAAGGTGAGAAGCATAATTTTCAGTATGAAACAGCAAAAACGGTTAATACTATTCAAAAAACTCAATATTCTACTCTTTTGACCACTTTAGATCACTGATTATCCTTGAATATTTTATAATTTTATCGACCGCAACTTTTTAACATGAAAAGCAGTTTCATTCTTATTTTTTTAACGTTTGTTTTTGCATGCTCGAATGGTGCTGAAAAAGAAACGTTAAAGATTGCCTGCGCAGCAAATATGCAATTTGCAATGGATTCAATCGTTGATTTGTTCGAAGATGAGCAAGGGATTGTATGCGAAACTACCTATGGTTCATCAGGTATGTTGACCGCCCAGATAGAAAATGGAGCACCTTATGACCTCTTCTTTTCTGCTAACGCAGCTTATCCTGACCATCTTTATGATTTAGAAAAAGGCGAGCAACCTTTCAATTATGCAAAAGGTCGTTTGTTATTTGTTTATCCGAAAATAAAACAATACCAGTCCGTTGAAAGAGCAATGATGGATGAATCTATTCAACGAATCGGTTTGGCAGATAATCGAACTGCACCATACGGCATGGCAGCGGATGCTTTTTTAGAAGCAAAGAACTTAAAAACAAATCGTCTTGACAAGCTAGTAGTAGGGGAGAGCATCGGTCAGGTAAATCAATATATTGTGACAGGAGCTGTTGATGTTGCTTTTACCAGTTATGCGTTTAAGATTAAGCATGGTGATGATTATGGCTATATAGAGGTTGATCAAAGCTTTTTTGATCCTATTTTACAGAATGCCATGGTCATAACAAACCAGGAGGGTGTATCTTCTGAAGCCGCAAAAAAAATGGTCGACTATATTCAGTCTTCTAAAATTAAGGCTGTTTTGAATTATTTTGGATATTTTACCGATTAGATGGATTTTACGCCTTTTTATGTCACGTTCAAACTGGCTACGCTAACCACGTTGATACTCTTTGTTATTGGTGTGCCTTTAGGATATTTTATGGCGTTCTCAAAATGGAAAGGTAAAGTACTTTTAGAGAGTGTTTTGATGCTGCCGATTGTTTTACCGCCAACTGTATTGGGTTTTTATTTTCTTCAATTTTTAGGGCCAAGTAGTGGGTTTGGTGGGTTTTTTGAATCAACCTTTGGCTTTTCTTTGGCTTTTACTTTTCCTGGCATATTATTAGGATCATTGATTTTTTGTACCCCATTTATGCTCACACCAATTATTAATGGTTTTCGTGGTATTCCAAAAAACATGATTGAGTCAACCTACCTCTTGAAAAAATCGAGGAAGAGTGCGTTATGGTATGTTTATTTGCCCTATATCAAAAAGAATTTGCTCAATGGTATCTTATTAACCTTTGCACACACAATAGGTGAGTTTGGTCTCGTGCTTATGATCGGAGGTAAAATGGCGGATACAAACGTGGCCTCTGTGGCGATTTATGATGAGATGAACGCCATGAATTACGATAAGGTGCATGTTTACGCAGCGATCTTATTAGGTATTAGTTTTATCCTCATTTTGAGTCTATTATTATTCACTCGAAAATCAAATCAAACCAGAGTTGCTTAGTTTTGAATTACATAAAACATTTAGCAATAAAGGCCGAAAAGTTGAGGTTTATTGCAAGGCGGATTTTCCGAATGGAACAACTTCTGCAATTTACGGTAAATCGGGAATAGGTAAATCGACTGTATTACGCATGCTCGCAGGTCTTGAAAGTCCGGATAGCGGAATTATCAAAATTGATAATAAAGTTTGGTACGACAGTGCCCAAAAAATTAACTTGTCTATTGCCGAGCGGGAACCAGGTTTTGTTTTTCAAGACTTCAATTTGTTTCCTAATATGACGGTTAAGCGCAATTTAGAATATGCATCTGATGGCAAACTATCAAACCAAATAGAAAAACTCTTAGCAGTTGTTGGATTGGCAGATATGATGGGTAATTATCCGCATGAATTGTCAGGTGGAGAAAGACAGCGCGTTTCGATTGTAAGGGCGCTTTGTCAACAACCCCAACTTTTATTGCTTGATGAACCTTTTTCAGCCTTAGATGATGAGGCTATTGGTGATTTGATTCGTGAATTAAAAATAATTCAGCAAGAATTGGGAACTACCGTGCTTATGATCAGCCACCGTAAAGATGTGATTTTCGAAATGGCGGACCAAGTGGTACACATGAAAAAGCTTGCGGACGCCAATCAACCTGTCGAGGGGGCTGTGGTACAAGGTAAACCAGATGAAATTCTAACCAAACGTTTCTAGTCTAGTATTTGACTACTTTCTGGGTGAACTGCTGGTTGTTAATCGTCAATGTTAGAATATAAGTACCTGTCTCAAATTGTTCTAGCGAAACCTCAGTATTATCATTTGCCGTGTCACTTAATAAAACAGCACCTTTCATATCTTGCAGCACAAAGGCAAATTGGCCTGGTGATTGAATCATAAATGATTCGGCTGTAGGGTTTGGAAAAACATTAACTTCAATGTTTACTTCACCAATACTTAATTGACTGTTTACAGTAAAAGTGGCCGTACCCTCGCAACCTTCTGCTCCGATAACGACAACCGTATAGGTACCACCCGCAAGGCCTGTGCGATCAGCAGGATCATCAAACTCACCAATTTCATCATCATCCCAGTCTACGATATAAGCAGGAGCACCGCCTGAAATTGAGATGTCTATTGTGCCGTCATTTCCTTCAATTTCATCTGTTGTTACACCTGTAATCGTAATTATATCAACAACTTCAACTTCGACCGTAGCCGTATTGACACAACCATTTTCATCTGTACCGGTAACTGTAAATACATTATCACCAATAAGTACAGGTGCGTGTGGCTCGCCATCAACAACACCTAAATCCCACTCATAGGTTTCAGCGCCACCACCCGTGAGTATAACTTCATCTCCAGTACAAATTAAATCATTATCAACACTTGCCGTTACTGTCGGTAAAGGATGAACAGTAATTTCTACAGTGTCCGTATTGATACAACCGATATCGTAAGAACCGGTTAAAACATATGTATGTGTTCCAACTCCCGGATCAAGGTCTAATGGATCCCAGTCATAATCATCAGCGTCTCCTCCGGCAGATAAAACAAGCGTTTCTCCCTCGCAATAATTTTCATCTCCCGAGCCAGCAATGACCGTTGGCAAAGGGAATACTTCAACTGATACGTTCAATTCGCATTCTTCAGGGATATCACTAGTAGCTGTATACGAGTAGGTTCCAGCCGGACCAGGAATAAACGGAACACCATCTTCAACGCCCATATCCCAAGTTATTGTTCCACCTCCAGGTGAATCAGCATCTAGTGTAATTTCAGCACCCTCACAGGCATCTATTGCTGTGACACCAATGGTAAGCGTGGTACATGGTAATGGACCAAAACCCATTGCATGGTAGGTGCTTGCACCAGTTGCTCCTGAATAAGTGCCAGTTGTTGGATCAAAATTATAACGTGTTCCCCAGTTCATTGCATAACCCCTGTCTGGTCCTGTGATGACCATGGTATTAATTTCTGATGACATTCCTGTTGACCCAATATCAGTCAATGTAAGTGTGCCAAGATCGATCCGAACAAATTCGCTACTCGCTGAAACGTATAGCATTTCGTCAGCGAAAGAATCGTAAGCAATAGCGTTACCCCATGTCGCCGACGGAATTGTTGTCAAAACAGCCGTACTCCCCGTAACTTTGTCTATTGATACAAAATCATCACTTCCACTTGGACTACCAGTTATTCCGTATAATGTGCCGTCTGGTCCAAAGTCGATATCCACAATGTTTCCAGAATTTCCGATATCAGTAATTGATCCTGAAGTAGGATCAAGTAGACCAAGCCTTCTGTCATTAGATCCACTCCATTGATATACTGCGTATATCTGGTTATCAGTTGGATCAGTAGCTAAACCGTATAAACCCTGGACAGCTGCAAAATCTGAAGACAATGTTACAGAGCCAACAACAGTAAAAGCACCCCCGGTGGTATCAATTTCATCTAGTTGATTACCTTCACCCGACCAGCGAACATGTCCAGCATATAGTGGAGTAGGTAGTTGAGCAAAAGAATATGTTCCCGATAGCACGAGAATGGAAAAGAGGAAAAGTTGCTTCAGCATTTTTTAGTTAGTTAGTGTTCAGGAAAGATAGTGAATTTTTACCATTTAAATAACTGGTTATAGCATGCGACAATAATTTTTACCAAAGAATAGAAACACGAAAACCAGCATCTGTTTTAACCATGGTCATACCGAGGTAATGTTCGTCGCCATCAAATTTTAGTCGCTTTAGTGGATCAAATCCGACCCGTCCTTTTATGACTTGATTATCGGAAAGTTTAATAGCCAAAATATAAACCCTGGTAGGCTCTGGGGTTTTTTCTACAGGTATAGGTTTTATGTACCTTAAATCAACATTACCTGTAAACTTAAGTTGGTATTTTTTGTATTTCCCAAACTTGCGTTCAAGTTTATCACCTTGGATTATTTTTAAGGTATTTGGGCTGAGGCAGTCTTTAAAACCTTCGAAATTGTCGTCACGTACGGCTATGTAGAAATCGTGAAAAATACGAGTCATTGCAATTACATCTTTTCGTTCAAAGCAAACACTGTCTGTATGGTATAGATATTTAACACCTCGTTCTGCTTTAATTTTGACTTTTTTTATTTGAGAAAAGCTTGTACTTGCCAACCCAACCAATAATAGAAGTAGTCCTAATTTTTTCATAATTAATATCGGTTACAAAAAGTATGCGAGAAATTATTTATTATATCCTTTGATAAAGATACATAACTAAAAAAGGGGTTCCAAGACTGGAACCCCTTTTTTATATGAATTAAGTTTGATTTACTTCTTCACCACTTTTACTGTAGAAGTATAATCTCCAGAACTTACGTTTACGAAATAAACTCCGCTTGCATAATTATCTAAAGAAAGCTCTTCTTTATCAGTAGCAGTTCCAGAAATAAGAATCTGTCCATTCATTCCAACTAACTCATACTGGAAAGTTCCAGCTAAAGAGATTTGAATATTATCAATTGTTGGGTTCGGATAAACAGTTAGTACATCGTTTGTTTCATCTTCGATGCTCAATTGGCTCCACATTTCGAAAGTACGCGTTGCTTCACATCCGCCTTCACCCATCACAACAACTGTATAGGTTCCTTCTGTAAGACCAGTTAAGTCTTCCGTATCATCGAAATCTCCAGTTCCATCATTATCCCAGTCAAATAAATATGCAGGAGCGCCACCAGTAATGAAGATATTAATTTCACCGTCATCACCTTCAGTTTCAATTGTGAAGCTCTCAACATTGATCGTGATTCCTTCAACTACTTCAACATCAACAGTTGCTGTATTTTCACAACCATTTTCATCCGTACCTGTAACCGTATAGGTTGTAGTTCCCAAAGTATTTGGAGAAAACGCTACTCCATCCATTACACCCATGTCCCATTCGTATGATTCTCCACCGTCACCATTTAAGGTCACGTCTAATCCAAGACAAATGATATCGTCGTCAGCAGTAGCCGTAATTACTGGAAGGTCGTGAACCGTAACAGTAACATCATCATCATTTTCTCCTAAACATCCACCTTCAGTATAATACCCAGTTAATGTGAAAGTATATTCACCAACTCCAGGCATTAAGTCTAATTCTGCACCGTCGTTCCACTCATATAAATGGGCGTCACCAGCTGCTGATAAG
>JAURQI010000089.1 GCA_030836155.1 Crocinitomix sp.
ATTTGGGTCAACGCTTTTGGCAAAGATTTTAGGACTCAACGATACGCAAGGTGGCGTTTTATCCATTTTATTCGCGTATTGTGATGATAATGATTTACCGTTATTGGATTTAAAGGATTTGAGAAAAAGCTTGCAATATATAATTGGTGAAGGAAAAGAGGAGATAAAAAAAGAATATGGGCAGGTTTCCTCTGCTTCAGTAAATACCATTATTCGAAAAATTATTGAATTAGAACAACAAGGGGGAGAGCAATTTTTTGGTGAACGGTCGTTTGATGTTCAAGATCTTATTTTTACCAATAGTCGGGGTATAGGACAAATATCTATCCTGAGACTGACTGATATCCAATCAAAACCAAAGCTGTTTTCAACGTTTATGTTAAGTTTATTAGCAGAACTATACGAGACATTGCCAGAATCGGGTGATGACGACAAACCCAAATTATGTCTCTTTATAGACGAGGCTCATTTGGTTTTTGATCAAGCAACAGATGCGCTATTGGATCAAATCGAGGTGATTATTAAATTAATTCGATCCAAAGGCGTTGGCATTTTCTTTTGTACCCAACTACCAACTGATATTCCTGATGTTGTTTTAAGTCAATTGGGTTTAAAAATTCAACACGCATTGCGCGCTTTTACAGCCAAGGATCGAAAGGCAATAAAAAAGACAGCAGAAAACTATCCAATTACAGAGTATTACGATACAGCTGAAATTATAACGCAATTAGGAATCGGAGAAGCGCTTGTGACAGCTTTAAATGAGGACGGAATTCCAACTCCGCTAGCAGCGACATTAATGCGTGGGCCAGCTACGCGAATGGATGTCTTATCTGAAGCAGAAATCGATCAAATAGTCGATTATTCCACGTTGACAGAAAAGTATAATAAGGATATTGATCGGGAGAGTGCTTATGAGATTTTAAGTGACAAAATCGACCGAGCTGCTGCTGAAGAAAGACAAAAGGAAATTGAGGAAGCTGAGCAAAAAGAGCGAGAAGTTAAGCAAAAGCAATTGCGTAAAAAAACCACAAAACGGAAGACAAGTACGCGCAGAAGGACAACAAATTCAAGAAAAACGAGTCCTGACATAGGAGAAACGCTAATAAAAGAATTAACGCGCGGATTATTTGGCATACTTGGCTCGAAAAGAAGATAATATGGAAATCGGATTTCAATCAAAATTACCCGCCGTTGGAACCACTATTTTTTCGGTGATGTCTGCCTTGTCCAATGAGTGCAGCGCAGTCAACTTATCTCAAGGGTTTCCAGATTTTGAAATGAATCCTGTTTTGGAGTCTTTTGTGCATGAAGCAATAAAAGAAAACCAAGTACAATACGCACCAATGCCGGGCAGACTTGACCTTAGACAGGCTATCGTTCGAAAAATGGATGAAGATTATGGTTTTTCTATTGATCCGAATGAGGAGGTGACCATTACTGCTGGAGCCACTCAAGCAATTTATACAGCTATTGCGACCCTCGTGCAAGCCGGAGAAGAAGTGATTTTGTTTGATCCAGCCTACGATTGTTATGCACCAACGGTGGAAGTTCATGGCGGAGTACCTGTTCATCTCGAATTAAAGCACCCAACTTATCATATAGATTGGGATGAAGTTAATGCGGCGATTACCCCTAAAACAAAATTGATCATCGTTAATAATCCGCATAACCCGTGCGGTGTTGTCTGGTCTGAGAGAGATTTAACAGCGTTGGAAGAGATCGCAAAGAAATATCCATATATTTATTTCATGAGCGATGAGGTTTATGAGCACATTCGATTTGGGTCGCAGCATATTTCTGTTTTGTCCAGTGAAATTTTAAGAGCTAGAAGTTTTGTAACTTTTAGTTTTGGAAAGTCACTGCATGTCACAGGGTGGAAATTGGGTTATGTCATTGCCCCAATCGGACTAACCAGAGAATTCAGAAAAATTCATCAATACCTAGTTTTTTGTGTGAATAATACCATGCAATATGCAATAACGAAGTATTTAAATTCTGGTCCAGTATGGAAGGATGTAGCGCCGCTCTATAAAAAGAAACGGGATTTATTTTTAGACGGAATAAAACAGTCTCGGTTTAAAATATTACCCTGTCAAGGCACATACTTTTGCTTGCTCGACTATAGTGATATTTCAGATGTAGATGATGTTGCATTTGCAAAAGAAATGACCACCGAACATGGTGTCGCTGTTATACCTGTTTCGGTATTTTATAAGAATAAAAAGGACCATAAAGTAATCCGTGTCTGTTTTGCGAAACAAGACCAAACACTCATCAATGCGGCTAAAAGATTATGCAAAATTTAACTATTGCGCTTATCCAAACCATCCAATTTTGGGAAGATAAAGCTGCCAATTATCAACATTTAGAATCTCAACACCTCAATCAAATTGAACCGGGGGCGGCTGATTTAGTCTTGCTTCCAGAGATGTTTAATACAGGCTTTACCATGAATGTAAAAGAGATGTATGAGGACATGAATGGAGAAGCAATAGAGTGGCTGCATTCTTGGGCTGAAAAGCTTGATTGTCAAATAGGAGGCAGTTTAATTATTAAAGCTGATAATCAGTATTATAATCGGTTTGTTATTGTTTCTCCTGAAGGTATTCTGAACTATTACGACAAGCGTCATCTATTCAGAATGGCAGAAGAAAACGATTATTTCACGGCAGGTAAACGACGTGTGATTCACCAGATCAAAGGTTGGAAAATACTATTACAGGTATGTTATGATTTGCGATTCCCTGTTTTTTCTAGAAATAGAACCATAGAAGGTCAAACAGAGTACGACCTTGTAGCTTACATTGCGAATTGGCCAGCTAAGCGATCAATGGTTTGGAAAAATCTTTTACAAGCGCGTGCAATAGAAAATCAAGCTTTTTGTATTGGCTTAAATCGCGTGGGTGAAGATGGTAATGGAATTGCTTATTCTGGAGATGCAATGGTAATAGACCCGTGGGGAAATGTCTCAAAGCCAATCGCTGAAAATGAGGAAGATATGGAAATAATCACCTTGGATTATGGTGTTTTGAAAGGTATAAAATCTTCGTTTCCAGCTTATTTAGATGCTGAATCAAATATACAATTCGGTGAATCGATTATTACTACATCAGAATAATCAAATTCCGTTTTTACTCGACTAGTTATCACTGTGTTCCGTGATTCATTGTAGTTAAACTTAAACATACTTACAATGAAAAAAGACTACTTATTTGCTGCAGGAATACTCCTGCTATCGACAAATGCTTTAGCTCAATTCAATGCCGAAGCACATTTCTTACCCATTCAAAAATTAGGTCAAACCACGAGGGATCTCTCTGGTTTTCGCGCTGAACATCGAGATCCAGGCGATTTCCTTGTCTGTGATGATTTTAGTGCGCCTGAAACTTGGTCTATCTATACCCTTGATGATACGGATCCCGAATGGGAAATCGTAAGTTCAGAACCTGCAGATCTTGTTGATTATGTCGATGAAATGACTTCGACTACAGAAGCGAATGGTTTTGCAGCCTTTAATGGGATTCAATACCTTTTAGCAGGAGATGTTCCGCCACAGAATGCCGTGATTGAATATGCAGAGACGATTGATTGTTCTGCAGCGGCTGGCGTCTCTTTACGATTTGAGCAAGCTTATCGGGCATTCAATACAGATCGAACATTTGTAGAAGTAACCGCCGGAGATTGGGATACTGATCCTATCTTAATTGTTGAACTGAATACCTCAGTTCCGACGAATGGACCAACGATACAAGAAATTTTCTTGGTTGATATTTCAGAAATTGCAGCGGGCGAATCAAATATCCGTGTCAGATTTCGTTGGGAAGAACTCGGAGGAGACGATAGTTTTGGTGCCGGCTATGCCTGGTATATTGACGATTTTTGTGTGCAAGAATCTTGGAATTATGATCAAGATTTGACCACAGCTTTCCATCGTTCAGGTATGGGCTTATGGATGGAAGACGGAATGGATTATTACAATATCCCCGTTGATCAGATAACGGAGATTGCTTTTTCAGGAGCTACGCAAAATATGGGCGCACTTATTCAAACTGGAGCGAAGGTGAATGTTGATGTTACTGGAATTGGAACTTTTTCAGGAACATCTCCAACCATCGATTTAGGAGTTGGCGAAAATGATACGCTGACCGTATCAGAATTATTTATACCAGGTGTAGGTTTAGGGAACTATGATTTCACCTATTTTGTTGACAGTGACAATCCAGAAGAAGAAACGGTAAACGATACTATTTATGATCAAATTACTATTACAGACTGGATTTATTCTCGGGATAATGGATTTAGCACATCCTCTATTAGCAACACGGTGTCCAATGCGGGTAGTCCGTTGTTAATTGGAAATGTATTTGATGTATTCGAAAACTCGCCACTAGGAGGAGTTGATATAGCCGTGACTAGTTCTCCTACAAATGTGGGTCAGTTGATTTTTGCACAAATTATGGTTTTTGATCCGACTGCAGGCGCCTTCGTCTATGCAACACAAACGGAGGATCACGAAATTTCAGCTGGAGAGAATGGAGGATTTATTCGACTGTTTTTAAATCCAGATGATCATCTTGAGCTAGAGGCTGGACAAACGGTTTTGGTTTTAGCAGGTCATTACGGTGGCGCAGATGAAGTTGAATTCCGAATGGCTCAGCCGGTTGAAGAACAGACCGTTTTGGGCTATACTTCAGGCGCAACAGATCCATTTTTTCTGTCAGATCCATCTGCTATTATGGTGAGACCACTCATGACGAGTTTCATTGGCCTTGATGAAGAAGAAGCACTTTCTTTCAAGATCGGAAACAATCAACCCAACCCTTTTAGTCAATTGACCGCGATTAATTATGAATTATCAGAGGGTTCGGAAGTAGTTTTAGAGATAACAGATTTGTCTGGTAGGTTAATTCAAAGGATAAATCGAGGATACCAAGAAATTGGCGCTTATAACCTTGAAATCAACGGACAACATTTCGAAAACGGTACGTATTTTTACACTTTTATTCTGGGAAATAAGCCAATCTGCAAGAGGATGATGGTTAGTCATTAGTCATTTAGTGCTCTTATTATGAATTACTTATCATATATGATTAGTCTGAGACTTAGAAAAACTTGCTTTTTAGAAAAAGATACGCTTTATTTGTAATAACCAGCTTGTAGACTATATAAACTACAAACTAATTGAAATGATTAAGAATTACTTAATGGGAGCTGGTATGATGTTTTTGACATCGGCGAGCTTCGCTCAAAATGTAGCTGAAAGAGCTAATCTTCAAGTACAACAACAAAATTTTATCAATCGTTCGGCAAAGGAAATCAAAGCGGTGCATAGAGCACCCGGAGATTTTCTCGCCTGCGATGATTTTAGTACACCAGAAAACTGGAGTACCTATACACTGGATGGTACAGAACCTCAATGGGAGATCGTAACGGATGAACCCGAAGTTCTTGATGGTTATATCTCTGATATGGCATCAACCACTGAAGAGAATGGTTTTGGTATGTTCAATGGACGTCAATATCTTGTTGCAGGAGATGTTCCCCCTCAAAATGCTGTGATCGAGTTCGGATCAACTATCGATTGCTCGGGAGCAGCAGGTGTTTCTATTCAATTTGAGCAAACCTATAGAGCGTTTAATTCAGATCGAACATTTGTTGAAGTTACAGCTGGCGATTGGGACACAGATCCCGTTTACAGTGTTGAGATCAATACAGATATAGTTACGAATGCAACATCGGAGCATAAACTGATAGAGCTTAGTGTTTCTGAAATAGCAGCGGGTCAGCCAAATGTGCGCGTTCGCTTCAGATGGGAAGAGCTTGCTGCTGATGATGTGTATGGAGCAGGTTATGCTTGGTTTATTGATGACTTCTGTGTAAAAGAATCATGGGAAAATGACCAAGCCTTGACTACGGCTTATCATCGATCAGGAAAAGGTATCTGGATGGTAGATGGTATGGGATATTACAATATTCCAACGAGTCAGGTGACTGAAATTTTCTTTTTTGGAGGAACTGAAAACATGGGCTCTTCTGATCAAACCGAAGCTAAATTGAACGTGTCAGTTGACGGAGCGGTAAGTTTTTCAGTGACTTCTGAGCCTATTGCTTTAGAAGCGAGTGATACCGATACATTTGAGGTGTCAACTGCGTTCATCCCAGCATTAGAAACTGGCGTTTATGATTTTACTTATTTTTTAGATAGTGAAAATCCTGAGCAGGCGACCGAGAATGACACGCTTTTTGATGAAATTAGAATTACTGATTGGGTTTACTCAAGAGATAATGGATTTAGCAGCAGTTCAATACAAAATGTTGGTGGCAATACAAACCTGCCGTTAACTATAGGCAATGTTTTTGACATCTTTGGTGATACCGAATTAGGAGCTATTGATATAGCAGTTACAAGTAGTGATAATAATATAGGGAAGATCATTTATGGACAGGTTATGGTTTTTGATCCAGGTTCAAGCACCTTTGTATACGCCGGACAGACGCAAGATCATGAGATTACCGCTGGCGAGAACGGTGGCTTCATTCGTTTAATATTGGATGAGGATGATCACGTGTCATTGACGGAAGGACAAACGATTTTGGTGCTCGCTGGTCATTATGGTGGTCCAAATGAAGTGGCATTCCGAATGGCGCAATTAGTTGAGTTAGGAACCGTTTTAGGATATCGATCGGGTGAATCAGAACCATTTAACCTATTAGATCCTTCGGCTATCATGGTACGTCCTTTTTTAAACAGTTTTGTCGGAGTGGAAGAAGTTGAAATTCAAAACTTAACTGTTGGTCAAAACCAACCAAACCCGTTTGGTGATAACGCTGTTATCAACTACGAGTTGAATGAGTCTGCTAACGTAATGATTGAGTTCACTGATCTTTCTGGAAAAGTGGTTAAAACAATCAACAATGGTCAGCAGCAA
>JAURQI010000090.1 GCA_030836155.1 Crocinitomix sp.
CACGTGCTCGTAATTTTGAAACCGTGGTTATGATATCATCCGTTGCTACAGCAATATGCTGTACACCTGGTCCTTCGTAAAAATCGAGATATTCTTCAATTTGGGACTTTTTCTTTCCTTCAGCAGGCTCGTTAATCGGAAACTTGATTCGACCATTACCATTACTCATCACCTTACTCATAAGGGCTGAATATTCTGTATGTATCTGCTTATCATCAAAAGACAAAAAGTTCACAAAGCCCATTACGTCTTCATACCACTTTACCCAAGTATTCATTTCATTCCACCCAACATTACCAACCATATGGTCAATAAATTTCAAGCCAACTGGCTCTGGATTGTATTCAGACTCCCATTTTGTAAAACCAGGTAGAAAAGAGCCGTTATAGTTTTTTCTTTCCACAAACATGTGAACCGTTTCCCCGTAGGTAAATATGCCTGCTCGAACAACTTCGCCATCTGCATCTTTCTCTATTGTCGGCTCCATGAATGATTTAGCTCCTCTTTTTGTCGTTTCTTCCCAAGCTAGTTTAGCATCCTCTACCCATAATGCAACAACCTTCACGCCATCTCCGTGCTTAACAATATGTTCGTTGATCCGTGAAGAAGAATTTAAAGGAGTGGTTAATACAAGTCGAATTTTGTCTTGTACCACCACATAAGAGGTGTATTCTCTTGAACCGGTTTCTAATCCTTTGTATGCATATGATTGAAAACCAAATGCCGATTTGTAGAAATGCGCAGCTTGTTTTGCATTTCCTACATAAAACTCTACATAATCGGTTCCTAACAGCGGCAAAAAGTCTTGTGCGCCTTCAAAAATTTTTTCTAATCCGTAACCGACGGATTTTAATGATTTATTATCTGTACTCATGGTTTAATGTTTTAGGTTAGTGTAGCCAAGACTTGTAATAATCATCAAGCTCTAAATCCATGGCTTGTTTCGTTAATTTTAGTGGTTTAAATGTGTCCACCATCACTGCAAGTTCCAACGTTTCTTTCTGTCCGATACTTCTTTCATAAGCACCAGGGTGAGGTCCATGTGGGATACCTGCTGGATGTAAAGTGATTTGTCCTTTTTCGATATTGTTTCTGCTCATAAAGTCACCGTCTACATAATATAAGACCTCGTCTGAGTCAATATTACTATGATTATAGGGAGCAGGGATAGCTTCTGGGTGATAATCATAAAGACGAGGAACGAATGAGCAGATGACAAACGCATCAGTTTCAAAAGTTTGGTGTATCGGTGGAGGCAAATGCACACGGCCAGTAATCGGTTCGAAATCATGAATCGAAAAAGCATATGGGTAATTAAATCCATCCCAGCCTGCTACATCAAATGGATGATGGCCGTACGTGTAATTGTATAGAATACCTTGCTTTTTGATTTTGACGAGGAAGTCGCCGGTTTCATCATGCGTTACAAGTTCTGAAGGTGGACGGAAGTCGCGCTCGCAAAAAGGCGAATGTTCTAATAATTGTCCAAACCAATTGCGATACCGTTTTGGCGTATAGATCGGTCTAAAAGATTCGACGATAAACAAACGATTTGAACTCGTTTCAAATTCAATTTGATAAATCATGCCTCTCGGCACCACTAAATAGTCTCCATATTTGAAAGGGATATTCCCCAACTGTGTTTTAAGCACACCGTTTCCTTCATGAATAAAAATAACTTCATCAGCATCCGCGTTTTTATAGAAATAGTCGGTCAGTGACTTTTGGGGTGAAGCTAACACGATATGACAATCGCTGTTCACCAATACGGGTACCCGACTTTCAAGGAAGTCCTCCTTTGGAGCTACTTTATATCCTTGCAAACTGCGCATTTGAAGATCTTTATCTAATGCGATTTCAGGATTTAAGTCAACCTTGTCGCCAACATTTTTTACAATCGTTGGTGGGTGAAGGTGGTATAATAGAGATGACATACCATCGAATCCAATCGTTCCGAACAGCTGCTCGTGATGCAATTTTCCGTTTTCTTTGCGAAAAATCGTATGTCGTTTGTGAGGAATCTTCCCCATTTTATGATAAAAAGGCATATATAATCCGTTTTAAAGTGATATGAATGAATAATCGAACTCGTTTAATGAGTCGATCATTCGGGATCTCTTTTGATGAGATATTTTAGTAATATGGGAAGCGATTCAAATATTCGTTTCATCTTACTTTCACTATTTTAACAAAGATAAAGAAAGTTAAGACTTTTTTCAATGACAATTGTCAGTTCCTTATTGAAATAAATCTATTTTTGTTAAAGGTTGAAAAGAAACTATACTATGAAAAAAATTCTCGTTGTTGGTGCTTCCGGTCAGATTGGAACAGAGTTGGTGGTCGCTTTAAGAAGTAAATTTGGTAATGAAAATGTAATTGCTTCAGATATAAAGGATGAAATAAAACCTGCTCTTCAGAATGGGCCATATGAAAAGTTGGATATTATGGATGCCAGTCAGTTAAAAACAATTGTGTCAAAACATGGAATTACAGAGATATATCAGCTAGCAGCGCTATTGTCAGCAACTGCAGAAAAGCATCCTGACTTTGCTTGGAAATTGAATATGGAAGGATTGTTCAATGTGCTCAATCTAGCAAAAGAGGGAACGATTAAAAAGATTTTTTGGCCGAGTTCAATCGCTGTGTTTGGCCCAAACACACCAAAAACAAACACACCTCAGTATACGATTATGGAGCCGTCAACGGTATACGGAATCAGTAAATTGGCAGGTGAGCGCTGGTGTGAATATTATGCAACGCAATTTGACGTCGACGTGAGAAGTATTCGTTACCCTGGTTTAATATCGTATACGTCTTTACCCGGCGGAGGAACAACAGATTATGCAGTTGAGATTTTTTATTCGGCAAAACGTGGAGAAGACTTTTCTTGTTTTTTAAAGGCAGACACTGCTTTACCAATGATGTATATGGATGATGCCATCCGCGCGACAATTTCGTTAATGGAATCGCCAAAAGAAGATGTTAAGATTCGATCTTCCTACAATCTTGCGGGCATTTCATTTACTCCAGCAGAGATCGCAGCAGCAATACAAAAGTTTAAGCCTGATTTTCAAATCACTTATGATCCTGATTTCCGACAAAAAATCGCGGATTCATGGCCTGGCAGTATTGATGATAAAGCTGCTCAAGAACATTGGGGTTGGAAACCGAATTATGACCTTGAAAAAATGTGTAAAGTAATGCTAGACAATGTACTTGAGCATGATTTTCAGGGGAGTTAAAAAAATGATCGATTGAATAAATAAATTCATCCTTGAGTTTCAAGTATTAATCGAATTTTGATCGCGCAAATGAATATTTATTTGTAGATTGCTGTTGATAACCGAAAAACCAGATTACAACCCCCGAAAGATGAAGAGATTATTACTATCCTTTTTATTTATATTGTCACTGACATTGGCATTTGCCTCTGACTCATGGCTACACGCTGAGCCAAATGAATTTTGGCAGGAAGGCGAAGACTCAAATGGTCATCCCAACAAAAAAGATGAGAATGGTCGTCAGGGAATGTGGACGATCTGGGGAAGAATGAAGCCCGACAAAGGATATCCTGAAGATGGTAAGATTGAAGAAGGTCCTTACGTTGATGATCGAAAAAATGGCGAATGGGTGAAGTTTCATAAGGACGGTAAGACTCCAAGGTTGAAAGGAATTTATGTTGATAATCGTCCAAACGGTGCCTATACAAAATATTACGAGAATGGTGTAAAAATGGAAGAAGGCAAGTTTACTTCGGGTAAGCAGGTTGAAGTATTCAGAAGGTATTACGATACAGGCACAATGTCTCAAGAGAAGTTCTTTAATCAAGACGGTAAAGAAGACGGTAAAATACGTTATTTCCACCCCAATGGTAAAGTAGAATTTGAGTATACCAAAAAAGATGGGGTTACAACCGGTGAGGCTAAAAGATATTATCCAAATGGGGATGTGAAAGAAGTCATCATGTATAACAATGACGGAACAGTTGCTTCAAGAATAGAAAAAGAGCGCGTAAATCCAGCCTTTGATGCTAAACCTGAACCGGTAGCTCCTTCTTCAGATGCGCCTGATGGTACGAAAGGTACAACTAACGGTAAAAAATTCAAGAAAAACGGATATAATAAAGTATACAATTCAGACCAAGAACTTTGGATGGACGGTGAGTTCAAGAACGGCAAGCTCTGGGATGGAAAGCTTTATAAGTATGACGCTGACGGAATACTCCTAAAGATCCAAGTTTGGAAAACAGGAAAGTACCATTCAGACGGTCAACTATAATAGAAATTAATAGTAAATTTGAACCCGTCTTTCTCCAGTTTTGGAGAAAGACGGGTTTTTTTATGTTAAAGGAGAAGTCATGTCTAAGGATTTAAAAATATATAATAGTTTATCAGGTGAAAAGGAAACGTTTGCCTCTATAGTCCCGAATCAGGTCGGCATGTATGTATGTGGACCGACGGTATACAGTGATGTTCATTTAGGTAATTGCCGAACTTTTATCTCGTTTGATATGATCTACCGTTATCTCTTGCATCTCGATTATAAAGTGCGCTATATTCGAAACATAACGGATGCTGGTCATTTAGAAAATGATGCAGATGAAGGAGAAGATAAGATCTCAAAAAAAGCGCGTCTTGAAGAATTAGAGCCAATGGAAATTGTTCAGAAGTATGCCACTGGATTCCATGATGTAATGCGCTTATTTAACGCACTCCCTCCAAGTATAGAGCCAACAGCGACAGGTCATATTATCGAACAAATTGAAATAACGAAATCAATTCTGGAAAAAGGATTGGCTTACGAAAGTAATGGTTCGGTCTATTTTGATGTGATGAAGTACGATGAAACGAGTAACTACGGTGAGTTGTCAAAGCGAAAAATAGAAGATCTAATTTCAGGATCGAGGGCATTGGATGGTCAACAGGAGAAAAGAAACCCTTTGGATTTTGCACTTTGGAAAAAGGCATCGCCCTCTCACATTATGCGATGGCCTTCACCTTGGAGTGATGGATTTCCTGGGTGGCATTTAGAATGTACAGCGATGTCTCACAAATACCTTGGAGATGAATTTGATATTCACGGAGGTGGAATGGATTTAAAATTTCCCCACCATGAATGCGAGATAGCACAAGCAACGGCTTATACCGGGAAAAAACCGGTTAATTACTGGATGCATACCAATATGTTGACATTGAACGGTAAAAAAATGAGCAAGTCAACAGGGAATAATCTTCTTCCTTATGAGTTATTTTCTGGAGAAAATCAGAATATTGAAAAGGGATATCACCCGATGGTAGCTCGCTTTTTTATGATGCAGGCGCATTATAGAAGCGAGTTGGATTTCAGCTCAGATGCGTTAAACGCGTCCGAAAAAGGATTCGCTAAACTCATGTCAGGATTAGGTCTGGTGCCTAGCTTGAAGGTGTCAAGTGAAAGTTCTGAGAATGTTAAACAAATGATCGAAGGATTTTATGCGGCGATGAATGATGACTTCAATACGCCCATATTAATAGCACGTCTATTCGATGCTGTCACTTATATTAATAAAGTCAATGATCAAAAAGCTGAAATCTCAGCAGTGGATCGAGATGAATTGGCAAAAGTGATGCAAGAGCTCGTTTCTGATGTATTGGGGTTACAACCGATTTTAGCGTCAGGCTTATCAGATGATGCGAAAAACACCCTTGATGCGACAATGGACATCATTCTGGAATTGAGGAAGAATGCTCGAGCAGCGAAAGATTGGGGAACTTCAGACCTTATTCGCGATAAATTAAAAGAAGCAGGGATTGTTGTCAAAGATGAACGTGAAGGAACGTCATGGAGTTTGCAATAAGGTTAAGGTCGTTTTTTTACTGAAAAAAGACTATTTTTGTCGCGATTTACAGATATACAAGAAGAAATGAATAAAACGGAAGAATTACTCAGCATATTTGAACAGAAGTTTGTTGCTCACCCATGGCATGGTGTTTCTATTGGAGAAAACGCTCCTGAAGAAATAAAAACATTCGTAGAAATCAATCCAACTGATCAGATTAAATACGAGATCGACAAAGAGAGTGGGCATATTTTTATTGACCGTCCTCAAAAATATTCGAATATCGTACCGGCTTTATATGGTTTTGTTCCCCAAACATATTGTGATAAAAAAGTAGCGGCTTTTTGTATGGAAAAAAGTGGGCGTGCTGATATTGTTGGAGATGCAGACCCCCTTGATGTTATAGTTTTAACGGAGAGACACGTAGATCGCGGGAATATTTTAGTTGATTGCATTCCCGTTGGCGGATTTAGAATGATTGATGGAGGCGAGGCTGATGATAAAATTATCGCTGTACTAAAAGATGATCAAGCTTACGGAGATATTCGAAATATTGAAGACCTACCGTCAAAGGTAGTTGATCGCGTTAAACATTTCTTTTTAACCTATAAAGAAAACCCAAACAATGATGGTTCTGACAAGAAAGTGGAAATAACACATACCTACGGTCGGGATGAAGCTTTAGAGGTTATAAAACTGAGTAATGAGGATTATTTAGATGTTTATGGAGATATCAATAAACGATTTAAAGAAGCCTTATCTGCGGTCGTCTCAGAATCGTAATAAAAAACTTCCCGAAATAATCAACCATTTGCTTTTTGGTTGCGTATTAAGAGTGCAACCGTGAAGGTATAAATCCTGCTCCCAAAGAATATTTACAGTGAGGATTATGTATCTTTACCAAGTAGTTGACCGAAAAACTCAGACATGAAGAAAATAGTAGGATTTTTTATACTCTTTGTCAGTCTATTTAATACGGCATCTGTTTTCGGACAGGTCGTAGTTTATACAGAAGACTTTGACGGGCCATTGACATGGTCAATTAATACAGATTTAACAGCTGAAGGAGCAAACCCAAACACATGGTATATTTCGTGTGAAGAAGAGGGTGTTGGTGCAGGAGTTTGCGGAACGGCTTGTGGAGCCGGGGATCAAACATTGCATATTGGTCCAAACCCTGTACTTGGTGACCTGGGAGCAGCATATGCTGAAACGGGAGCTGGCTTAACTGGAACAAATCGAAGAGCAGAGTCGGGAGATATTTCAACGATAGGAGACGCAGATTTAACCCTCGAGTTTGACATGATTGGATGGGGTAATGCTGATGATTTTGCCGAAGTTTTTTACAGTATTGATGGTGGTACAACATGGACTTCAATAGATGGGCCACTAACCTCTTTCTGTTGCGGTGGTGTTCCTTGTACAGGTGTTGAGCAAGGCCTTTGGGAAACAAAGTCATATCCCTTACCGGCAGAATGCGAAGAGATAGCCAATTTGCGTATTAGTTTCGTTTGGCAAAATGTTGATGACGGAGTCGCGACAGATCCTTCTATTGCAATCGATAATTTGGTGATTGTTAAAGACGTGGTTGTCGTAGATGGTGGTCCAACTGCATTATTTGATCCTGAAGATATAACCATATGTCAAGGTGAAACGATAACATATACTGATGCGAGTATAACAGCAGACGTAATTACAGATTGGAACTGGGATTTCGAAGGAGGGACACCAGCAACAGCTTTAACTGTTGGTCCACATGATGTGACCTATACAACACCAGGTGTTTATACAACAACTTTAACCGTTACCGATGGTATTGGCTCACACGATACTTCTTTTACAGTAACCGTTTTGGACGGCCCTTATTCAGGAGAGTCAACAAGTATTGATCTCTGTGAAGGTGAAACCTTAGATTTAAATACATTGATTCCGGGTGCAGATGGTGGCGGAACATGGACTGAGACATCTGGTGTGCCGAGTGGTATGTTTGATGAACCAACAGGTGTTTTAGACGGATCAGGATTAACACCAGGAGATGTCTTTACTTTTGATTATGAAACTGGACCAGGTGTGGCACCTTGTGATTTTGTAGATGTTGCAACCATAACAGTGACGATAATAACTTGTGATGCATTAAACGCATCTTTTGAACCTTCTGAATACAGTGCATGTATCGGTGATTGTTTGACATTTACAGATTTGAGCACAGGAACCGGGATAACAGGTTGGGCTTGGACATTCACTGATCCAGATATTGGAGGTCCACTTACAGGGGCTGACCCTGGAGAGGTATGTTTTACCAACGAAGGAGCAGTGGATGTAACACTTACCATTACTGATGGTGTTACATTTGATGATACAACCATAACGATAACCGTATATACTTTACCTACAGTGAATGCAGAAGCTTCTGCTACCACCGTTTGTGTTGGAGGAGAGGTGACACTTTCAGGTACTGGAGATGCGCTTGGCTATACTTGGGATGGTGGTGTAATCGATGGCACACCGTTTACAATTGATGCAACAACAACATTTACCGTTACAGGAGTTAACAATTTTGGTTGCGAAAATACAGACGAAATTACGATTACAGTGATTGACTGTGAACCGTTATTGGTTGGCTTCACTTATGATGATATTGTATGTGTAGGAGATTGTCAAACCTTTGTTGATACTTCATTGGGCGTTCCTGTAACCTGGTTGTGGGATTTTGGTGGAGCTGTTGATCCTCCAACATCAGATGAAATGAATCCAACGGTTTGTTTTGATACGCCTGGTATCTATGATGTTCAATTAACAGTAACTAATGCGATTGGAGAAAGTGCTTCGACTACGAACTCTATAACGGTATTTGAAAGTCCAACTGTTAGCGCAGCAACCGATACAATCATTGAATTAGGAGGTACAGCGTTTTTAGTTGCTACGGGAAGTGTTCCAGATGCAGCTTATATCTGGACACCGGATGACTATTTGTCTTGTGATGATTGTCAGACGACAACCGCAAGCCCTATTGACAGCATTACATATAAGGTTACTTTAAGGGATGTTAATGGATGTACTGCCACAGATTCCGTATTGGTTCTTGTAAACTTTGTTGAAGCCTTGGGTGTTGCGGATGCCTTCTCGCCAAATAATGACGGTGTGAATGACATCCTTTATGTACAAGGATTAGGATTGGCTGCTATGAAATTCTCTGTCTACAATAAGTATGGAGAGAAAGTCTTTGAATCACAAACGCAAAGTATCGGCTGGGACGGCACATTCCGTGGGCGACCACAAAATGGTGGTGTGTTTACATGGGTTCTGGATTATACATTTGTTAATGGCAGTGGTGGGACATTAAAAGGAACCACCACGTTAATTAGATAATATGAAAAAAGGGGTAGTCATTGCGGCATTGTTGGTAGCCGTATTTCAGACAAATGCGAATGCGCAGCAAGATCAGCATTTTAGCATGTTTACAGAGTCACAGCTGTATATGAATCCTGCAGTAGCCGGATTTACACAAGGAGATATGCAATTGTTTACGAATTATCGTCTACAATGGAGTAATGTTTCGGATAATCCATATCAAACCATATCGGCTAGTTCTGATTGGCGTATGTTTGATCGCGGAGGGAATTATATGGGTGCAGGTGTGACGTTTTATAATGATGTGGCTGGCGTGCCTCAATATACCACTAACGTTATTGCGTTACCGTTTAACTACACATTAAGAGTTGATCGTAACAACTTAATTTCATTTGGTCTTCAGCCTGCTTGGTACCAGCGTGTCATCAAGAATCAGGAGATGAACTGGTTTAATCAATGGACAGGTGTTGCATATGATCAGGGGATTGATAATGGAGAGCTGTTATTAAGTCAGAATTTTAACATCAGTCGATTTGATATTGGAACTGGCTTTTACTGGGACAGCTACATCAGTCGTACGGCGAAATTAAGATTAGGAATCGCTGGACACCATTTGACTAAACAACGTATCAACTTAACAGAAGATGATGATCGTTTGTACCGTAAGTTGGTGATACACGGACAAGGAGAGTTTTTGATGGAAGAATCTGGTGTAACGATCTTACCAGCCTTTAGTGCGTTTTTACAGGGACCCAATAAGGAAATTAATTTTGGGTCAAATTTCCGTTTCTTATTAAAGAGTGGATCAAGAGCTACAAGCTATTTTGAAGAGATCACCTTCTCGACTGGAGCTTATTTCAGATGGGGAGATGCAATCGTCGTAAATGCAATTCTGGATTTATCAGGGTTTAGTTTTGGTGCTTCTTATGACTTAAATGTTTCAGGACTTAATGTGGCTACAAAAGGAGTAGGAAGTATGGAGTTCTTTTTACGTTACCGCATCCAATTTGGAACACGTAACTTGAGAAACAACCGAGTACATTAAACCAATTATAATAGAATTTAAGGGGTGAGTCAATTTGATTCATCCCTTTTTTTGTTCTAATTTTGCACCACCTTTACTATTGAAAAAAGGACTACTGAAATGAGTGTTAAAATACGTGATATCGATTTGGGTGATTTCCCACTTTTATTGGCGCCAATGGAGGATGTAAGTGATCCGCCTTTTCGAGCGCTTTGTAAAAAGTATGGAGCAGATATGATGTATACAGAATTTATCTCATCAGAAGGTTTGATTCGTCATGCCGTTAAATCAGTTGAGAAACTAGACATCTATGAATACGAGCGTCCAATTGGAATCCAAATATTCGGACATGATATCGATTCCATGATTCGAACGACCGAAATCGTGGAGCAGACGAAGCCAGATATTATAGATATTAATTATGGTTGCCCGGTTAAAAAGGTAGCGTGCAAAGGAGCCGGGGCTGGTATTTTACAGGACATTCCAAAAATGGTTGAGATGACCAAAAGGATTGTCGAAACGACCCACTTGCCTGTAACAGTCAAGACAAGGTTAGGTTGGGATGATTCTACTAAATATATCGTTGAGGTAGCAGAGCGTCTTCAAGACGTTGGCATTGAGGCTATTTCTATACATGGCAGAACAAGAAAGCAGATGTATAAAGGTGAAGCCGATTGGAAATTAATTTCCGATGTCAAGAACAACCCAAGAATGAAAATACCTGTTTTTGGAAATGGCGATATTACTAGTCCTGAAAAAGCATTAGAATACAAAACAAGATATGGTGTTGATGGAATCATGATCGGTCGTGCGGCAATTGGTTACCCTTGGATCTTTAATGAGATCAAACATTTTGTTGAGACCGGAAAACATCTTCCTAAACCTACTTTAAAAGAGCGGGTCATGGCTACGCGAGATCATCTAGAGATGTCATTAAAATGGAAGAAAGAAATACTAGCTATTAATGAAATGAAACGTCACTACACGAATTATTTTAAAGGTATCCCACATTTCAAAGAATACAGAACGAAGTTGGTTACCTCAATGGATTTGGCAGAAGTGCGCGCTACGTTGGATGAAATTGAAACCAAGTTTGAGGGTGTCTATCAAACAATGGCTGATTGATAAAATCAGAAGTATAGCGGGCGGAATTTAAATTGTCCATTACCATATTCTAAAGCTGGAAAAGGCATTTTTATCACATTTAATACTCTAAACATCACTTGAAGTAATCGACTAGATGTCGGTATGGACTCAAAATCAATGTCTAACGATAAAAAGTATTGCCGATAAGGCGTAAATGTGATTTGTTCATCCCCCCCATTATAAACATAAGTACCTCCATCACCAATAAGTTGATCTTGAGTGCTGTATCCCACTGAAACTTGCAGCCATTTTGGAATTTTACTGTCTTTTTTGAACCAATAAACCGGGTTAAAACTGGCCCAGTAAGTTTGGCCATTATAATCTTTGAGTGTTCTGCTCGCGAAGTCCGAACCAAGCACACCTGGACGATATTGGGCTAAGTCGGAAGGAGCACTTGAAAATTTAAAGTGGACATAGGGTGTGTTATCACCGTAGTTTTGAGCGAAATAACTTCCTGCGCCTAGTGCGTTCGCACCGACATCAGACCATGAAAAGCCCCAATTTGAATTAAATCCATCCAATATCTCCACAGTTGATAAATAAGCAAAGCTAAAACCTGTTCCGATCCAAGTAGACTTTTTACGGTCGACACCTGCCCAATTGTACAGGTCTCCTGACAATCTTCCAATTTGGTAGGCTGTATAGAAATGCCCCAGCTTATCCATCTGATTCCATTGTTGACTATCGTCAAAAAAATGAAAGGGGCTTTTGTCGTAGTCAGCATACCAAACATATTGCAAACCAGCAATAGATCCTCCCCAAGTTAAAGTATGAAAACTGGTTACACCGATGGTTCTATTTCGATTATAATCCTTGGAATTTTCAAGAAAATCTTGACTTCGACCACCCAATGATAAGCATAGAAAAAAGAGATATAAAAGCACCTTGGTCATATTAGCGAAGGTAAGTATTTCTTTCGCAAGTTCTTTCTTGGTGATCTTTTATCTATGTCATATCAAAGCCGCTAAGATAAAATGGCTTTTTGTGAAAGCTCTCCTTGGTATCAGCTGGGTGCCCGTTAATCTTGGCGACAATATGAATCGTGTTATCCTGTTTTATCCGCTGGATAAACCCCCATTTGATTGGTATTCCTTTTAGCGATTCGTCTTTAAGGTCTTGCCATATCAGTAAGGAGTGATGTTTTGTTTCGGCCAACACTCCTTCTAATAAGTTTTGAACTTCATGCTCAAAACCCTTTTTCCAAAAAAGTCCTTCAGTGGCAAGGAATTCGTGGTTATCCGGATTTATTAATTTTCGAATGCGCGGAATATAAGGCGCAGATTTAAGCAAAAACCGACCTGAAATTCCAGGCAAACTTTTAATTTTCCACTTGACTGGATTAGCTTGAATGCCTGCTATGATTTGTCCATCTTTTCGCAGCACATAATAATTATTATCGTCGAAAAGATGAATCGGTGAAAAGAATTGATGATCCGCGTAAAAAGATTTGATCTCCGCCATTACTTCAGTTTTTTCAACCTCTCGCAATGCGGATATGTTTCTGTTTTTTGGATTAACTCTGGAAAAAGCTAACGTCTTAAATTGCCCGATTGTTTCGAAGCCAAAGCGTTCGTTCATATTGAATGATCGAATATTATCAGGATCAATAAAAGCCCAATAAATTGATGGGTCTTTTTCCGGATTTACAGGATCAAAATTGCTAGTATCAAAAAGAGCTTTAAAATATTGATGCAATTGCGATGAGCCCTTCCCTTTTTGGGATCCACCTTGAAACAATTGATCAAATGCGAAATATCGGATATAATTTGAGGGTGTTTTTTCGTGATTAATCATCACTTCGCGCTGGCAAATGGTCATATTACCAATAGCCTTATTATTTCGCTCAATAAAAATGAAATGAGGTTGATGTAATTTATGGATTTTAGTCTTTGTGTCTAATAATTTATACAAGGTACCCTTCGTACCAATATAGGTCCGCGTCAATAAATCAATAACTGATTTAGGAGGGATCTTTTCGTGTCTGATTAATCGGTGGACACGATCCAACATGATAGCTTATTTATACATGACAGACTTCACTGCTGCAATGATGCGAGCAGGGTTAGGCAGTGCTTCAGCCATTAAACTTGGGCTAAAAGGGAAAGGTGTGTCAGATTGCATAACCCTTAAAACAGGAGCATCTAAATAATCAAATGCATAATTTTGCAAGTGATAAGCAATTTCAGAAGCAATAGACGCGATAGGCCAAGATTCTTCAACAACCACACAGCGGTTTGTTTTCTTCACCGATTCAACCACCGTTCCATAATCAATCGGGCGAACCGAACGAAGATCAATGATTTCAAGTGAAATACCTTCTTTTGCTAACTCTTCAGCTGCCTTGTGTACTTCTTTTATGATTTTTCCGAATGTTACAATAGTTACATCAGAACCTTCTCTTTTAATATCAGCAACTCCAATTGGAACAATGTATTCACCTTCAGGAATTTCACCTTTGTCACCATACATCTTTTCCGACTCCATAATCAAAACAGGATCTTGATCACGAATAGCCGATTTTAGTAATCCTTTCGCATCATAAGGCGTTGATGGTGTTACCACTTTTAATCCAGGAACATGTGCGTAAAAAGACTCAAAACTTTGGGAGTGAGTTGCACCTAATTGTCCAGCTTGTCCGTTTCCTCCTCGGAAAACAATTGGACAACCAACCTGTCCACCGGACATTTGTAACATCTTAGCAGCACTATTGATAATTTGATCAGCAGCAAGAATCGCGAAGTTCCAGGTCATGAACTCAACAATAGGTCGCAAACCGTTCATCGCAGCACCTACCGCAATTCCAGAGAATCCTAATTCAGCAATAGGCGTATCAATAACGCGTTTCTCTCCGAATTCATCGAGCATTCCTTGAGACACTTTATAAGCACCATTATATTCGGCCACTTCTTCGCCCATCAAAAAAACGTTTTCGTCTTTTCTCATTTCTTCTGACATGGCTTCTCTTAATGCCTCTCTGTACTGAACTGTCTTCATGTTTCTTAATATTTGAGGGTCGTCTTCTCTGTACCCAATTTATCGGCCCAAATCTACGAATTATTGGTTTGAAAAATCAATTAAATTCCAACTTTTTGAGCACCATCCTTTGAAACCCGAAAAATATCCTTGTGCTGCTTTCTTTTTTAAAGGAATAGGACTATATTCGCACATTCTAAAATTATAACATAAACAGAAATGGCTGTAATAGGTAAAATTCAAAAAAATTCATTGCTATTACTTGTAGTTGTGGGATTAGCCATGTTGGCTTTTATTTTCACAGATTTTATTAAGGGTGGGGGTTCTGGACCGGAGCAAATTCCAACCGCTACATTGTATGGTGATCCAATTGATGAGCAGGCCTTCAGAGACTTGAAAGATGATTATGTGCTCCGTGCTCAAAACGATTTTGCTTATCAGCAAAAAGAGTTTACTGATGCTGATAGAAAATTAGCAGAGAATGATGCATTTAATGAGTTGGTGAGAAAGACAATTCTAAATCAAGAATTTGAGAAATTAGGGATTGTCTGTACTCCAGATGAGCTAAACGATATGATTTTTGGAGATCATATACACCCATGGGTGCGTCAAATCCCTTTGTTCAATGGGCCAGGTGGTTTCTCAAAAGACTCCGTCCAAAACTACATCACGACTTTAGAAATAGAACCTGTTGGAGCTGATGATGAAACGATGCAAGGTTGGAAAGATCAACGTAAGCAATGGAAAAACTTCGAGGATGAATTGAAGTCTGCTCGTCAAGCCGATAAATATGTTTCGATGATTCGTAGCGGATTGTATGTGAACAAGCTTGAAACAGAAAATCAATACTCAGCGCTTTATAGTAAGAAGCAGGTTAAATTTGTAATGCAGCGTTACAGAGATATTCCAGAGGAAGAAGTTACCCTAACGGATGAAGATCTGAAAGCTTTTTACGAAGAGCATAAGAACGAGAGTCTTTATGAGCAAGAAGAGTCTGCTGCAATTCGTATGGTTTACTTCCCAATTCAACCAACTGCTGAAGACATGGAAGAAATCAAGTCAAATATGGAAACGCTTAAGGAGCCTTTTAAAAACGCCGTAAGTGATATAGGTTTTGTTTATCAAAACAGTGATTCAGATTATTTGTCTGATTCTACCATTTTTAAATTGGGTATAGGTGCACAAAACTTCGGTTTTAATAACGCACCTGGAGCAGGGGTTTACCCTGAAGCAATGGACGAGATGATGCAAAATGCCGAAACAGGTGATGTTGTTGGCCCGTTCATGGCTTTTGATAATAAAGCAAAACAAAATATGCTGGTGATTGCTAAGATTACAGATACACCAACAGAAAAGCAAGCTTGGGTACGTCACATATTAATTGGCGCTGGAGCAACAAGAACAGAGGAACGTGCCAAAGAAATCGCCGATAGTGTGATGCGCGTAATTCGTGCAAATGACAACTTTGTTGAAATGGTGAATGCGGTAAGTGAAGATCCAGGATCAAAACAAACAGGTGGTGAGTATAAGTGGTTTGATGAAAGAACCATGGTACCTGAGTTTACAGAAGCGTCATTTAATGGACCAATCGGGAAATTACAATTAGTGAAAACGGCTTATGGATATCATATCGTTGAGGTATTGGGACAAGCAGATCGTAAAACGCCGAAATTGGCTGTTGTAGGTAAATTTGTAAAACCAAGTGAAACAACTATCCGAAGAACAGAAGAGCGTGCTTACGATTTTATTTATCAGGTAACCGAGTCTGCAATGGATTCTGCATTCAGCAAAATTGCTTTAGACAGCAATATGACACCGCAAGCAACGAAAATGTTTATCTCAAATGAGTTTGTGATTGGGATGGCAGAAACAAGTAAGATTATGAAATTTGCTTTTAATACGGCAGCAACTGAAGGTGAAATCTCTAATCCTATTCTGGATGACGGAAAATATGTAGTCGCTATCTTGGATAACAAGATTGAAGAAGGTGTACCAGCGTTTGAAGACATCAAAGAAGTAATGCGAGCAGAAGCTTTAAAAGAAAAGCAAGCTGAGAAATACATCGAAATAATGTCAGGGAAAAACTCATTGGAAGAAATTGGCGAGTTATTAACTTACGGTGGAATTCAAACAGCGGAATTATCTTTTGATTCAAAATCAGTTTATAATGGTGGTGGTCAAGAGCCAGCAGTTATTGGAGCTTTGTTCCGTGATGAATTAAAAACAGGAAATATGACTGTTCCAATCCAAGGTAAAGATGGCGTTTATGTGTTTATCGTTGAAAGCGAAACACCTGCTCCTGAGACTACAGATACAGAAGTAGTTCGTGCTCCATTAGAAGTGCAGCGAAAAGGTTCGGCTGATCAAGCGGTTATTCAAGCACTACGTGAGAAGGCAGATTTGGAGGATAATCGCAAAAAGATCGAATTTAGATAATCAATAGATTTTTGAAAATATTGGAAAACCCTCGTCAAAGACGAGGGTTTTTTTTTGCTTCTTTATTTATGAAGAGCAGGTATACAACTTTAATTCCTAACTTTGCAATTTAATTTGGAGATCATGGCGAATCAAACTAAATATCCGAGTGCTTCAATAGCTACAACAACTAAGGTTGTGCTTCCGAATGATACAAATACCTTAGGCAAGCTATTTGGAGGCGCTTTAATGGCATGGATTGATGAGATTGCAGCTGTTGCCGCATTTCGACATTCCGGACGTGTAGCTGTTACCGCAGCGATTAACAACGTGTCTTTTAGCAAGCAGATTGATTTAGGAGCGATCGTTACGCTGAGCGCAAAAGTATCACGTGCGTTTAATTCCTCCATGGAAGTAATTATAGACGTTACTGTCGAAGATCGTGTAACAGGCGAGCAAGACTTGAGTAATCAAGCGATCTTGACATTTGTAGCGGTTGATCAGAATGGGAGAAGTATCGCTGTGCCGGAGATTACACCTGAAACGGAAGAAGATCAAGCACGGTATGACGCAGCTTTGCGCAGAAGGCAATTAAGTTTAGTCATTGCTGGTAGAATGAAAGCGGAAGACGCGACGGAATTGCGCGCAATTTTTAAAGCCTAGCATCAGCGGTTTGTCGCTGCTGCAATCTCCTCTAAATCTTGTAACTCCATACATTTAAAATGACCTTTCGGGCATTTTTGATGTCCGATTTTCGAGCAAGGGCGGCAAGGCAGTTCCACTTGATGAATCGTAAATAGCGCCCTGTCTGAAGGTAGATAAGGATACATCCCCAATTCCGGAACGGTATTTCCCCATATAGAAATAATCGGTTTTTTAAATGCCGCAGCGATGTGCATAAGGCCCGTGTCGTGAGTAATCACTTTTTTGGCATTTTTTATGACCAAAGCCGATTCATTTAAATGCATTCGCCCGCATAAGTTAATACCATTAGTACATTTTTCGGCTATTTGTTTGCCCGCTTCAATGTCCGTTGGTCCACCGAGTAACAATACGGTCGAATCAATTTTTTGAATCAACGCAATCAATTTGTTGACAGGCATTTTTTTGGTGGCAAATTGAGCGCCGATGGCCACAGCAACATAATCTTTGATATGCTCGATGTCACTTGGTAAAATTACATTGACGGGCAGGAAATAATCTAATCCTTCCTTGTCATTTTCCACCCCGAGTGAAGCGACCGCTTCAAAATAACGATCTACCACATGAATATCTGGCATCTTACGACGCTTAAAAGTCGTAAGCATAAATTTTTCAAAATTCAATTTCGGGAAAGCTTTTGAAGCAGTTTTGAGTTTTTGCTTTAATCGCCATGTGCGCAAATTGTGGTGTAGGTCCACAACAAAATTGAACTCTTCTGCCTTTAATTGAGGTAATACTTCATCAATATCATTGTCGATGGTATGTACTTTAGACACATACTCATTTTGCTCGACAATAAAACGAAAAGATGATTTGGTCAAATAGTGAATTTCAATTTCAGGATGTTGTTTTTTTAAACAACGTAAGATAGGGCTGGTTAATACAATATCCCCAATTGAACTGAATCTTATGACTAATACCTTTTTCAAGATGTTCAAAGTTAAACAATCGATTGGTGTTTAATTCATTTTTTTTGAATTACCAGCACAAGTTCATTTTTGAAAGCAAGAAGATATCGGATTATTCCTTTTGTTTTGTATCGATTGTGATGGTAACGGGTCCATCATTCACAAGAGCAACTTTCATATCACCACCGAACTCTCCCGTTTCAATTTTACCAATAATTTCTTCTTCTAATTTTTTTATGAATGAGGTATAAAGTGGAATAGCAATTTCAGGTATGGCAGCACGGATAAATGAAGGGCGATTGCCTTTTTTGGTTTTAGCATGAAGTGTAAATTGACTGACGATAAGAACATCTCCATTAACGTCATTAATAGAACAATTCATCAGACCTTCATCATCGCTAAAAATGCGCAATTTGCTAATTTTTGCTGCTAACCAATCTACATCTGCTTGATCATCATCAGATTCAATCCCCAACAAGATTAATAAACCGCGTCCAATAGAACCAACAATAACGTCATCAATCGTTACACTGGCTTCAGAAACACGTTGTAAAACGACTCTCATTTATTTGTAAATATCTTTTCGGTACGTTTCTGATTCATCATCTTCCATCATATTGAGGTAATTCAGGTACCGACTCTCAGCGATTTCATCTCCATAAAACGCCTCTTTGATGGCACATTTAGGTTCGTTCATATGCTGGCAATCATTGAATTTGCATTCCAGCAATAAGTCTCGCATTTCAGGAAAATAATGGGATAAAATCTTTTTATCAAAATCGATCAAACCAAAAGCACGAATACCTGGTGTGTCAATTATAAAACCACCGGTCTCTAACTCAAACATCTCAGCAAAAGTAGTGGTGTGAAGACCAGAAGAATGACTCTCCGATATTTCACCTGTTCGGAGATTTAAATCTGGAGCAAGTGTATTAATTAAAGTTGATTTGCCGACTCCGCTATGTCCACCGAACATCACTTTTTTTCCTTTGATCTCCTCGCGAATAAAGGCAACTGATTCAGGACGTTTAGCGGATATAGTTTCACAAGGATAGCCGACACACTCATATATTTTTTTTAGTTTTTCCATGGCGTCGATCTCTACTTGTGTGTATAAATCGATCTTATTGAACAATAAGGTAACTGGAATATGATACGCTTCTGCCGTTACTAAGAATCGATCAATAAAACCTGTTTGCGTCTGAGGAGCAACAAGCGTAACCAAGAGATAAACGCGATCGATATTCGCAGCTAAAATATGCGATCGTTTACTCAGGTTAATTGACTTTCGAATGATGTAGTTTTTACGCGGTAAAATCTTTTTAATGACTCCGGTTTCCTCGTCTGATTCTATTTCAAATTCTATATGGTCGCCGACAGCTACCGGATTCGTTGATTTTATCCCTGCTAACCTGAGTTTGCCGCGAATACGACAATCCCATCTTTTTCCTGCCTCATCCATAACAGAGTACCAGCTACCAGTTGATTTTATTACAGTTCCTTTTTTCAGTTTTTTTGAATTTGATCTAAAATTAAACATTATCCAACTATTCTACCGCAGAAAAGTCATGGCATTTTTTAACCATTTATTCAATATATCACTGAAACATTTATCTTTGGTCTCATGCAAAAGCTCTCCATCATCATACCTGTCTTTAACGAGGCAAATACCATTGGTGAAGTTTTGCAGCTAATTGATAAACTGCCATTGGTAGGAGATATCGATAAGGAAGTGATTGTTGTAGATGATTGTTCAACAGATCGGTCCTCTTCTGAGATAAAAAAAGCACTCGAAACGGTTTCTAAAGAAAATTTTATTTTGTTGGAACATGAAGTGAATAAAGGAAAAGGTGGAGCAATTCATACTGGTATTCAAAAGGCCACAGGAGACTATATTATCATTCAAGATGCAGATCTAGAATTGGATCCTAAAGAGATTAATTTTCTCATTAAAGGAGTGACAGAGCAGGGTGCTGACATTGTATATGGTTCCCGATTTTTAGGTAAAGAAGTAAAGGGCGGATCCTTTTTGAGTAATCTAGCAAATGGATTTTTAACCCGCCTATCTAACTGGATTTTTGGCATTCGGATTACGGATATGGAAACCTGTTATAAACTAGTACCAGCAACTGAATTTAAATCCTTAAAACTCGTGGAGCAGCGTTTTGGTTTTGAACCGGAGATTACGGCAAAACTTGCAAAGAATAAATCGTTAAAATGGGCTGAGGTCCCGATTTCATATAACGCCCGTTCAGAGGAGCAAGGAAAAAAAATTGGTTGGAAAGATGGATTTCGCGCCGTTTGGTGCATCTTAAAATATGGGCTGGGTAAAACAAGGTGATTTGCCATTGAAACGCGATATTTACCAATCCAATCAGAAAGAAAAATCCTTAACCTTTTTTAGCATAACCTATTGAATACAATCGTAAATTTGTACGTTCAACAATTGCCAAGCATATAGTAGTGACAAAAAAACAAGAGAAATACGATAGAGCTTATTTACGAATGGCCGCCGAGTGGGCAAAACTTTCTCACTGTAACCGAAAACAGGTCGGCGCATTAATTGTTAAGAATAAGACGATCATTTCTGACGGGTATAATGGAACTCCCTCTGGTTTCACCAATGCTTGTGAAGATGATCAGGGAGAAACACATTGGTATGTTTTACATGCAGAAGCCAATGCGATATTGAAAGTAGCAAAATCTACACAAAACGCAGAGGGGGCTACCTTATATATAACGCTTTCACCTTGCAAAGGATGTAGCAAATTGATCATTCAGGCAGGTATTAAGCGCGTTGTTTATTTGAAACAATATAAAGATCAATCGGGTGTTGAATTTCTAGAGAAATTTGGCATACACGTTAACCATTTAGAAGAATTATGATTGAGACACCACAGCAGCAACAGCCTTTAGCGGAACCACCGAGTGGACCGAATTATACATTCTTAATTCCCATATTAATGGGTGTGACATTGGCTATTGGCTTGTGGCTGGGCACTATGTTTATTCCTTCAAGCGGGAGCGGTTCAATGATCACCGAAACGTCCAATAAATACAATACGGTTCTGCAAATGATTGAGGATAATTATGTAGACACCGTTGATAATCAACTGTTGATTGAAAGCTCAATTCAAGGAATGATTGAAAAATTAGATCCGCATAGTAGCTATATTCCTGCCAAAGATCTGCAGGGAGTGAACGAACAGTTAGATGGCAAATTCGGTGGCGTAGGCATCCGTTTTTTGATTCATAATGACACATTAGTGGCTACGCATGTATTGCCAGGGTCACCATCTATGGCAGCTGGAATGCTACCAGGAGATCGAATCATTAAAGTAGATGATGAACATATTGCTGATGGCGAAGCAACCAATGAAAAAGTAATGGATCTCCTGAAAGGGAAAGAAGGAACAGAAGTAATTGTTACGGTTTATCGTAAGGGTATCACGAAAGATTTGTCGATTACGCGAGGATCAATAGGCGTGAGTAGTATAGATGCTGCTATTATGCTTACACCAGAAATTGGTTTTATCAAGTTAAATAGCTTTACCTTTTTAGCGGGGAAAGAGTTTAAAGCAGCAGCGAAAGAGTTGAAGGAAAAGGGAATGAAGAAGTTGATTTTCGATTTACGGAATAATGGTGGTGGATATATGAGTGCCGCAACTGATATTGTGGATGAATTTTTAGGTGCTGGAAAACTCATCGTTTATACAGAAGGACGCCAATCGGAGCGAGACGAATACTTCTCTTCATCTCGAGGGATATTGGAAGAAACAGAGGTTGTCGTATTAATCAATTCCTTATCAGCATCAGCGAGCGAAATTGTAGCTGGTGCTATTCAAGATAATGACCGTGGTTTTATCATGGGACGTCGATCATTTGGAAAAGGACTGGTTCAAGATCAAATGGAATTAAAGGATGGATCTGCATTACGATTAACCATTTCACGTTATTATACCCCAACAGGCCGGTGTATTCAGAAACCCTATGGTAACGGTGTCGATTATGAAAATGACTATTTCCATCGCATTGAAAATGGTGAATTACTCAATGAGGACAGTGTAAAGGTAGATGAATCTTTAAAGTTTGAAACTCCTGGTGGCCGCATTGTATATGGGGGAGGCGGGATCTATCCAGATGTCTTTATTCCAAATGACACTTCTGGAGCATCTTATTATCTCACAGAGTTATATTACGCAGGAGTTTTTAACCATTGGGCGATTGATTATTTGGATAAAAATAGAGAGCGATTAAATGATTTTGACGCTTTTACACGTCGATTTAACGTGACACCTGATATGTTTGAGCGTTTTATTAATTATGCGACAACTTTAGGCATTGAGCGTAACAATATTGACATCATTACATCCAGAAGTGTTATCAAAAATAGAATGAAAGCAGAAATTGCACGTCATGTTTGGGAGGACAATGGATATTACTCCGTTTATGTTGAAGATGATTTAGATGTGCAGTCCGCATTGGAACATTTAAAGAAACTGTAAGTTATAGCGAATTATTCGTCTATACTTTTAACAAGAAAACATAATTATGGCTACAGTACACGAGGAAGTTCAGGATTATTATGGTAAACAATTGGAAAAATCGGAAGATTTAAAAACCAATGCCTGTTGTACGATTGCTCCCCCGCCACAGCATATTCGCAAAGCGTTAGCAGAGGTTCACGATGAAGTACAAGCCAAATATTACGGCTGTGGATTGACGATACCAGATCATGTAGAAGGGTTGAGAATTTTAGATCTAGGATCAGGGAGTGGAAGAGATTGTTATATTGCGAGTAAACTCGTTGGTGAAGCGGGATATGTGGTGGGTGTAGATATGACGGATGAGCAATTGGATGTAGCGAATAAGTATGTCGATTATCATACCGAAAAGTTTGGCTATCAAAAACCGAACGTGACCTTTTTAAAAGGGAATAATGAAGCGCTAGATGAATTAAATCTTGAGCCAAATTCTTTTGACGTGATCATTTCTAACTGCGTCATTAATCTCGCAACAGATAAATTAAAAGTGTTGCGTGATGCTTATGCTTTATTAAAACCGGGAGGGGAGATGTACTTTTCTGATGTTTATTCAGATCGTCGAATTCCGAAAAAATTGCAAGAAGACAGGGTGTTATGGGGAGAATGTTTAAGTGGTGCTTTATATTGGAATGATTTTTTGAGTTATTCAAAAGCAGCTGGATTTACCGATCCTCGTGCTGTGGAAAATAAACCTATCACCATTGAGAATATTGAGGTAGAAGAACGGGTAGGACCAATCCAGTTTTATTCCGTTACTTATCGCTTATTTAAGCTCGAGGGGTTAGAGTCAGACTGCGAAGACTATGGTCAAGCTGTGGCCTATAAAGGTGGTATAACAGGTGCTGATTTTGCATTTGATTTAGACGATCATCATCATTTCCCAAAAGGTAAAATCATGACCGTATGCGGCAATACGTATCGCATGCTAAATGATACACGCTTTAAAGCGTATTTTGATTTTTATGGTACTTGGGATACCCATTATGGGATATTTGAAGGTTGTGGAGGAGCTATGCCTTTTGATGCTGGTTCCGATAGCGATAACGTTGCCGGCTCTTGCTGCTAAATCTAAATTACTAGATAAATAAATCCCGCTATTAGCTTATGCCAATAGCGGGATTTATATTTTAAACATATCGTTTAGATTCTTCCAGTAATCGCTTCGGTAACGTTGATGATATGATCACCAACTTTCTCACATGACGAGAATAAGTTGTTGAATGTCATACCACTTTCCATGTTAAAATCTGAGCTTTTCAAGTTCTCAAGATGTTCTTCTCGCATCTCATCGCGCTTTTTATTGATTGCGTTTTCGGCTGCTTTTGCCGAATCAATCGTTACAGCTTCCCACTCTGCATTTAAATTATCGACCATGACTGCAAATGCTTTATCAACCAACTCAAACATTTCGGTTAAACTTGTTCTTTGCTCAGGAGAGAACCAAATTTTATGCTCTTCTTTTCGCTCGATAGCCTTTGATATTTGATAGAAGATATCACCAATGCGCTCCAAATCGTTTACAATGCTATTCATTGCTCTAACTCGCTCTGCGGTTGACTCAGACATTTCGCCTTCAGAAACCTTTGCTAAATAAGAAGCCACTTCTACTTCCACCCGATCCGTAATCTCTTCGTATTTTTCTATTTTCTCGTGGAGCTTATTCTTTTTCTTTTTGTTTTGTTCCGTCAATAAATCTTGAGTAAACCCGGACATTCGGCTAGTGATTTCGCCAAATTTAGCAACCTCCTTTTTAGCTTCAAAGATCGACATTTCCGGAGTGCCCATCATGCCTGAACCGATATAATCCAGATGGAACTCTTCATCTGCTCCTCCTCTTGATTTGACAGTCTTTTCAGCAATTCTTACCAGCCAAGGCACAAAAGGAAGTAATAGTAATACGTTGATGGTATTAAATGATGAGTGAAAGATTGCTAAAGCTAAGTTTGCTGATCCCCCGTCGCTGTATGGATCTCCTTCAATGAATAACGCTATCCCTTTAAGAATGAAAGGGAAGAGTAAAATCGCCCATGCTACACCGATAATGTTAAATAGCGAGTGTATGCGAGCAGATCGTTTTGCGTGCACATTACCGATTAATGAAGCCAATTCTGCTGTAATCGTAGTACCAATATTTTCACCCAAAATCATAGCAGAAGCCACTTCAAATGGAATAACACCCCCTGCAACCATCGTCATCGTCAATGCCATTGCAGCCGATGATGACTGAATTACAACTGTTACTAAAGCCCCAAGGAAAACGAACATTAAGGGACCATACCATACATCTTTAAAGTCAATGAAAAACTGAACAATCGAAGAATCAGTGCCTAATGATGGTACAGCGTCTTTCAATGCTCCTAATCCCATAAATAAAAGGGCAAATCCAATGATGACGCTCGCCCAAGTTTTCGCTTTCCCTTTTGTAAAGAACAATAATGGTGCTCCAAAAGCAATGAAAATGTATGCGTAAGAAGATAAACTTACTTTGAATCCGAAGATCAAGATTAACCAAGCCGTTAATGTCGTACCAATATTGGCACCCATCATTACACCTGCTGATTGTCTTAATGTAAGTAGTCCTGCATTTACAAAACTTACAGTCATCACGGTAGTTACCGAAGACGATTGAACAATTGATGTGATTCCGAATCCTGTCAACACACCTGAAACACGATTTGATGTAATTGACCCTAACATATTTCTTAGACGAGATCCGGCAGCTTTTTGAAGACCTTCACTCATAATCTTCATACCAAAGATAAACATACCTAAGGCTCCGATTAGAACTAAAAACCTAAAAATACCCCATGCACGTTCGGTTTCGAATTTCCCTTTTTTGGACCAGATTGTTTTATTATCAAGGTTCAAACCAATTTTATAAACATACTTCTCTCCACCAACAAGCTCATCAATTTTCTTTTTAACCTTGTTGATTGGAATGTCTTCTTCAACTATCCATGGAGATTTTTCTGGAAATTTCTTGTTCTGTTTTTCTCCAATCTTTGTGTTGTATTTGAGTGAGTAACTTGCTTCAGGATAAACAGAGAGAATTTTGTTAATCTGATCTAACTCGATTGCCCACATAAACTCAACAGCCTCTTCTTTACCTTTTGCAGAATTATTCTTAAAGATGGATTCAGAATAAGTGTTAAAATGAAGCGTGCCTTCGGTAATGTTTTCGCCGTTCGAAAAAGCACATGCAAATACTGTGTTTTCTGATAAGTTGCTTATAGTTATTTCAGTTTTGTCGGCATGGATTGTTATTGTCTTCCAATCATCTGTTCCTACTTCACAATAATTAAAAGTAGTTGCTTTTCCGTCCAGTGATTCCCAAGAAATCGTTGATTTACCCGTTTCAAACGGCTTTAAGGTCAATGAATCAACATCGTTTTCAAAACTGTATTCAAATCCAGCAGGTGTAATAAGCGTTGGTACGCTTAAGACAGCAGTGCTTGTATCTATAACTTCGTTGTTAACTTCTTGCTGAGCACTCATCGAGGTTATAGTGATGCTTAGCAGGCTGAGAATACCTATAATTTTTTTCATTTTAATATGTAAAGAATTTGGGCAAAAGTAGGTTTTCATTCCAGTATGGATTCGGTTTCAATGTTAAGGTTATGTTAAAAAAATAGGGTTAAAAATTATTTCATCCTGGATAACGAACTGTTTATTCATTTGTCTAAACCCTTATTTATATTGGTTTTGCATGACTGTGAAATGCCTAATGTTAAAGTTAAGAAAAGGTTAAGTATAAGTTATGTATATAAATT
Source organism: Crocinitomix sp. (assembly GCA_030836155.1). GTDB lineage: Bacteria > Bacteroidota > Bacteroidia > Flavobacteriales_D > Crocinitomicaceae > Crocinitomix. The sequence continues at coordinate 26,652 of JAURQI010000090.1, forward strand.
ATATGTTAATTAAATATAATCTTTGTCCTCAAAAATCAACAATCAAACATGATTATCGCTCAATAGAGTTGAAAAAAACAATCTCCTATGAATAAGATCATTTCTCTAGTCGTAATTGCGTTTTCATTGAACACAGCAATGGGGCAGATCAGTACGGATAGCTTTGGTAAAGGCATAAATGTAATTGGTAAAGATTCATCTTACACAATGAAGTTTGGTGTTCGTTTTCAGTCACTTTACATGGCTGATTGGAATGTACGGGATGATGATTTCCAATACGTTGAAGATTTATCTTCGAATTTTTTGATCCGTAGATCACGATTTAAATTTAATGGATATGCCTTTACACCAAAATTGAAATATAAAATGGAGTTCGGTCTGACAAATAGAGACATAGGTGGGGGAATTGATGCCGAGCATAATTTTGCTCCAAGATTTATTCTAGATGCATTTATTGATTGGAATTTCTTTGGAAATTTTTCGATTAAGGCCGGTCAGGCTAAGTTGCCTGGCAATAGAGAGCGAGTGATCTCCTCGGGGAACATGCAACTTGTAGATCGATCACGATTGAATAGTCGTTATAATATTGATCGTGATATGGGTGTTCAACTTAAGCATCATTTTACATTAGGAAGTCAGTTCTTAGTAAGAGAGGTTGTAGCTTTTACGCAAGGAGAGGGGAGAAATATAACAGCAAATAATATCGGTGGATATGACTATACATTCAGATTGGAAATGTTACCTTTTGGAAAGTTTCAGAAAAAGGGAGATTATGTAGCTTCTGCTATTTACCGCGAAGAAAAACCCAAATTAGCCCTTGGTTTTACCTATGACATCAACGAGCGAGCACCTCGAGAACGAGGACAGAACGGTAGTTTTATATACAATGAGGATGGATCACATGCACAAGGCAAAACGTTGAACACCATTTTTGCAGATCTAATGTTTAAGTACAAAGGATTAAACATTATGATCGAGTATGCAAACAAAATGGTGGATGGAGATGATCCTAATGTTTATGACAAGGATGATGAGTCAATCGTAGTTGGTACGTACTACGTTGGAACAGGTATTAATGCGCAAGCAGGATGGATGTTTAAAAACAATGTTGAATTGACCGGGAGATACACGCAGATAACTCCTCAAGTAGGTGTAAGCAACAACGAAACGGAATACACGCTTGGACTTTCGAAGTTCTTTGTAGGACATAAATTGAAGGTTCAAACAGATATTAGCTATCGTCAAAGAGGGTTTGCAGGTGATATTACGCCGAACGCTGGTAGAGATGATAAGTTGTATTATCGCCTTCAATTCGATATCCATTTTTAAATAGAAATTAACGTTAGTTTAACCAATGTTATAAATCTTCCCTATAATTTTGTAGTATGATATAATTTGTAGTATGACACAAAGGGAAAAACTGATTGAAGTAGCGTCTGTATTTTTTAAACTAGGTTGTTTTGCCTTTGGAGGCCCTGCAGCTCACATTGCTATGATGGAGGAAGAGGTAGTAACCAAAAGAAAGTGGATGGATCGCCAGCACTTTCTGGATCTAATGGGAGCTACCAATCTAATTCCAGGACCTAATTCTACTGAAATGACGATGCATTGTGGACATGAACGAGCGGGAATTCCAGGTCTTTTCATAGCTGGAATATGTTTCATTTTTCCAGCTGTATTTGTAACAGGTACATTAGCCTATCTCTACATCACTTATGGTCAATTACCGGATGTCGCAGGTTTTGTCTATGGGATCAAGCCGGCAGTGTTAGCAATTATAGCTTCGGCCATCTATAAGTTGGGAAAAAAAGCACTTAAAAATGCTGAATTAGGAGCCTTGGGAGTGCTTGTTATCGTTGCTTGTTATTATGGTGTAAATGAAATCGTTGCACTATTGGCTGCTGGTTTGCTTAGTGTATTATATTATCAGTTGAAGAATAAGTTTACTGCTAAGTCTGATACAAATGTTAAATCAATCATACCCCTGTTACTTGCTCAAGCACCGGTAATTTCGAAGATAAGTTTGTCATCATGGACTGTTTTTTGGACCTTTCTAAAGGTAGGATCGGTATTATATGGTAGTGGATATGTTTTATTCGCATATCTCGACGCAGAATTGGTGGGAAGAGGATGGTTGACAAGGACAGAATTGATAGATGCAATTGCAGTAGGTCAATTCACCCCAGGTCCTGTGCTTTCAACTGCTACTTTTATTGGGTACCAATTAACGGGGTTCTGGGGTGCAATTGCGGCAACAGCAGGTATTTTCCTGCCATCTTTTCTATTTGTTTGGATATTAAACCCACTAATTCCAAAAATGAGAAAATCTGCCTTGCTCAGAAATTTTTTGGACGCTGTAAATATTGCTGCTCTTGGAGTTATGTTATTTGTACTGTATCAAATGGGATATGAAACATTGAATGACTGGAAAACAATATTGATAGCAGGACTTTCTTTCTTCGTTGTCTTCGTACTTAAGAAGACAAATCCAATCTGGATTATTCTGGGTGGAGGTATCTTGGGGTATTTTCTACTCCCATTGTAAGTACTGTTTTGTCTCTCTTTACGTGTTTCCATGCTAGGCTTTTTTTAGCACCCTCTGAAGATTATCGAATTGTTAACTCAAAATGTTAGTAGGTCATTCTAGCTAATAAATCATTATTTTTGTTTAAAACCATAAATCAATGAGTCATTCAATTCTTGTAATCGATGATGAACAGGATATTCGGATCCTGATCAGGTATAATCTTGAAAAGGAAGGGTATATGGTTGCCGAAGCTGAAAACGGAATGGAGGGAATTGAATTGGCTAAAAAAAACATTCCAGATCTTATTTTATTGGATGTGATGATGCCCGGATTGGATGGTATCGCGACATGTGAAAAATTAAGAGATATTCCAGCGCTTCAGAATACAATGGTTTGTTTTTTAACGGCTCGAGGAGAAGATTATTCTCAAATTGCGGGATTTGATGCAGGTGCTGACGATTATATCACCAAACCAATAAAACCGAAATTATTGGTTAGTCGGATAGCGGCGGTATTGAGACGTCAAAATAAATTAGCTACAAAGAAACAAGATCAATTAGAAGCTAAGCAATCAATAGTGGTAGATAGAGAGCGCTATTTAATTTCGAAAGATGGTCAGGAGATGATATTACCGCGAAAGGAATTTGAATTACTTGCGCTCCTTATGTCTAAGCCTGGAAAAGTATTCCATCGCGATGCGATTATGAGTAGTGTATGGGGCACAGACGTTGTTGTAGGTGACCGAACAATTGATGTTCACATTCGAAAATTAAGAGAAAAAATTGGGGACAAACATATTGTTACCGTGAAAGGGGTAGGATATAAATTTCAGACGTAGTTTTTCGAAAAAAAATAAGCAAAAGAATAAAGATTTTAATAGTTTAAACATAAAAAGGGTTCGTTGATCAACGAACCCTTTTTATTTCGAAAAGTTGTATTTGGATTAAAGTGCTTTCGTCCAACCGGCAGTCCAATCAGATCCTGACTGAACAGCACCGATGTAAGACGCAGCATCAAACCATGATCCCCATGCCGTTGGGTCACCAGCGCCAGTTGCAGTCGTTCCAACATATCCTGAAAGGAATCCAACTAAAGAACCATCAGTAGCTGAAGTGTTTCCGTTTGCAACATCTTCGAAGTTAGCGATACCCGTTGCAGCGTCTCCAGCAGATGTTGTGAAAACGAATGGGTTAACATTGTCAATGATGCTGTTCATCATAGTCAATGAACCACCGTCCATGTTTCCTAAAGTTACGTCGTGCTCAACTTGCGCTCCTCTTTTAGGGAATCCAGTTACGACGAAGTTCATTAAGTTACCTTTAGTTCCTTCTCTTAATTTCAAACCTTGGTTTGAATCATCACCATCGTTAACACCAATTAAAGTAACGTTAGCAATGTTCGGGTTAGAATAAGGTGCAGCTTCGTTGTTATCACCGTTGTTATCTGCTTCGATACCACGGTCACCACCAACAGCGTCTTGGTTTACAACCCAGAATTGTCCATTTCCTGACCATCCGTGTGTCCAGTCAAATGAATCATCTTGGTTACCAGAAGAGATCGCATATTTTAAAGAAACAGTTCCACCGAAGAACTCAAATCCATCATCAGATCCTTTGTATGCTTGTAAGTGGTGTAGTGTTGTTCCTGATCCACATCCGTTGAATGAGAATCCGTTCAATTCGTTATCTGTACCTAAGATTTTTCCAGCGTACTCAACACGAACATAACACATAGAACCAGAGTTGTCAGCAGCATTGTCACCACCATAGATACCTGTACCACCTTCACCCTCAGCACTCGCACCAGTGTTGATTGGAGCGTATCCGTTTATGATAATTCCTCCCCAAGAACCTGGAGTTGGAGCGTCAGCGATCGGAGTAAAAACGATTGGTTCATCAGCCGTCCCACAAGCTTCGATTTTACCTCCTTGGGATATAGAGAGGAAAGGAGTAGTCCCATCATTTGCAGCATATACAGTAACTCCAGGCTCAATTGTTAAAGTAGCTCCTGAACCAACGAATACACCACCAGAGATCATCCAGTTACCAGCAGCAGTGATCGTACGATCTGCATCAATAGTACCAGTGATTTGGTTGTACGTTTCACTTCCAATAGTTACTTCTGTATACCACGTATCGGTATCAGGTAATTCACACGAACCGTCATCTTTTTTAGCTTCAGCATCATAGTTAGTTGCTAATGGATCAGTACATCCTTTTTTCTTACAAGCAAGAACTACTGCCAGTAGTGCGCCTGCTAAAACCATCATCTTGACAGTACTTTTTTGAATTTTCATTTCTCTTTTCTTTTTTCAGATTTCGATACAAAGATGTAGCTTATGTTTCGCTAACCAATTACCTGCTTATTACGCTTAGGTTAATTAATCGTTAAAGTGGTTTAACATTAAGTTAATGTAATTGCAGCGCTGCAAATTGAGAGTGGGTTCTCATGATGAGATTGATCAAACAGCAAAAAAAATCCCGTTAGTCAGTGACCAACGGGATACCATTTATAAAATGAATTACTTATTCAGCAGCTTCTGTTTCGGCTTCAGCCATTTCAGTTGGCTTTTTCTTTTTCTTAGCAACAGGGATGTTGTAAGAGAATGACAAGCTAAAGTCGATACCTCTTTGGAAGCTTGAAACGTTTAATGTTTCACCCGCATTTACCATGTCTTGCTGCACGATATTGATTGTAGGGTTTAAGATATTCTTTGCTTTAAATCCGAAACTATATGTATCATTAAATGTAATACTACTTACAAAATTGAGCGAGTTAACGGGTTGCTCATACTGATCACCAATTCCGTTAGATCCAACTGAGAATAAACGGGGTCCGAATACATTATAAGAGGCAGCAAATAAAACTGACTTCTTATTGTTATCGTCATCAGAACCAAAGTCATTTTTATAACTTAAATCAAAGTTGATTAGGTATGGAGAAGCTCCTTCTAGTGGACGGATTGAATTGGTGTTAATTGCACCACCATCCGTTGTGTCAATGATAACTGAAGTGTACATATAAGTGGCGTTGATGGCAACACTGAATTGATTTAAGATGCTCGTATCTCTTTTCAAAGAATCACTCACCAAGAAAGCTAGGCTCTTCATCATTTCAATTTCTGCTCCAATAACGTTTGCCGATTGCGCGTTGGCAAAGCTCATCAATTGTCCACTGGCAGTTGCACGCATCGTTTGCTCAATTGGACGATCTAAATATTTATAGAAACCACCAACTGTGAACATTTCACCTGGTTTTCCATAACGCTCATAACGGAAGTCAGCATTGTAGTTTGTACCGTTATCCAATTCTGGATTACCCTGGGCTTTCATACCTGCGAAGTACAATACATACTGGAATGGTGCAACCTCATTGAATTTAGGACGCGTTAATGTTTTACTCGCTACAAATCGGAATACATCTTTATCTGTTGCATTGAGACGTGTTATTAAGCTCGGTAAGATGTCGTTGCTCAAGATGATGTTCTTTTCGTATTCAGAAGGCGTTTGTTGGTTTCTGTTCTCAACGCTTTGGTATCCACTTTCGAAACGAACGCCCGGGATGATGTGGAACTTGTTAAAACGCATTTGAATATCTGAGTAGAACCCAGTTACTTGCTGTTGCGCTGCGTAAGATGAACCGAAGTTCACTACTTCATCAATGCTAAACTGACCTAATTCGTGACGATCAGAATTTAAGAATTCGTTCATATTATAAATGTCAACATTGTTTCCAACCTCATCTGCTAAGCTGTTTAGGATATAGTTGTATTGTTTGTAATTAAACGCTCTTTTTTTTGATTTGTAATCAGCACCAACTTTTAGAATAATTTTCTCAGCAGGTAGACTATCTTTTTGATACGAATTCCACTGCTCTCCATATTTTAAGACGTAACTAGCATTTACTTTTCCAGCAATCTCACTTTCACGTAAAGCACTGTGGAAAATATGATTTTCATTACGATCGATAAAGTTAAAGGCATAGCTGTTAGTTGCATTCCTGTTTTCTTCATCATAAAATGCAACAAACTGTTTTCTATCGGGTTCTTGACTTCCTGTTATGCTGTACGATCCTCTCCAGTCTATAGTTAATCGAGACAGAGATGAATCTTCGCTAAAAGGTAAAAATTCATGTGTACCAATTATTTGATTGACAGAGATAAAATTCTGTTGATAAGTGTTTCTTCGTGAATAGACATCTCTTGGGTAGTCAAAGTGTGAACCCCAAGACTCTCTTACTTCGTCACTTGAATTGTTGACAAATAAAGAATTAAAGGAGATGTTGTTTTTTGGATTCAATCTGAAATACAAGTTGAACAATCCGGTTGTAGCCGTTTCTCTTCTGTACTTATCAAAATCGTAGTTCAAACGTTCTTCACTTTGTGCGTTGATGATTTTAATCTGACCGTTTTCATAGCGATAGCTGTGATCGTGTGACAGCAAAGTCAAGAATCCAATCCCTTTCGATCGATCTTTGGATTTAGTTGTAGGATAAAAATTTCCCGCTGTTAAAGAAAAGTTAGAATTAGGTAAAGCGCTTACAAGCTTGGTACCGAAATTATCGTTGAAGCCAGTTGGGTTACCTTCTTTTGAACTGTAGATCGAGTTGGGATAAATATTGTTCACAGCACTAAGTGTCCCTGTTTTCGAATTGGCAATAACATACTCAGGAATTTGACGCGTTCCGTTATCGAATCCAAAATAATCGTAATGACCACCTTCGTAGGTTCTGAAATCATTAAAAGTAGTTTGCGTGTTATATCCACTACCAATTCCAATTTTTAAAGTTGGTTGACTATAAAAGCTTCTTGTAGAAACGTTAAATGCGCCTCCAGAGAAATCACCGTATAATTCTGAAGACATTACTTTACTGACTTCAATAGAACTCACGATATCAGTAGGGAAAATACTTAAAGGAGCCACTCTAAAATCAGGGTGTGGAGAAGGGATTGGTAATCCGTTCATGTAAGCCACGTTATATCGATCGCCCAAACCACGAACGTAAAGTGAAGAACCAACCGTTGACATACCTGTCATTGTTTTAGCAGCTCCACCTAAATCACTTTGCCCCGTTTTTTCGATCATATTACGTGATTTTTGCGTGGTCACCTTCGTATCATTTTTGACGTCTTGCACAACTGCCACTTCTGACTTACCATTATCTAACGTCCTTTTTGCAGTAATTACAACTTCTTCAAGTTGTCCCGCACCACTCATCATTACATTGTGCGTAATCTTTTGGCCAGAGACAATGTTTAAAATAACAGTATCTGCCTTTAGTTGCAAGGTGCGATTAGTAAAAACTAAAGTGTTTTCACCTTCCGGTAAATTGATAGAATACGCACCAAAAAAATCCGTTTTTACTTTTGGTGTCATTTTGCCATTTTTTAGAACGGATACAGTTGTCAGAGGCACCGTCTCTTCTCCATCACCTAGATTTTGCATCACCACACCTCCAACTGTTCCAGTCTGCGCATGTGAGATATTCATAATCCCAAGAAAAGTCATAAGTAATAGAATCTTAGTTGCTTTCATTATTTTAACGCTTAAATTCAATGCAAATGTATATGCTCGTTTTCAGGGGATTCCAAAATATCGTGTTATGAATTCATTAATTGTCCTTAACAATGGATTAACATTAAGTTCATTTTATGTTAAAAGAAACGTAACTATGAATTAACGCTTTTGTAGTGCTCTGGAGATATTTTTGTAAAAAGAATAATTTGGAGCAGACTGTATTAGTCGTCGAGGACGATGCGGATATTAGAGAATTATTAAGGTACAACCTTCAAAAGGCTGGGTTAACTGTTCATGCGGTTGGAACTGGCCGTGAGGTAATGAATTTGTGTAAGAAAATTAGACCAGACCTTGTGATTCTCGATGTTATGTTGCCAGATATTGATGGGATAGAGGTGTGCGAATTTCTGAGAAAAGATGCACAATTAACAGGCGCGTATATCCTTTTTCTCTCAGCGAGGGGAGAAGATTATTCACAGGTAGCGGGTTATCGTGCAGGAGGAGATGACTACATTGTTAAACCGGTAAGTATTAAAGTCCTTATGCACAAGGTGCGTGCTGCATTGTCAAGAATAAGCCATTATCATATGCATGATGCCTCTCCTGAAAAAGTTGTTTTGAATACTGATCGCTTTTCAATAAGAAAAAACGGAAAAGAAAGTATTATTCCCAAAAAGGAGTTCGAGCTACTGTCTTATCTCATGAGTTCTCCAGATAAGGTTTTTAGACGCGAAGAGATCTTAGCGAATGTTTGGGGCCATTCGAATATCAATGACCGTACAATTGACGTGCATGTTCGTAAACTGAGAGAGCGTTTCGGTTCGAGTATTATCCGCACCGTAAAAGGTGTAGGTTATCGTTATATGGGTTAGTTCCCCTATCGGACAATCACCAATTTCTGCGTGACCGCTTCATTGTTTTTATCAGTAATCTGCACGAAATAATGTCCGGCCTCCATATCATTGGTTCCGATCATAGCCTCAAACTGATTGGATTGATAAACAACTCTACCTAATTCATCCCTAATCATAATTGAAGCCACCTCAGTTGGGTTTTCTACAAGAATTTGCACTTGCTCATTCGCTGGATTCGGATAGATTTTAAATTTAAAAGCGTCATCCTCAGTAATTCCTGATTGTCCACCATCCGATACTACTGAAAAGTCATCAAAATAGAAGCCATCCATTTGTAATCCTCCATCCGTTATCAATAAGAATTTAAATCTTACATTATCTTCATCAATATAATCTGTTAGGTCGATTTCTTCTAATACCCAATCAGCCTGCATACCTTCATATAATGGTTCATCGACATCCTGCGGAGCAACGCCTAAAACCGTATAGTTTCCACAAAGAGGCGTCCATGTTGCCCCGTCGTTCGTACTCGCCATAAACTCAACATAATCATAATCACTTTCGATTTCCCATTTAGCACGGAAGTTCACATAAGCATATGACGCACCTTCAAATGAGAATGCTTCATCCAATTCAATTTCTTTTTCGACATTATTTCCGTAGGTATCATCATAAGGACTATCGGTGATGCAGTTAGAAGGCGAATAAAACGTTTCGTCTGTCAAATCCCAATCACCAGACCAGTGGAATAAATCATCACAATCATCTGAGAAAACAACAAAACCTTCTCCATAACTTTTGATAATCGTATCATGTCTTGTCCAAGTGCCATTATCCGTGTGGATCACATATTTAATCTCATCACCAAAAACTAAATCACCATCAATTTCATAGGCGATAGAATCTTCTTCTGTTTCCATTAAAGCTAATGTATGCACATTGGCATCTCCTGTAATGGTGATTCCAGACACACCCGTCATTGAAACGGTGATATCACCATCTTTTAATCCCAAGCGGTTAATTGAATAGTTTAAATATCCCGTGCTTGCGCTCAGTCGATTATCCTCGAGGTCAGCCGTTACACCATATACATGTGCTAGGTGAGACATGACCAAATTTGAGAATAACATCTCCTTACAGGTCGGAATGATAGCCGAACTTGGAGGCCAGAATGCATCGCCAACTTCTGGCGTTACAGCAAAAATTTCAGGTTTAACATCTAAGTCGTCCACATACATCCAATCGTCTGAATCACCTGCTGCTGGGTACAATTCAGTCGATTTCTGACCGATATAACCATTGTGAACAGACATGTGGTCAGTATACGCTTGAAAATAATCGTGATCTTCGGCAAACTCTGCATAAGCCCATCCTATTGGAAATAATAATAAGTCACCATGCGAATGCGCATTGAAGGCAAATTTAAATTCATGATTTTCACACATCCACTTTATAGCTTGCGTTTCTGGCTCGGAAAAATCTGAAACACCAGCATATGTATCTCCATTTTCAAAAGGGGAAGTACCTGATTCGTTCCAGTGGTATGAATAATTTCTATTCAAATCAACCCCCATATTATCGTCACCGATATCCGGGTTTCTATTTTTACGATGCATTCCGCCACCGCCAGGGTTGGTCGTATGGTTGTATTTATAACCGTCTGGGTTGATCATTGGAACAAAGTACATTTCTGTATTATCCACCAAATAGGTGACCTCATCATTTATTCCATAGTTCTCTAAAAGGTACCACATGTAAAAGATAGTTTGTGATAAACTCATGGGTTCTCTAGCATGATGAATGGCAGTATAAAGGACTTCTTCCTCGTCAACTTCATCCGTCTCAGCATTATCCGAAATTCTAACCCAATGAATTGGACGTCCTTCCCAGGTTTCAAAACCAGGTACACCATCTTTTTCTGTAATTAATTCAGGATATGCCGCATGCATGGCATCGAGTTCTGCCAAATATTCCTCATATGTATAATATCCACCCATATCTCCTAATTCGAAATTCTCAGGTGTAGTTGGATTGTATCCACCATCATCTCCTCCGTCACAATCCGATCGGTCAGATCTTGTGATGGGATCATTGATGTGTTCAGCATAATAGGAAGCTACGTCATCAATCAAGATATCATAGGCAATGCCTTCTTCATCTAAAATTTGAATTTCTCGTGCTGATAAATCCACTTCACACCAATGATTCAGTTTGTGTTTACCATGATCCAATGTGACGCCCATATTGGACAAGTCATTCAGTTCTGCATTGGTTGCATAGATCTTGACTTTTGAATAATTGAGCTGCGCATTAATTTGCCAGCTGCCCATTAGCATAAGGGCGAGTAAAATGAAATTTTTCATGGTGTGTAGCTTTTATACATTCTAAATTTACAAATATTTGGGCAGATTCTCCCTGATTGATAGCCATTTCACCGTGTCAAAACGTATTTTCAATGAAAAATCGCCATCGATTGCGAGGAGTTCATTATATTTACAGCAGAAAAATAAATGTTATGGCATCATCAGAAAATTCAAACAGACCTTATTTCGACGATTCAACATCTATCTTGGTTCCTATTTACGTAGTGGTTGCACTCATTACTATTTTCGGGATTCTATTTTTCGGATAGTCGATACCTTATATAAAATTGTGATGGCTCAAAGGCAAACCTGCTTTTGAGCCATTTTTTATTATCTTGGTCTTATGCCGTTTAATTCCCTTTTTTCCTGGATTATTAAAAAACGAATCCATCAGATTGATTTGTTTAAGAAGTACCCATTAGAGGTACAAGATGAGGTGTTGATGAATTTAGTGGAGCACGGAAAAAACACAGAATGGGGCCGAGAATTTGATTTTGATTCCATTCAGTCGTATGCTGATTTTAATAAAAAAGTACCGCTTACGAATTACGAAAAGTTAGAACCTTATGTGCAACGCTTATTAAAAAATGA